>DASTFJ010000277.1:0-103655 GCA_035708745.1 Thermomicrobiales bacterium | reverse complement strand
GCATCGAATTGCAGTTGTTTGGCCATAAGTGTCTCCGTAGTCGGTAAAGGAAAACGCGCCTTAGGCGCCGACGATGGCGAGCAGGTCTTTTTCGGCCAGGATCAGCAGATCCTGATCGTCGAGCTTGAACTCGGTGCCGGCATATTTGGCGAAGAGCACCTGATCACCGACGGTGACATCGAGCGGGATGCGGTCGCCGTCATCATCGCGGCGACCCTGACCGACGGCCAGCACGGTGCCGCGCTGGGGTTTTTCCTTGGCGGTGTCGGGTAGCACGATGCCGGACTTGGTGGTTTCTTCCCGCCCCAGCGGTTGCACCACCACCCGGTCACCCAGGGGGGTCAGCTTGAGGTCGGTGGCCGCCTCAGCAGTTGCCATAGTTGATTCCTCCAGAACATACGAGCAGGAGCAACTGCTCCTCAAAATGGTTCTGTCAGGATGCTACCCGATCTTTTAGCACTCTGCAAGTGAGAGTGCTAAACGACCCGCGCATCATGAATTTCGAAGCTCAGGCATCGAAGGTCAATCCGAGAATGGAGCCCAATTCGGAGAGGGTCTGTTGCGCTGCGCTGACGTTCGCCGAGTCGCTCGATTGCCGGATCGAATCGGCCAAGGAGACGAGCGCCCGGATTGCCGTGGGGGTATCGAGATCCTCGTCCATTGCTCGGAAAAATGCTTCGCGATACGAACCAGGGTCGAGCTCCGAGCCATTCGTTTTCGAGGGAAGCCGGATTGCCAAAGCGAGATCTCCGGCGATTTGCTGCCAGCCGTCGATTTCGCCGTCGAGATATTCCCAGGGCAATCGGTAGTGATGACTGAAGAGGTAGAGGCGGAACGCGTCGGGGCTAAACCGTTTCAGCTCGTTGCTGACCAAGACCAGGTTTCCGAGCGATTTGCTCATCTTCTCGCCCTGGTAACCGACCATGCCGACATGGACCCAATGCTGCACGAACGGCTCGACACCGGTCGCATTTTCAGCCTGCGCGATCTCGCACTCGTGATGGGGAAATATCAGATCGGAACCTCCGCCGTGAATGGCGAACGATGGGCCGAGGTATCGCGCGGCCATGGCGCTGCACTCGATATGCCAGCCCGGCCGGCCGGGACCCCATGGCGAATCCCAGGTCGGCTCACCCGGTTTTGCTGCCTGCCAAAGGACGAAATCGAGGGGATCGCGCTTGTTTGGATCGTCGGGAAAATTGCCTCGTTCATTTGCGATCGGCAACATCTCCGCGATCGGCAGGTGACTGAGCTTGCCGAACGTGGGATCGGCCGCGACCGAAAAATAGACCGAGCCATGCGAAACGTACGCCAGACCCTGAGCAATAAGCGGCTCGATCATGGCTATCATCTCGGGGGTGTGCTCGGTGGCCTTGACGTAATAGTCAGGTTTCCGCCAGTGTAAGGACGCCATATCGTCCAGAAATCGCCTGGTCTCCCGCTCGCCGAGCTCTTTCCAGGTCAGCCCAACTTCTTTCGACTTGCGAAGAATGTCATCGTCGATATCGGTCACATTTTGAACATAGGTGACCGGTTGACCGAGGTGGGAGAGATATCGAATGAGAATGTCGAAGGTCAGGTAGGTGAACGCGTGGCCCGCGTGGGTAGTGTCGTACGGAGTCACACCGCAGACATAGAGACCGAGCGGTTCTTCGTGGAATTCGATCGTTTCCAGCGAGCCGGACTGCGTGTTGAACAGGCGCATACCGTTCCTTCCTCCGGGTGAAGAACCGCGGAGCATTCGATTCGTCAAAACCGTGGTGTCGACGCTTGTGACTGGAAGCGGAGATTGCCCTCTTCGTGGCCAGCCGCGGTAAGCGCGATGGGCGAGTATACCTGAGTAAACACGGCGTTTTGGGAAGCTGGGGCCGGTCGCAGAGTACCATAGCCGCCGCAGCCAAAAGCGCCGAACTCGAACGAAGGACGCGAGTGGACAAGGAACCAGCACGGAGGAACTGCGTCAAACGATTTCGCAATCTGGGATTCGCATTCCTGTTGCTGCTTTGCGCTGCCGGTTGCGCACGTGGCGAGAACGATAATCCGCTGATTCCGACACCGACGTCGGAGGCCGGAAGCCCGGTCCCGCCGTCGTCTCCCGCGGAGGACCGGGGTGCTTGCCAGGACGGAACGATGCTCATCGGGGATATTCCGAGCGTCGACTCAATTTGGCAAAGCCAGCTGGATGCGCCAGACAGTGAGGCGCTGCAGTGGCACGATGATGCGCAATTGGTGCAACTGCGTGTCTCTTGCGCACTGTTCGGTTCGGGATTTCGCCTGCAGCCGAGTTATTTCTCGGCCCAGGCCCAGGCCATCCTGGCGGCAGACACCCTCGAATCGCAGCCGGTCAACCTGGATCCGGAGAAAGTCGAAGCGCTCCCGCTCGAGTCGATCTCATTCCAGCGCGTCTACGATGCATTGATCGAGGCGGACTTTACCGATGATCTTTCCCTCGATCCGTCGACTGGGATCGATATCCGGATCAGTAGTGAACAAGCGCCATTCGGTCCGTCCACGGTGCCGCCGGGAGCGTTGATCGCGCATGTGTCGATCCAGCATGCCGGCGTTATCAAGGATCTTTTCATCAACGAGGAAACGGGCGAGATCTATACCTACCAGACTCCAGCATAGGGGGATTGCATGGCGACGGTGACGCCGATCGAACTCGCAATCGATCAAGTCGTTCAAGTACTCCGGCGGTGCCCATCCGGTCTGTTTACCGATATCGACGGGACGATCAGCCAGGTGGCGCGCGTACCATCGGAAGCGTTCATCGCCGAGTCGGCGCGCGACTCGCTGCGAACGCTGGGATCCGCGATCTCGATCGTAGGGGCGATCACCGGCCGGGGCGCGGAGGACGCCGCCGGGATGCTTGGACTCGACGGAACCGTTGTTATCGGGAATCACGGGTATGAACGATTGCATGCCGGCGAGCGTCTCATTCATCCGTCCGCACTCGGATCGCGCGCGAGCGTTTCCGCCTGCACCGCAGCAATTGCCGGCATCGTCGAAACAACCCCGCGTCTAAGTGGGGTCGTTGTCGAAAATAAGGACTTGTCCGCTTCCGTACATTACCGGCTGCTCGAAGACCAGGGACACACCGTCGATCTGCTCAAGCAACTCGTTCAGTCCATTGCCGAGCTGCATGAGCTCAAGGTAACCGAAGGAAAGCTCGTGATCGAGATCCGTCCCCGAGCGGTCGTCAACAAGGGAACCGCGATCCACGACATTTCGATGGAGCTGGGTCTGGCCGGCGTAGTATATCTCGGGGATGACATCACCGATGTCGACGCATTTCGCGCGTTGGAGACGCTTATCTCGGCCGAGGTTGCCACTCTTTCAGTAGGAGTTGTCTCGGCGGAGACACACGCCGTTGTGCTCGATTCTGCTGATGTGTTGATCGATGGCGTCGACGGATGTGTGGCACTGCTGGAGGGGGTCGCCGAGCGAATCGCGCTATCGGCCGGCTAGATCGTCCTCAGTCTTTTTCGGCTGGTTGCTCCAACGCCGCCAGCAACCGGCGTTGGGCTCCAGTCACCGTCAGGTCGCCGCGAGTCCGCTCCAGTACAGCACGCAACGCGTCAGTGGTGCGGCGCAGGCCGCCGGTCAAGCCATCTGGAAAGTCGACGGTCACCAGGAATCCATAGATCTCGTCCATGCGGTCGAGCAGTACCTCCCCGCGCGCGAAATCGTCATGCCGAATCGCGTCGAGAATTTGGCGGCGAAGCTCACTTGCCGATTCGGCGAGGCCGTTCAAATACGGCGGGTCGTCCACACCGAGCTCTTCCGGTCCCGGAACGGTTTGTCCGGTTACCAACGCCAAGGTGATCGAGGCCTCCGCGAATTCCTTCATAGGGTCCTGAACGTACCCGGCCCAGCGGATGCCTGGATGCGACTCCAGGTCGGCCAGCAATGCCGAAAGCAAGGCGCCCCCTCGCGCGAGCTGGGACCGCGCTTCGAGGAACTCATGGCGGTGCGTCGATCGAATGGAGTTCGCGCTCAGGCGGATGATTTGACGCCCTTCGTTCAGCGCTCGATCGCGAAGCTGGTTTTGGGCATCAAGGCGAACGAGCACCGATTGACCGATCTCTTCGATTTCGGAGGAACCGTCGTTAGGAGAGGGCATTGCTCAAAATTCCCTGCTGTTTCGATTGACGCGGGACCCGGGAAAATGCTAGCCTACCGACTGCCTTTTCGAGGCGCGGGGCTGTAGCTCAGTTGGGAGAGCGCAACACTGGCAGTGTTGAAGTCAGGGGTTCGAGTCCCCTCAGCTCCACGAAATGTCGATGCCACCGGTTCAAAGCCGGTGGCGTTTCTTTTGGTCTGTCAGTGTTCCCCGGCCGGCACTCCCTTGAGCTCGAGACTCACCTGGTCGGCATCAAGATTTGCCATCGCCGCGTTGATCAGCTCCGAGCTAAATGACCCGTCCGACATCGCTGCCAGCAAGACATTTCGCTGGGCTTCGATCATCTCCAGCTGTACGCGCCGATCATCGTGCTGGCCATTCTGCAACTGCCCGCCTCCAGGCGGCATTGGCCCCGAAACCAGGTCGGGAAACGGTGCGTCGATATCACGGCCGTTTTTCACCAGCACTCTGACGCCCGCGCTTCGCAGCGAGGCGGCAAGTCTCGCGCGTTCGGTGGCAAGTCGCTCGCGGTCGTCGACTGCCGGTAGGAGGCGTTTTGCCAGGGAGGGCAACGTCGAGCCCTGAACGAGGAGCGATGTCGAGGCCACGAGAAAAGCGATGAATACCAGCAATGACCTGCTGGGCGTATCGCTGGGCAGCGTTTGGGCCGCCGCCAAGGTGACCGCTCCGCGCATACCGGCCCAAACGATCACGGTGCCTTCTCGCCAGCCGAGCTGTTCCTGGCGGAAGTAGTCGATGTCGGCTACGCGCCGGCGCCAACTCTTCCGAAATCGCTCGATTTTGTCGGCCTCGGTACTCGCGTTGAGTCCGCGGATTCCGCGCGCAAGTGAATTGTCGGTAATCGGTTCGACGATACGATCCTGAAAGGCATCGGAAATGACGGCCACTCGTCGAGCGCCGATTCGAAACAGATAGATCAATGGAATGACATAGAGCGCGCGGATGACGATCGTCAGGATCAGCGCAATGGCCGCGTATTCTGCCGCTCGTACGAGGCCGAAGTGATCTCGCCGAACATCATCGAGCACCCATTCCAGCTCGAGTCCCATGATGAGGAAGACCGAACCTTCGAGAATGAACTCGATCATGCGCCAGTTCTGGCGGTCCGAGAGCCGGAAGCGAGGCGGCAGGAACTTCGGACCGAGTAATCCGGTGACGACGCCGGCGACCACCGCCGCCACTAAACCAGAGGCTTCCAGCGCCTCGGCAGGAATGGCCGCGATGAATGGGACCGTCAACGCGATGGCAGTGTTGACCGTAGGATCGGTGGCCTGCGATCGGATTTTCAGGTTCACGTATCCCACGAAGGCGCCGATGGCGACTGCAACCGCCACCGAATAAATGAATGCTCCGGTAAGGTGAAGCAGGGATATGCCCGCTGCCGTAGCCCCGATCGCGGTTCGCAGCAGCACCAGCGCAGACGCATCGTTCAATAGACTCTCGCCCTCGAGCACGACCACGGTTCTTGGCGAGACGCCGAGGCGTTTGACGATGGAGGTCGCCACCGCGTCGGTCGGACTGAGAATGGCACCGATCGCGAGACCGGCAGCGAAATCGAGATCGGGAATCAGACGCGAAAGAATCCATCCTATGGTGAAGGAGGTGAACACGACCAGCAATACTGCAAGTCCGCTGATCGCCGCAAAATCGCGGCGGAACTCGGTGGTTGGCAGTGAGACAGCAGCGGAAAAGAGAAGCGGCGGCAGGATTCCGATCAGTATGATTTCCGGGTCGATGATGAACAGTGGGGTCGAGGGCCAGACGCTAACGGCGATGCCCACCAATACGAGAATGAGCGGAGCGGCAATGCGCACACGAGGTCCGAGCCACGCTGCGCCGGCGATCGCAAGCAAGGCGAGCACTGCAATGTCGATCGCTTCCAAATCGGTCCTCGCTCGCGTATCGATCAGGCGTCAGACGCGAATGCTGTTGGCCTGCGCCAGTCTGGTCTCTTACTTTTTCGACGCCGGCAATTCGGCTCGCGGCGCCATGACCATACCACTTCGTTGTGCGATGGAAGCTGCTTCCATCGACGAATGAAAACCGCCGTATCCCTTGAGTTTTCTCATAGGAACAGACGACAATCGTGACCGGTAATTTGCTTTTCTTCGTCTGGAGTCGGATCCCTTGTCCTCCATCACCAAAACAGTAGAGTCCGCTTCCGTCTATCGGCCGGACGTAATCGAAGCACGGTGGCGTGAGCGATGGGAAGCCGACCGTCTCTACGAGACACCGGATGAATCCGAGCGACCCAAGTGGTATTCGCTCACGATGTATCCCTATCCCTCGGGGATTCTCCATATCGGTCATTGGTACGCCTTTGCGGTGCCAGATGTCTTTGCCCGCTTCCAGCGGATGCGCGGATACAACGTGCTATTCCCAATGGGATTCGATGCCTTTGGTCTGCCGGCTGAAAATGCGGCAATACGGCACAACATTCACCCGGCGGAGTGGACCTTCGACAATATCGACCGCATGCGAGCGCAGTATCGCCAGATGGGGGCGATGATCGATTGGACTCGGGAGGTCATTACCTGTACGCCCGAGTATTACCACTGGAATCAATGGCTCTTTTTGAAGATGCTGGAAAAGGGCCTGGCCTATCGACAGGCGGGCGCTGTCTGGTGGTGTCCCAAGGACCAGACCGTCCTGGCCAATGAGCAAGTTCTGGAAGGGAACATCTGCGAGCGATGCGGATCGGAGGTCATCAAGCGTGATCTGGAACAGTGGTATTTCCGCATCACCACCTATGTCGACGAGCTTCTGGAAGAGCTGGACCATCTCGATTGGCCCGAGCGTGTCAAGACGATGCAACGCAACTGGATCGGGCGATCCGAGGGCGCGCGTCTTACATTTGCCGTCGAAGGAGGCGAACCGCTCGAGGTCTTTACGACCCGGCCGGACACCGTCTGGGGTGCGACGTTCATGGTGCTTGCACCCGAGCATCCGCTGGTGGGCAAGATCACCACTGACGAACAACGGCAGGCGGTCGAAGCCTATGTCACCGCGGCGCGCAACCAGAGCGAGATCGAGCGGATGTCGACCGATGCCGCGAAGCCCAAGACCGGAGTGTTTACCGGCGGATATGCACTCAACCCCATCACGGACGAGCGCATTCCCATTTGGATCGCCGACTATGTTTTGATGGGGTATGGCACCGGGGCGATTATGGCGGTGCCGGCACACGACGAGCGGGACTTTGCCTTCGCCCGTGCGTTCGATTTGCCGATCCGCGTGGTGATTCAGCCAGAGGGCGAGGCGCTCGAGGTCGCAACGATGACCGAGGCTTATCACGGCAGCGGCGTAATGGTGAACTCCGGCCAGTTCGACGGAACGCCGGTGCCCGAGAGCATACCCGCGGTCATCAACTGGCTCGAAGAAACGGGACGAGGGACCGCCGAGGTCAACTATCGGTTGCGTGACTGGTTGGTGTCACGGCAGCGCTATTGGGGCACGCCGATTCCGGTGGTGTACTGCGAGAACTGCGGCATGGTGCCGCTTTCGATCGATCAGCTACCGGTCGAGCTGCCGCTGGACGCGGCGTTCACTCCCACCGGCCAGAGCCCGCTGGTGAGTCACGCCGAATTCCTGAACACGATCTGTCCCGCGTGCGCAGGTCCGGCGCGCCGCGAGACGGACACGCTCGATACCTTCGTAGATTCCTCGTGGTATTGGTTCCGATACACCAGCCCACACGACCAGCGCGAGCCTTTCACGCCCGAGCTGGCGCACAAATGGACTCCGGTCGATCTCTATTGCGGTGGTATCGAGCACGCGATTCTGCATCTGCTCTATGCGCGATTCATCACCAAAGTGCTGCGCGATATCGGACTGACCGAGCATTCGGAGCCGTTCGTGCGTTTGCGGAACCAGGGCATGATTTTGGCCGAAGAAGGCACCAAGATGAGCAAAAGCCGCGGTACGCAGGTGTCGCCCGATGAGCTAGTGCGGGATTACGGCGCCGACTCTCTGCGGTTGCATCTGATGTACCTGGGCCCGTGGGATCAGGGCGGTCCGTGGAACACGCGCGGTATCACCGGTATGGAGCGCTTCATTCGACGCGTTTACGGCCTGGTAACCGAGACCGTCGAACTCTCGCGTTCGGGCCACGCCGAGCCCGAAACGGCGCGCACGCTTGAGCGACTGACTCACCGCACCATCCAGCGCGTCACAACTGATCTGCTCGATTTCCAGTTCAACACGATGGTGGCGGCGCTCATCGAGTTTTCGAACGGCTTGATCGATCTGAAGACCCCCGAGCTGATGCGGACAGCAGAATGGCGCGCTGCGCTGCAAACACTGGTGCTCCTGATGGCGCCATCCACTCCCTATGTGGCTGAGGAGCTTTGGGAGCAATTGGGCGAGCACTATTCCGTTCATACGCAATCCTGGCCGGCATTCGATGAAGCGCTCGCTCAGGACGATTTCGTGGAGATGGTCATTCAGATCAACGGGAAACTCCGGGATCGCGTCGTCCTGCCGGCCAACGCTTCCGAAACGTCCGCGAAGACTGCCATTCGCAACGCGGAGAAGATCGCGGCGGCACTGGACGGCGTCGAAATCGTCAAGGAAATTTATGTTCCGGGCCGGCTGATGAACTTCGTAGTCAAACCGAAGTAATTGTTTCCCCCGATGGGAACGCAAAACGCCGGCGCAGTTGCGCCGGCGTTTTCGTTTGGTTGATTTGACGA
Source organism: Thermomicrobiales bacterium (assembly GCA_035708745.1). GTDB lineage: Bacteria > Chloroflexota > Chloroflexia > Thermomicrobiales > UBA6265 > JAMLHN01. The sequence goes on along the minus strand of DASTFJ010000277.1, from coordinate 94,820 downwards.
CAACCCATCAGTCAGCGGCGGCTGCCGCGAGCTCGGGCTGCTCCACAACCCATTTGACATTGAGCTTGCGGTTCGCCCCCGCTTCGTCGAGTCGTTTGAAGTCCGTCGTGTGCGGCGCAGAGGTCACCAGGTCCGGATTTTCCGCGGCTTCGCGGGCGATCTGCAGGAGCGCGTCGATGAACTGGTCGAGCGATTCCTTCGATTCGGTTTCGGTCGGTTCGATCATGAGGGCTTCGGGCACGATCAGTGGGAAATATGTGGTCGGCGGGTGGACACCGAAATCGAGGAGACGCTTGGCGATGTCGAGCGCTTTGACGCCCTGGGCTTTTTGCCGCCGCGCGGACAAAACCACTTCGTGCATGCAAGAACGATCGATTGCGACATCGTATTCGTCTTCCAGCCGTGCCTTCAGGTAATTCGCATTGAGCACCGCGTCCGTGCTGATCTGGCGCAAGCCCTCTTCGCCGTGCATGCGGATATAGGTCAACGCGCGGACGAACATTCCGAAGTTACCGTGGAATGAATGCAGGCGGCCGATCGACTTTTCGGGGGTGAACCAGACGTATTCGTCGACGCCATCGACTTGCCGCCTGTGAACCAATGGCCCCGGCAGAAAATCGGCCAGCTTCTGAGCGACACCAACCGGACCCGAGCCGGGACCACCCCCGCCATGCGGAGTCGAGAACGTCTTGTGGAGATTGAAATGCATGACGTCGATGCCGAGGTCGCCAGGCCGGGCATAGCCGAGGATCGCGTTGAAGTTGGCGCCGTCGTTGTAGACAAGACCGCCTGATTCGTGGACCAGATCGATGACCTCCTGAATCTGCTCGTCCCAGAGACCGAGCGTGTTCGGGTTGGTGATCATGAGCCCGGCAGTTTTTGGTCCCAACTTGCCCTTCAGCGCTGCGACATCGACGTTGCCACGCGCATCGGATGGGATCGTGACGACCTCGAAGCCAGCGAGCACCGCCGTGGCTGGGTTCGTGCCATGGGCCGAATCGGGCACCAGCATCTCGGTGCGCTCGGCATCGCCATTGTCCTGGTGGTAGGCACGGATGATGAGGCAGCCGGTCAGCTCGCCATGGGCGCCAGCCGCCGGTTGCAGCGTCACCGAATCGAATCCGGAAATCTCGGCCAGCATATCCTGTAGCTCGAACATGAGCTGCATGGCGCCCTGGGAGGTCTCCGCATCCTGCAGCGGATGGAGTGAGGCGAACCCCGGCATGCGCGCCACTGCCTCGTTGATGCGCGAGTTGAACTTCATCGTGCACGAGCCGAGCGGGTAGATGGCGATGTCGATCGCGTGGTTTTTCTGGCTCATGCGGGTAAAGTGGCGCACGACATCGATCTCGCTGACTTCGGGCCAGTCGAGTCGCTCGCGCTGGAGGTTTTGCGGGACGGAATAATGTGGGACGCTGGCGGCGGGGAAGGTGACACCGCGCCGGTTAGTGCGGCTAAGCTCGAATATCGTTGGCTCGACGGTCATTCGCTGAGAGTACCCTTCCTGCCGGTAATGCCAGACGCGCGGGATACCGGATCGGCCGGCGTGCGCATGGCGAAATTATGCCGCATGCCTCGACGTTTTCGATTCGGTCGGAGTCTGCCAGTGATGACAGCCGAGGTAAGCGGCATTCGACTTATGGGGAGAACGCGCGCTCGATGAATCCGTATCTCTCGTTTTCGATTGCGATGTGCGCGGTCGTCATCATCGCACTAGCCGGGACCGCGTATCTGGCGGTGTATTTCAACCGTCGATCGAAGAACGACATGGCGGCCTCGCTTGCTCCGCTGGCAGAGGTCATCGATGGAACAGTCGATGTCGAGGAGGGGCTGGTCGCAGGTCGATATGCGAACCAGATCGCCGAGGGCAAAGTCAGCACGATGCCCGGAGGAATGGCCCGAATTTTCCTCGTCTCGGTGGTCGAGAGCGCCGGTGGCAGACCGTGGGAATGGACGCTTACGCGCTCAAAGGAACCGGGGGGCGCCGACGAGAGCCGCTTCCGGGAGGAGATTCCGGGCGTAACCGACCGTATCGAGCCGCTGCTGCTTCCGCTCACGAGCGATCCAGACCTGGATGGCATCTGGTTTCGGGTCGAATACGATCCGAAGAGTGGCATTCTGAAGCTGACGCGCCCAATGCGGGTTCGACGAGATATTCCTGGGCCAGAGGCGTTTCAACGGTATCTGGACGCGTTGATCGCTGCCGCTGCCGAGAATCGTGCAGCCCAGGGACCGGTGGCCGATCAGGTCTGAGCGGCTTCGGTTTGTATCGAATGTGCCGGCGCGGCGATCGGGTTGCTTCGACCAGAGACGATCGGCGCCGCTATGTCCCACCATGCTCCCGCGCCATACCAACCGTACGCCGCGCACATGAAGCCGACGGCGAGATCGGTCACATAGTGCTCACCCATGTAGACCAGAGCAAACCCCATGACCGAAGCATAGAGCAGCGCCAGATAGCCCCATTTCTTCCCAAACTTGAATGCTGGAAAGATCAATAACGCCGTGAAGGCGAGATGGATCGAAGGCATGGCTGCGCGCGGATTCGATTCGCCAATAACCCGATAGCTGGCCTCGTAGATTCCTCCGCCCAGTTCTTTGCCGACCGATTCCATGACCCGATAGACCACCGCCGCGGAGGGGCTGTTGATTGGCTCTGGCGCGAGCCAGGGCGGGTTAGTGGGAATCAGGAAATAGATTGCCAGTCCTATCGCCAGCATGAGCGTCATCGCGCTGAAGAAGCGCAGGAAGAGCTCGGGGCGCTTGTACCAGATATAGACGGCGAAGACATGGGGAATGATGAAGTAGGACCAGTGCACACCGGTCATGAAATAGTCGAGCGGTCCCGGGTGGCCCGGCGTATAAAAGCGATCCTGCAACCAGACCGTTGGCAATCGGTCGTTGAACAACTTCCGCTCGAAGTCCGGAACGTAGAGATTGACCGTGCGGGCGAAGATCGTTTCGTCCGCCAGCGAGCGGAAGGCCGTGAAGATGAACCAGACGCCGGCGTACGGTATGAATCCGAGCAAAAATGCGCGGGTGCGCCCGACCGGTACGACCAGCACACCCAGAATGAACAAAAGGCCCCAGCCGAGGAATCCGCGGTTGGTGTAGTACGAGACGACCATCAATACAACAGCAATCACCAGCCGCGCGATATGGGAAGGCCGAATGGCCGCCTTGACCATCCTGGGATCGCGCGCGCTCAGCGCTTGCCGCAGACTCGGTTTTGCGGGAATCTCGGCGCCGGCGGATTGGGGTTGGCCATCGTCGAGGGGACCGTCGCTCATCGGGCTATGCTGCTCCCTCGACGGATTTGCGCAGCCGGTACCGATCGACCGCTTTTTTGGTTACGACGAAGGCCGGTTCGCCCGATTCCGGATTGGGTTTTCGGGCGATGAATCCTCGTCTGGCCTGCTCATCGACCCACGCATCATCGAATCCATGTTCGCCAGCGATGCTGGCAAAGCGGTCGGCGGGACAATAAGCATCGCACTCTACTGCCGTTCGATAGAAGCCTCGCCGCGCCAGCTCCGCGGGACTGTCGAAGCCGGTGATCTCACCAGGAGGATCGCCCTCACCGCGCAAATAGCGCACCAACGCGGGAACATCCTTTGCCGTCACTCCGCTGAGGATGACGTTGTCCGGATAGATCACTACGTTCGGGCCGATGTCGCAGAGGTCGATAGTGCCGCAGTTGTTGATGAGGATTTCCGCGTCCAGCTTCTTGCGCACGATCTCGAGACGCAGGCGGCCGATCAACTCGTTGGAGCCCTTTTGCGCACAATGAGAGGCCGTGCAGACGAGCACGTGTTTCTGTGTCCAATACATGCGAAGGCGCTCTCCAATCGCGATGCGCCGGCTGTCCGATCAACCGAACCGGTACTGAACCCCGAAGCCGCCGCGCGGATAGGTCCATTCGATATTGTGGAATTCGTTGCAAACGATGCGACAGGTGCCGCATTCCACGCAGCCTTCGTAGGAAAAGACCACATGTCCGTCTGCTTGCGGGGAATAGCAGTTGGCGGGGCAGCAGTTGATACATTGCTGGCGCACGCATTTCAGGCAGGTATCGTTATCGATGATGCGGATATGGGCGCGATCACGATCGACGTTGTAATGGATCAACGCCAGCTTTCGCTCGATCGCAGCGGGATCGAGGATCGAGGCGCGCAATGAAACTTCGGTTTCGGACATTCCACACTCGACTTCGTCAGGGACGCGTATGTATCTGAGTGTAGCACCCGGTTTCAGTCGGACTGGGTGGCGAGCCAGTCGCGAAATGTGGCGTCGAGTCCCTCGGTATCCAGTCCGATCACGGCGGTCAGGGCCTCATCAGCGGTAGCGCTTTGGCGAAACTGATGGATGAGATCGGCAATGGCCGCTTGCCCCCAGTTATCGATCAGGAATTGCACCGCGATGTGACTGGTGGCGTACGAGCGATTCGCTGCAGCTGCGTCGGTTGGAAAGCTCGACGAGAGGGTCCGCAGGGTCGGGAGCGCGCCCTCGGCAAACGCCCCGAGGACGATCTCCCGGTCATTTTCATTGCCCGCGAGCTGACCGATGACCGCCAGACCCTCGTCGAGCCAAGTGGGAGGGTACGAGAAGGGATTTTTGGTTGCCTGGTAGAGCACATGGTGGCTGACCTCGTGGCTGATCACGCGCTCGACCGAGTAGTCGTCGCCCGGCTCGATGGGTACGGCGATCACACCGGCTTCCGGTAGTGAGAATCCGCCAATCCAGCTTTCGCTGTTTTGCCTGAGCGTCGTGGCGAAATCGTCGTCGCTGGCATAAACCCAGATGCGCATCGGGTCGATTCGATCGATGTCGTATTCCTGCTTGTACTTATCGGCCGATTCCTGGGCGACCTGCAGGATGTACTGGTCGAAATCGGGTTCGTCGTCGTAGGTGAAGACACTGACGTCATCACTGTCGTGGCGCTGCCAGTCGAATGAGTCGTCGATCCAGGTGAGACTCTCCTCGGCAGTTCGAGCTACTGGTCCGTTCGCGTCGTGCAGCACCCAAGAGTAGACCACATCGACGCCTGGCTCGATGTAGTCGATCTGCGCGTCGACGGTGTACTCCGCGTCGACCGCGCTGGATTTCTCGAACGTCACCATTGCGGCGTTGGAGTATTCCTTCCCGGAGGTGGTGTAGCGAAGCTCTGCGCTCGTGACCGGCTCCGGGGTCTCGGCGGTCAGGTGAAATGTGATGGTCGATGGGAAATCGATCTCCACGTCCAAGGTTGCAGCGATGACCGGTGGTTGGGCCGCTCTGGTCCGCGGCGCAACCGAGGCGAACCCGCCGAGCAGGGCAACGACGAGCAGCAGCCGGACGAGGTTACGCACGCTCGGGCGCATCCTGGCCGATCAATTGCTGTAAATATGCGTCGATGAATGGATCGAGCTCTCCGTCGAGGACCGCCTGGATGTCGCCGACACTCGCTTCGGTTCGATGGTCGGTCACGAGCGTGTAGGGGTGAAGCACGTAGGAGCGGATACGATTGCCGAATCCGGCTGCCGTGTGCTCGCCTTTGATCTTGCTGCGCTCGTCAGCTTCCGCCTGCATCTTGCGCTCGAGCAGACGCGCGCGAAGGATTTTCATCGCCGATTCACGGTTCTGCGTTTGGCTGCGCTCGTTCTGACAGGTGACGACGATGCCGGTCGGTATGTGCGTCAGGCGAATGGCCGAGCTCGTCTTATTGACATGCTGGCCGCCTGCGCCCGATGCGCGATAGGCGTCCATACGGATATCGTCGTCTTTTAGATCGATCTCGGCGTTCGATTCGATTACGGGCAGCACCTCCACCAGCGCGAATGCGGTATGGCGGCGGTGCGCGGAATCGAAGGGTGAGAGTCGTACGAGCCGGTGCGATCCCGCTTCGCCTTTGACATAGCCATAGGCATTCTTGCCGCGGATTTCGACGGAGGCGTTTTTGATCCCCGCCTCGTCACCTTCCGTGGTGTCGAGCAGCTCGCTCCCGAAACCGCGGAGATCGGCCCATTTGAGATACATTCGCGAGAGCATCTCGGCCCAGTCCTGCGCATCGACGCCGCCTTCTCCGGAATGGACGACAAGGATCGCATTCTTGGCGTCGTAGGGGCCATTGAGGGTGAGCTCGAGCTCGAGCGCATCCAGCTCGGCGGCCGCCTGATCGGCATCCGTGGCGATGGTCTCATAGAATGCGGGGTCGTCGTCGCCCAGCTCTCTGAGCTCCTGCATGTCGGAGAGGCGCTGACCCAGATCGTCGAAGCGATCGAGCCGTGCCTTGAGCTCGCCCATGCGGCGCATGGCCTGCTGGGCGGTGGACATATCGTCCCAGAACCCGGGTTCGGCCGACGCCGATTCAAGTTGTTGGACTTCTAGGCGATCACTGGCGAGGTCAAAGACGCACCCCGAGATTTTCCAGACGGGCGCTCAGCTCGCTGAGATCGCGTATCTTCACATCGGACATGACAGATGAAACTCCGAATTGGCTCAAAAGCCGCGATGGTGGTTCAAGTGAATGGACCGGACGGCTGTCCGGTTCGCAAGCAGACGAGTATAGCGGGACCAGCGAACGATGCGCTTTGCTCATGTGACCGGGATTCTGTTTCCGGACCGTGACGGATATCGAATCGAAGTTTCGCTGGACGACCGGCGGTCGGTCGAAACGGTGCGCGCAGAGCACATCGATGAGCTGCTGGTCCGGGACGGCGCATCAGATCCGTGGTGGACGGTCGATCAGCTCACCCAGGAAACGATCGGAACCACCCTGGCCGAGCAAGGATGGGAAGCGATCTCCGAATCTGAGCTCGAAGACGGTGGAGCGTCCGGGCTACCCATGGCGGTGTACGTTGTTCGGCGTTGACCCCGTTTATCAATAGAGCGCTTCACCGGCGATGCGATCGAGCAGCTCGTTGAGCTGATCGCCGGTGGAAAAGTCGATTCGGATCGATCCGGAGCCCTTCGCCGATCGACTGATCGCCACGTTGGTCGAAAGCGCGCGGCGCAGGCGTTGCTCGGAATCGGCAAAATCATCATTCCGAGCACTCGGTGACGAAGCATCACGTTCCGCCGAATTTCGCTCGACCCAGGCACGTACCGCGTTTTCGGTTTCCCGCACCGATAGGCCGCGGCGGATCACCGTTTCCAGCATGGCAATCTGTTCGACCGCCGATGGCAAGCCCAGGAGTGCGCGGCCATGGCCCTCGGTGATTTCGCCTGCTTCCAGGGCGTTCTTGACCCGGTCGGGGAGAAGCAGGAGACGAAGCGTGTTCGTCACGGAAACCCGGGAGCGGCCAACTCGATCCGCCACGTCGGCCTGGGTGAGCCCGAACTCGTCGATCAACTGGCGATAGGCCGTTGCCTCTTCGAGCGGAGACAGATCGGATCTGATGACGTTTTCGACCAGAGCCAGCTCGAGCTGCGCCTGAAGTGAGACGTCCATCACGACGGCCGGGATTTCGTCCAGCCCAGCGAGCTGCGATGCGCGCCACCGGCGCTCTCCCGCGATCAGCGTGTAGGAGTCCGGTGAACCCGCGGGTTTGATGACGATTGGCTGAATGACACCATGCGTACGGATCGACTCGGCAAGCACCTCGAGCTCTCCGGGATCAATATGCGAGCGGGGTTGCCTGGGATTCGGTGCGATGCTGGACGTCTTGACTGACGAGACCGAGGCGGATGGCGCTTGCGTCTGGAGGCTTGGAATCAAGGCGTCGAGACCCCGGCCGAGCCCGGCGCGGCGTGGCGTTGGCTTGCTGGGCGTGTTGTCTCGCGATCGATCGTTCACAGTAGTCGAAGGCTCCTCTTCCGGCAGCAGTGTAAAACAGCCGATTGGACATCGATCGGCGGGGTAAGCGACTTCCAGGAACGTATACTCCGCTGCTGGAACCGGACCGGGTCCAGGGAAGTGCCGGTCGTTCACTGAGCCGGCATGTCGACCCTCTCGTTTTTCTCGCTCGAAACGTTGTATATCGCAATCACCCTGGTGATCTTTGTTCTGATCGCCTATGGCATGGCGTATTGGGTCCGTCGCGCCGGGAGCGATCGTTCGGCGCTGATCGGGCTGTATCTCGTGCTCGGGTTTCCGGCCGTGCTTTTGACGCTTTTGGGACTCGCGCGCCTGGCTGGGCGAGAGTCTTCCGGATTCGCCTGGCTCGGCGCCGGTCTCGGTTTGCTCCTGCCGCTGTTTCCGGCGTTTCGGAAGCTGTTCGCGAGGTTCACGCCCATGGATGCGCAATCCCCGATCGACATGGTTGGGCTGTCGATCGTGCTGGCGTTCATCGGGTTCTTTGTTTTTCAATACGCGTTCAATCCGGAACCGGAGGACACCGGCGATATTTCCATCGCCTATCTGGTGAGTCAATTCGTCTTCATGATCGTGCTGGCGTTCGTACTCGTCGGCGCAGGGCAATGGAGATCGATCCGAGAAGCGGCCGACCGGCTCGGTTTGAAGCGGATTTCGCCCCGGCAGGCGGGGATCGCGTTGCTCGCCGTTTTGGGCGGTTTTCTCGTGATGGGCGTCGGCGGCGCGCTCACACAATGGCTGCAACCCGACTTCAACAATGAGATACAGCAGACAACTGAAGAGATCACCAAAAACGTTAGTAGCATCGCGGGAGCGGTCTTCTTCGGGCTCGGCGCCGGAGCCAGTGAGGAAACCCTGCTGCGCGGCGCGTTGCAACCGCGCTACGGCATCTGGGTGACCTCGCTCCTGTTTGCCTTGCTCCACAGCCAATACGGCATCTCGTTCGTGTTGGCCGGGGTCTTCTTTATGGGCGTGATCCTGGGGCTCCTGCGAAATCGAATCAATACAACAGCCGCTATCCTTACGCACGCGGTGTTCAATACAATCGTGGTTCTCCTCGGCAGCTAGCCGGTCGCTCGATCCGAAGGGGCAGTTCGCGATGGAACTCGTCGAGATCAGAGAACTCGAAGGGCCGAATCTCTTTCTGCTGGAACCGGCGATCAAAATCGAGGTTCACACTGACGCGCGCGGATCGGGCAGAGAGATGACTTCGCATCCATTCGCCGCTTCGATGGACGCGCCAGTCGAGGTAGGCAAGCTTGCGGAATTTGTGCAGAAAGCGCTGACGGTTGCCGGTCTCCCTGACAGTCTGGTGACGATCGTTCCCATGGAAACCGTGGGAAATTTCTCGATCGTCTTTCCGTGGACTGACCGGCGGGTTGCTCGCGAGATCGCCCACTCCGTGAAAGAGCTGGTGGGCGGAGCCGAGATCGACCTCATCGAACTTGGGGACCGGATCGAGGAGATTCGGACCGCCGAATCGGACGCTGCCGATCGGCCGGCGATGATCCGCGACGACCAGCGTTCAGCACTCACCATCGCGGTCACTGGAACTAACGGAAAAACCACCACCACGCGGCTACTGGCGCATATCTTTCGTATGGCCGGCCAAAGCGTCGGGTGGTCATCCTCGTCCGGGGTGTATATCAACGGCGAGGAGGTGCTATCGGGAGATTATTCCGGACCGCGAGGCGCCGAACGGGTATTGACGGATCCAGAAGTGGATGTCGCCGTTATAGAGACGGCCCGTGGCGGAATCCTGCTTCGTGGGATCGTCTGCCAATCGGTCGATGTGAGCGTCTTCACGAATATCAGCGCGGACCACCTCGATTTGCAGGGCGTGCGCACGATCGAAGGTCTCGCCTGGACCAAGGGGCTCATAACCCGCATTACGCGACCGGAAGGCTACGCGGTGTTGAATGCGTCCGATCCGCTGATCATGGAGGCGACGCGTGAGATCGCAGCGCAGAAATTCCTCGTGTCGCGGGCTCCGGATGCGCCCGAGCTGGTTGCTCATGGCGCGGCCGGAGGATTGATCATGACCGTCGTCGACGGTGACATGACGTTGATCGAGACCGGCATCCCCACCGTCGTCTTGCCGATCGGAGAGGTTCCTATTGCGTCGGGCGGAGCGGCTGGGTTCATGGTGGAAAACTCGCTGTTTGCGGCGGCGGCCGCGCTGGCAGCCGGCGCGACCATGACCCAGGTGCGCGAAGGGCTGACGTCGTTTCGCAACACGCCGGAGATGAATCCCGGGCGCCTGAATGTTTTCGAGCGGGATGGCGCGAAGGTGATCGTCGATTTTGCCCACAACGAGGCGGGACTCGCAGCATTGCTCGATTTCGCGCAATCGTTGCGGACCGAATCCGGGCGAGTGATCGCTGTGATCGGCACGGCGGGTGACCGGACCGATGCCTCACTGATCGAAATCGCTCGTATGGCAACGCTCGCCTCTGACTATGTCATCGCCAAGAACACAACCAAATATCTTCGAGGTCGATCGCCCGACGAGCTCATGGGTCACTATCTGAGCGGAATCAAGTCCGGCCGGGACGTTCCGTACGAAGTCTCGGACAATGAGCTGACCGCGGTGGTCCGGGCGCTGGAGCTTGCCAATCCCGGCGATGTGATCGCGGTTATGGCGCATGAGTACGTGCCGGAAATCGGAGCGCTTTTTTCCTAGAGCAGCTCAAGCACGCACAGACGACATTCAAGGGAAATGGACGCCCGGCGCGACGTTTGGGGCTGGACATTCCTTGTGAGGAGTTGCATTCACGGGAAAGGCTCTGCGCGACCGCCAGGCATATGACCACTTTGCCGGAGCGGTTAGCCCGGGTTAGTCACGAACGAGGGGCGTGCGCTGATCCCCGCGTAGTTGCAGCCCTCCGCGGCTGCTTTGGCCCGGAAACGGCAGCCACGGACGGCTGCAACTACGGCCTTGGAGCCAGTGGTGTCACCTCACGAATAATCGGGGTTAGGAATATCGAATGCACCGATGGGGTCGACCAAGGACACGCTTTACGAACCTGTGAATTCAAAAGCGCCGGGACCCGGGCGATGCGTCACCGGGAGCGAGCACCGTTGGCAAACGGTCCGCTGTCCCGGCCAGCGTTCTGCGGGCTGGCACACGGCAGGATGAGTCGGGCGCTGCCCAGGCCCGCACCGATCCGCCAGTGTGCCGCTTAGCAATATATTAGAACTCATGTTCGCAATTGTCAAGCTTCGGTTCGAAGCGGATGCAGTAAGAACTGCCTGCGCGCTGCAATGACGTGCCATCGAAGTCCTCGCGATGGAGAGGAGTGGCACGAGTGTCGGATTTTCAGCCAAACGTTCCCAAGATGAGCGAGCACGGAGAAATTGGCACGAGGGCGCCGAGATCCAGCGTTTCGAACTCCGGAGAAAGAACAGCGTCTAGCCCCAAGTGAAGGCACCGGTCAGGCTGTTGAGCTCTTCCCAGGTTTGGGCTGGCTTGTCGATCATAAGGACGACCAGATCGTCACGATCGGACCGTTCGACGGCGGTTTTCACGGCATCCATCTCTTCCAGGACGATTGTGATCGCCTCGTCGGAAAGTCCGGCGTCCATCGCGGCTGCTTTGAGGCGAGCCGCGATCTCGCCGGATGGGCGGCCACGGGTGTTCGTATCTTCACGTATGACTAGCTCATCGAACGTCTGGGCGGAAAGGCGGCCGAATGCGGCGATGTCATCATCGAGCCGGTCGCCGGGCATCGAAATCACCGCGATCGCCCGCGCCGGTTCCATGCGTCGGACAAAATCGGCCATCGATTCGAGACCGCCGATATTGTGGCAATAGTCCATGATGATGCGGCGTCCCTGGAACTCCAGCAGATTGAAGCGCCCAGGCGTCTGATAGAAGCTCGAGGTAAATGTGCGCATCGCCTGGCGGATGTATTCGAGCTGAACATCGTCGGCGAGTGCGGCGGTGACCGCGGCCAGCGCGTTGGCAACATTCACCCGTAAGCGTCCGTCGAACGTCGCCGGGATTTGGCTGGCCAGGAGCAGACTAGTTTCGCGCCGGTTTTCGATGATGGTGATCATGTCACCGGCGGCAACCTGTCGCAAGATGACCGCCCGGCCCTTGTTGCGGAGATGCTCGCGGATGACCGGATTTCCTTCCTGCATCGAGAAGTAGAGAATCTCGCCTCGCGCATAGCGGGACATTTCGACGGTCCATTCATTGTCGGCGTTGAGCACCGACTTCCCGTCGCGAAAGACCGATTGCGGGACCACTGCCTTGACCTTCGCGAGATCGGAGATCGTCTCGATGCCGTGTTGTCCCAGATGGTCGCTGGTCACATTGGTGACGACGGCGATATCGCACCGGTCGAAGCCGAGCCCACTGCGGAGGATGCCGCCGCGCGCCGTTTCGAGGACCGCGTAGTTGATCGTGGGATTTTTCAACACCATCTTGGCGCTGGTCGGACCGCTCATATCGCCGGCCATGATCTGCGTGCCATCGATGTAGATGCCGTCGGTCGTGGTCATGCCGACCCGTCTCCCCGCGGTCTTCATGATGTGGGAGATCATGCGGACGGTTGTCGTTTTTCCGTTCGTGCCGGTGACCGCAACGATCGGCACGCGGGAGGTCGAACCTGGCGGGAAGAGCATATCGACGACCGCACGACCGACATGGCGCGGATGCCCCTCGGTTGGGTTGGTGTGCATGCGGAAGCCGGGGCCGGCATTCACTTCGACGATCGCGCCGCCCGATTGCCGGATCGATTTGGAGATATCGGGCACGATGAAGTCGATGCCGGCGATGTCGAGCCCAACCACCATGGCGGCCTGACGGGCAATTTCCTCATTGTCAGGATGAATGTCGTCAGTACGGTCAATCGACGTGCCGCCGGTGCTCATGTTGCCGGTGCGTTTGAGCGGTACGACCTGGCCCTTGTCTGGCACATCCGCCAGCGTCAGATTGTCGCGCTCGAGGGTTTCCAGGGTCTGTCCGTCGATGGAGATGCGGGTGAGGATCTTCTCGTGACCGATTCCGCGCCGGGGATCGTTGTTCGTGATCTCGATCAATTGTTCGATCGTATGCTCGCCATCGCCAACCACATGGGCCGGGACGCGTTCAGCTACGGCCACCATCTGATTGTTGACGACCAGGATGCGATAATCGCGCCCCTCGACGAAGCTCTCGACCACCACGATCCCAGTGCGCGATGGGCTCATCGCGGCTGGAAAGAATTCCCGAACCTCTTCTTCGTCTTTGAGATTGATGCAGACGCCACGGCCGTGATTGCCATCGAGCGGCTTGATGACGACCGGGTAGCGGATGCGCCGCGCCTCGCGTACGGCGTCGTCGACATTGCGAACGGTGACGCCCCGTGGGACGGGGATACCGACCTCGTGCAGGAGCTTGTTCGTGAGCTCCTTGTTGCTGGCGGTATCGACCGCGATGTTCGAGGTTTCGGATGTGACGGTGGCCCATATTCGCTTTTGGTAGACACCGTGACCCAACTGGACGAGCGAGCGGCGGGGATCGAGGCGAATGACGGGAATATTGCGCCGCTCGGCCTCGGAGACGATCGCGCCGGTCGATGGGCCATAGGCCAACCGCTCTGCGGTGCGGATGACGGTTTGTTCCAGCTCGGCCTGGAAGTCGAAATCGGGTTCTGTGTTATAGACCAAATGATTCAGCAGGCGGCGGGCCAGCTCCCCCGCGGCGATGCCAACGTCTTCTTGCGAGTATTCGAATACGACGTTGTAGACGCCTTTTTCGCTGGTCGATCTGGTCTTGCCTCGGACGACCTCGGCGCCGGCAAGATTTTGCAGCTCGAGCGCGAGGTGCTCGAGCACATGTCCCATCCAGGTTCCTTCGCGCATGCGCTGGAGGAACCCGCCGGGCTTGCCGACCGAACAGCGATGCTCATAGAGCGATGGGATGAGCTCAGTGATGCGTTCGTAAAAGCCGGGAATTTTGTTGGTCGGCCGATCTTCGAGCTCGCCGATATCGACGGTAAAGCGGAGCGACGGCATGCGCGCCCAGATGTTCGGGCCGCGGTACACCGTGTGGTCACGAAACTCGATCATCCCGTCACTCCTGAATTCGAACCGAACTTGTTAGCTCGTGCTCCCGGTCGAACCATCCGGCACGACAAATGGCGGTTTAGCGAGCAATGTGCGCCCCCCCATGTCGAAGGTATGTCCGCTCGTGAGCACATGTATTTTCGCGCCGCTGAGGGTGATTCCGCCATGACCTTTGACTTGATAGACATCGGAATAAGCTTCCGATCCATCGATGATCGTGACGGAATGACGACCGAGGATTTCGATGCAGCTGTCGTTCGTAAAGATCGCTGCGGTATCTTCATCGACGCCAACGCCCAACAAGCTCGGATTGGAGGCGACCAACATCATCAACCGGCCGAGCCGGTCGCGCTGGCGAAAGTGCTGGTCGAGGATGGCGCCGGGGACCAACCCGAATCCGGCTACCATTTGGGCCATTCGCATCTTGGGACTATTGCCGCTCGAACCATAGGCGACCATGTGCGACGAGAGAATGGAGGCCCCGGCGCTGGTGCCTGCGACGACGGCAGATTGAAGATTGCGTTCGAGAATGATGTTCATCGCCCGGGTTCCGCCGATGATGGCTGCCAGGCGCATCTGATTTCCGCCGGTCATGAAGATGCCGGTCGCTTGGCGAATCATGTCGACGATGAGATCGGAATTGGCATCGGGCCGATCGCCGATGACGGCAATGTCGACCTGTGCGACTCCCAATCCGAGAAAAATAGCCTTGTAGCGTTCGCCGGCGGATTCGATCGACGATGCGGTTGGGATCACAACGATGCGGGCGTCCGCCCCGCCCGCCAGCTCCGTAAACCGGCTGAGGATCACACGGTCACGGAATTTATCCTCGGCTCCGCCGATGGCTATGACCGGTCCCTGGTGCGTGCGGTCGAGGACGGAAGGAATGGCGGCTGCCTCGGACGTTCCGGCTGTAGTCAGGATCATTGCTCGCTCGATTTGGCTCGAAGGGTCGTTTGGGGTCGAACATACGACCGCGCTCGGGGCACCGAGTCCGCCATCGAACCTGCTTCCTTGCAAGCTGAACGAATGCGTCGAGCGGATTCACCCCAATACCGCTCGACGTAAGAATACCGCTTCCTCATGGTGCGAGAACCTGGCTCGCGACTTGCTCGAGTACGGAAAATTGCTCTGGTTCCGGGGAGTCGACAATGAATTCGCGTATACCCGCTTCCGCGTAAACGCCGACCATTTCTTCGAATGCATCGGCCGAACTCCAGGGATCGGCCGGGGCCAACGTTGCCCAGACATAGAGGGAACGGACGATCGAGGCGGGATCGCGGCCGATTGCCATGCAGTGCTCGTCCAGGATCGCGTTTCGCTGCGCTATCTCGGCGGGGGTGCCGTGTGAGTTCCAGCGGTCTGCATATTCGGCCACGATGCGAAGCATTTTTCGACCGTGAGCGCCGAGCGTGAGCGGCGGCCGGGGACGCTGGACCGGACGCGGGCGCGCCGGAGCATCGGTCAGCTGGTAATAGGCGCCGTCGAAGGACGTCACCTCCTCACGTAGCATGTCGTCGACGATCTGTACCGCTTCGCGGTAGCGGGCAACCAGCTCAGGCGGTTCTGGAAATGGAATGCCGAATGCGACGTGCTCGGGAGCATACCAGCCGGCGCCGAGACCGACTTCGACCCGACCGCCGGAGATGTGATCCACGGTTGCAGCCATTTTGGCGACGAGTGCGGGATGCCTGAACGTGTTGGATGTCACCAGCACGCCGAGTCGGGCAGTCGACGTTTCGGCCGCAAGCGCCGCCAGGAGCGTCCAGCCCTCGAAATAGGGGCCGTTTGGCCGGCTGGGTTGCTGGTAGTGATCGCAGTCCCAGAGCGAAGCAAAGCCCAGCGATTCGAAGTATTTCCACCGGTCGCGATGCTCCTCCCACGGGAGGTTTTGGTCGGTGCAGAGTCCAAATGTGAAATCCGGCACAGATTCATCGGCCCCTTCCAATATCGCCCGGCTTGTCGCTCGCGGTATTCTAGTTCGGACGACAGATTTGCATGTTCTCCCAGTCGTTTCCCATTACAGAACGGCGCTTCTCGCAATGACCAATCCGTTTCTCGAACGACTCCAGCAGGGACCCATCATCGGCGATGGGGCGATGGGAACCATGCTGCATTCGAGCGGGGTCCCGCACGATTCGGCGTTCGATGTGCTGAATCTCTCGAATCCAGATTTGGTTGCGTCGATCCACCGAGCGTATATCGCGGCCGGCGCCGAAATCATCGAGACAAATTCGTATGGCGCCAATCGGTTCAAGCTGGAGCAGCTTGGGCTGGGCGGCAAGGTACGGCAGCTGAATCGGGTGGCGGCGAAGATCGCGCGAGAACAACGCGAGATTTCGGGTCGCTCTGTCTTTGTGGCCGGCTCGATCGGTCCGACTTTACAGCGCTTGCCGCCCATTGGCAAAGCCAGTGCCGAGAAGGTGCGCGCGGCATTTCGGGAGCAGATCGAGGCGTTGCTGGAAGGCGGCGTCGATCTGCTGACGATCGAAACGATTCCCGATATCTCTGAAATGCGCGAGGCAATTGCCGCGGCGCGGGAATGCAGCGACTTGCCGATCATCGCGATGCTGACGTTTGCAGAAGACGGCCGAACCGTCGCAGGCAATGAAGCGGCGGCGGTGGTGGAAATGCTTCTCGAACACGATGTCGACGTCATCGGCGCGAATTGTTCGGTTGGCCCTCAGCGATTGCTGCAGGTGGTCGATGCCTATGAGCGTGAGCTCGACCGACGCGGTGTCAGTCTGCCTTTGGCGTGCATCCCCAATGCCGGATGGCCGACGCAGCAGGGCGGGCGGATGATCTACCCGAGCTCCCCCGATTATTTTGCAAAGTTCGCATTGCAGGCGGCTGACGCGGGTGTGACCGTGATCGGAGGGTGCTGTGGCACGACACCGGCGCACATCGAGGCGATGGCTCGGGCAATGCTCGAGCGAGCGACCGGCGAGATTCAGGAGCGGCCACCAGTTGTCTCCGAGCTGGTTGTTGCGGAGATCGCTCAACCGGCGGCCAGCGGCATCCAGCACCAACCGGACGGCTTTCGCACCGAGCTCGGGCGGAAATTCCTCGTGGCGGTCGAGATCGACCCGCCGAAGGGACTGAATCCAGAAAAAGCCCTGGTCGGGGCCGAGCTTCTCAAGCGCGCCGGAGTCGATGCCATCAATGTGGCGGATTCGCCAATGGCGCGCGTCCGCATGAGTGCGCTGACGTTGTGCATGATGATCCAACACCAGGTCGATGTGGAGACGATTGTGCATTTCACGACGCGCGACCGGTCGCTGATGGGCATTCAATCGGAACTGCTGGGCGCACACGCCGCCGGCGTGCGAACGGTCCTGGCGCTGACCGGCGATCCTCCGACGCTGGGTGGGTACCCGGGTACCACCGGCGTTTACGATACCGATTCGATCGGTCTCATCAAGCTGCTGACCAATATGAACGAAGGGGTCGATGCCGTCGGCGCGCCGATTGGCAGCCGGGCGGACTTCCGCATTGGGTGTGCGGTCGATCCCACCCGGCAAGATCTCGCGCTCGAAGCTGAGCGGCTGCATGCCAAACTGGAGGCGGGCGCACATTTCGTGATGACCCAGCCTATTTTCGATGCCTCGGTCTGGACGGAATTTCTCGCGTTCTTTGGCGGTCCGATCCCCGTACCATTGATGATTGGCATTTTGCCGTTGCAAAGCGCCAAACACGCCGATTTCCTCCACAACGAGGTGCCGGGGATCACATTGACGGAAGACGCGTTGCGGCGAATGCACGCGGCGGGTCCCGATGGACGGCGAGAAGGGGTGCGCATGGCGCAAGAGTTGCTGCTCGATCTGATGCCGATCGCGCAAGGGGTCTACCTGATGCCGTCTTTCGGCCGGTATGAGGTAGCAGCCGAGGTCTTGGACGTGCTCGAACCTGCGCACGGGCGCGAGCTGGAGTTCATCGCGGCCGGATAATCAGTCGAATTCGCCCGAGGTTCATGCTAAACTCGATCGGCTACGACCACTATCGGTCGTTCTTTTTGTGTCCTGTTTCCGCCTGTGCGGCGGTTCGCTGGGGTCGGTCCCGCCCAATTTCGGGTCAATAGAGTCAGGAAGTCATCATATGTCCGCGCAGCTGATCCAGGCGCTCGAACAAGAGCAACTCAAGTCGTTTGTACCGGAGTTCGGCGCCGGCGACACCGTTCGCGTCCATGCGAAAGTCGTCGAGGGAACTCGCGAGCGCATCCAGGTGTTCGAAGGCGTTGTCATTCGCCGCCGGTCTGGTGGCGTAAACGAGAACTTCACGGTCCGCCGCATCGCGTCGCACGGCGTCGGGGTCGAGCGCACCTTTCTCATTCATTCCCCGCGCATCGAGAAGATCGAAGTGGTGCGTAACGGACTGGTGCGTCGCGCGCGGCTCTACTACCTGCGCGATTTGACTGGCAAGGCCGCTCGCATCAAGGAGCGCCGGCGCCCGAATCGCGTCATCGTGCCGCCGACCGTGGTGGCTGAGCCAGTCGTGGCTGAGGCGACGCCGGTCGACGACGCGGCGCTGATCGAGGCTGCTGTGCAGGAAGGCGTCATGTCCGAGGAGAGCGCCGAGCTGGTCGATCCGGTGGTGCTTGCTGCCGAGGATGCCGAAGCTGCCGGCAAGACCGTTTCCGAGGGGGACGAGTCGAAGGCCTAGCAGCGCTGGGCAAAAGGCAATAGTAGAATCGCGGGCGTGGAGCATTCCGCGCCCGTTTTGCGTTTCCGGAACGGATGACGATCTTGCCAGTTAGCCAGTTTCACTGGGAACGCGATTTCTGGAATGCCGGCTACGACCTTGTGGCCGGAGTCGACGAAGTCGGGCGGGGGGCACTGGCGGGACCGCTGGTGGCGGCGGCGGTCATTTTCGATATGGCTGCGATCGGCACGCGTTCGAGACGGGAAAAGATTCTCGCATCGGTCCGAGACTCCAAACTGATGACGCGGCAGGCAAGGGAAACATCGCTTGTGGTTATCGAGCGGTGCAGTACCAATATCGGCATTGGCATGGTCGAGTGCCAGGAAATCGATGCGCTCGGGATGACTGCCGCGAATCGGCTAGCCATGGAACGAGCCGTGTTCGGTTTGGGGTGTGAGCCGTCCGCGTTGTTGCTGGACGCATTCGTGACCGATCTGGATTTGCCGCAGGTCGGACTGATCGATGGCGATGCGCGATGTCTTTCGATCGCGGCGGCGTCGATCGTCGCCAAGGTGACTCGCGATCGTTTGATGTGCGCACTCCATTGTGAGGACAGCCGCTATGGGCTCGATCAGCATGTTGGTTATGGAACACCAGAGCATCTTCGTGCCCTGAAATTGCACGGGCCGGCCAATTTTCATCGCCGCTCATTCAGGCCGGTTCAGGAATGCCTGAATCACCAGTAGGTCCCGCACATATCCGGCTTGGAGCGCGGGCCGAGGATTTGGCGGTCGATGCGCTGCAACGGCGCGGATTTCGACTGGTGGAGCGTAACTGGCGATGCACTGCCGGGGAGCTCGATGCAATCATGTGGGATCGGGACGAGCTGGTTTTTGTCGAGGTGAAAGCTCGCACCGGTGCAGGGAGCGGGAGTGCCGAGGAATCAATGACCCCGGCGAAAGCTCGCAAGCTGGCGACCGCGGCAGAGTGGTATCTGGCTGAATGCCCCGAGATCGGCGATCCGATCTGGCGGATCGATCTGATCGCGATCACCCTCGACCGATCGGGGGCGGTTGTGCGGTTTACACATATCGCAAATGCCGCGCAATTCGGTTGATTCGCGCAAGTTCTCCCGTATCATGACGCGATGGCGCCGAGCGAGTCTGTCCAGCACCATCGAGAAGAAGCGGTAGCATCGTTGTCGATTGGGATTGTCACGATCAGCGATACCCGTACGCTCGATGACGATACCGGTGGCGCGTTGATCGCGGAGCTCGTGGGGCAATCTGGCCACGTCGTCGCGAGCCGGTCGATCGTTCGCGATGACCGGGATAATATCGTCAGCGCCATTCTCGACCTCGCGGGCGACCCAGCGGTCGACGTCGCGATTTCAACCGGTGGGACCGGAATCGCGCGGCGCGATGTGACGTATGAAGCGGTGAGCTCGATACTCGATCGGGAGTTAGCTGGATTCGGAGAGCTTTTCCGGATGCTGAGCTGGGAAGAGATCGGATCAGCGGCCATGCTTTCCCGAGCGACTGCTGGCGCGATCGGTTCGACAGCGGTATTTGCGCTTCCCGGATCGCGGAATGCTATCCGGCTCGCGATGGAACGATTGATTCTTCCGGAAATTGCACACGTCGTTTATGAGATTCGAAAGTAAGGGATTCGTGAGCGCCACTTCGCAGGTCACACGCAAGCCATCGATCTTAAAGGGGTTTCGAGATTATTTGCCGGAGCAGATGATTCTGCGGCAAGAGATCATCGGACGGTTCAAGCAGGTCTTCGAGTTGCATGGGTTCGATCCGCTCGATACGCCCGCGATCGAATATCTCGAAGTGCTTACCGGCAAGGCCGGTGAGAACGAAAAGCTGATGTACGCCTTCGAGGATCATGGCGGTCGCAGCGTGGGGTTGCGATATGACCTGACCGTTCCGCTGGCGCGGGTGGTGGCGATGCATCAGTCGGAAATCGTCTTGCCGTTCAAGCGCTATCACGTGGCGCCCGTCTGGCGCGCCGACCGACCGCAGCGGGGGCGCTTCCGCGAATTCTGGCAGTGTGATGCCGATATCGCCGGTGTCGAGTCGATGGCCGCGGACGCCGAGATCATCTCGGTGCTGGTCGATGCGTTGGGTTCGGTCGGGCTCGACAACTCGGTGGTGCATATCAGTCACCGCCGGTTGCTGGAGCGCATCGCCATTGCCGCTGGCGTACCTGAATATCAGGCGGCCACCGTTTACCGCTCGGTCGACAAACTCGACAAGATCGGCGCGGACGGCGTGAAAATTGAGATGCTGGAAGGCGGAATATCTCGTGAAGCCGCGGATGCCATTCTGGAAACGATCGCTATCAGCGGCAACAGCTCGGACATCCTTTTCGAGCTGAGCCGGCGACTGCCATCCGATGCGAATGCAGAGGGCGCGCTGGCCGAGATGACGGAGCTATTTCAGCTGTTGTCTCAGATGGGTGTCGACTCGAGCAAGGCAGTTCTCGATCTGACCCTTGCGCGTGGACTCGACTACTACACCGGGCCGGTCTTCGAGGCGAAGGTGACCGAACCGAAGGTCGGCTCCGTCGCGGGAGGAGGGCGGTACGAAGGCTTGATTGGCTCCTTCGGAAGCCGTCCGATTTCGGCGACTGGCGTTTCGTTGGGGTTGGAACGGATCATCGAAGTCGTGCGCGAGCACCAAACGCTGCCCATACCGACCGCGGTCGCGCAGGTCTTCGTGCCGGTCGTCGATCGCACGCTCGGCATCGCCGCCGAATTGACCCGAGATTTGCGTGCCGCCGGGATCAAGACCGATCTTTCGCTTCTGGAGAGCAAGGGTTTGGGAGAGCAACTCAAATATGCCGGTCGACGAGGCATTGCGCTTGCCGCGATCGCTGGGCCCGACGAGGCCGCTCGGAGCGTGGTGGCGATCAAAGATCTCGCTTCCGGCGAACAGATCGATATCGAACGGCCGGAACTGATCGACCGAATTTCTTCCATGATTGCCGCGACCAAAGCATCGCAAGAACGGAATCGAGCGGAATGAGCGTATCGACGAAGTGGGACGAATGGGATACGTATATGTGGGTGGTTGCGCACCCGGACGATGCGGAATTCTCTTCCGCGGGCACGATCGCACGATTAGCGAATATGGGCAAGAAAGTCGTCATCGTCCAGGTGACCTCCGGAGATAAGGGCACGCCGGACCATACGATTCCAAGCGACCAACTGGCTTCGGGACGAGAGGTCGAGGAAAAGAACGCGGCGGCCGCTCTTGGTGTGGCGGAAGTCGTCTATCTCCGCTGCACCGATGGCGAGCTTGTGCCGGATCTGACGCTGCGCGAGAAGGTTGTGCGGCAGATTCGGACGTTCAAGCCTGACGTGATCGTCAGTCACGACCCTTTCCGGCCCTACGCTCTGCACCCTGACCACCGCGCTTGCGGTTTCGCGGCGCTGGACGCGGTCTATCCAACCGCACGGGATCCACATTATTTTCCCGAGCACCTGGCTGAAGGACTGGAGCCGCATAAGACGGCGGAGATCTGGTTCTTCAATGCGGAGGAGCCGGATCTGGTGGTCGACATCACCGACACTTTCGATGCCAAGATCGCTTCATTGAAGCGTCATGCATCGCAGGTTGGCGACGGTGTCGAGATGGAAAAGCGAGTGCGCGAGCGCAATGCCGAAGTGGCCGAAGGGCAAGATTTCGAGCTCGCCGAAGCGTTCAAGACCGTTCAAATGCGTCGCTGAGTGAGAAAGGACGGAGGGACGATGGCGTCCTCCCATGAGCTCGACGTAGCACGCACGTTTGCACGGGCTGTTAGTGCGGCGCGGGAAATGTGGGGTCCCGGCTGGCGACCAGATCGGGCCGCGGTGGCTCCCGGCCGGATCGAAATTCTCGGGAATCATGTCGATTACAACGGTGGTCCAGTGCTGGCGGCCGCCATCGACCGGGCGACGGTCGCTCTCAGTGACGGGTGTGGCAACCCCGAGTTTCTGTTCGCCGATTTTTTGAGTGACGGCCCAGTTCGGCTCGATCTCCAGGCCGGTTCGCTGGAGGCGGCATCGCCTGGTTCGCCACGTCCGTCGGACTTTGCGCTGGGTGTGGCAGCCCGCTCGCGGGAAAACGGGAAGGACCTTTGCGTAGGGCGGACCGTAGTTGCCACCTCGATTCCGATCGGGTCTGGTATGAGCTCTTCAGCCGCTCTCTGTGTGGCGCTAACGCTGCTGATGAACGCTGACCCTCTGAGCGGCGCAGAGCTCGTCTACGACGCGCAGGCGGCCGAGAACTGGACGGGTGTGCCATGCGGCACCATGGATCAGGCTGCCTCGGTTTTTGGTCAGGTCATTCGCTACGAAGGTCCGGAAGGGACCACTTCTGTTGCGCCGGATCTGGCAACGTATTGCTTTGTGGTGGTCGACTCGCGAGTCGAACGCACCCTGGGGACCTCGTCGTATCCGATTCGAGTCGCGGAATGCGCGGAGGCCGTTCGGCGACTCGAACGAGCATGGGATCGACCGATTGGCAATCTGGCAGCGTTGACCCCCCACGATTTCGATGCGATCGAGCGTGCTGAACCTCCCGTGCTCGAGCCACATCTTCAGGCCCGAGTGCGGCACATCGTTACTGAGATCGGACGAGTGGGCGCCGGTGAAGTCGCAATGGGCGAGCAGGACTGGGTGGCGTTCGGGGCGCTAATGAATGAATCCGGCGCGTCGTCGGCCGGAGATTATGCGATCAGCCATCCCCAAGTGGAAGCGCTCGTCGAAGTTATGCGCGGGGTGCCCGGTGTTGCTGGAGCGCGCATGATGGGTGGCGGCGAAGGCGGTTCGACCCTTGCGTTGCTCCGCTTCGACGCGCTGGACGCATTGCGAGCCGATTTGGTGGATTTCTTCGATGACGAGTCGATGCGCAGCTCAGTCGTTCCACTGTCGTTTGCGCCGGGAGCGCGCCGGATGACCGACCGCGAGATTGCCGCGCTGCTTCAGTAGCCCAGATCGAAATCGACCAGATTTTCCAGTGGTTCCCCTGCCAGATAGTGGTGGATATTCGCGCGCAGAATGCGCCCGCCGCGATCCCAGTAATACGGAGTGCGGCCGGAGGTATGTCCGGTAATGAAGACATTGGGCGCATTCCAGAGCGGATGATCGGGCGGAAGTGGCTCCGGATCGGATACATCGATCCCTGCGCCAGCGAGATGACCGCTTTCGAGTGCCGCAATGAGTGCGCTTGTGTCGACGATCGGACCGCGGCCGACGTTATA
This sequence comes from Thermomicrobiales bacterium, assembly GCA_035708745.1. Classification (GTDB taxonomy): domain Bacteria; phylum Chloroflexota; class Chloroflexia; order Thermomicrobiales; family UBA6265; genus JAMLHN01. The sequence goes on along the minus strand of DASTFJ010000277.1, from coordinate 71,083 downwards.
GACGACCGAACCTGGTTTCATGCGGGCAAATCGGTCAGCGTCGAAGAGGCGATTGGTTTCCGATGTGAGCGGAATGCAGATCGCGACGTGATCCGCAGATGGAAGAACCGTGTCGAGGTCGTGGATCGTTCGGTAGGTCGTACCCTCGACGAATGCGGCCCGCGGATTACGGCCGAGCACTTCGACGCTCAGGTCCAGGCCAACGGCTTTGCGGGCAAGTGCGGCGCCGATATTTCCCGCACCGAGGATGAGTAGCGTCGAACCGGCGAGCTCGCGGACGGCAAAGTTGTCGTCATCGAGCGACCAGTGATGCTCGTCCTGAGCATGTACCAGACGCGGAAATCGGCGAGCGATCGCGATCATCATGCCGATGATATGTTCGGCGATGTTGTTGGCGTGGACTCCGCGGTTGTTGGTTAGCTGGATCTGCCGGGCTTTCAGGGCATCCAGCGGTGCGTGGTCTACCCCGGCCCCAATCCATTGCACCCAGCGCAGGTTTGGGGCGGCGTCAATCTCCTCAGGAGTCAATGCCCAGGTTACGACCGCCTCGGCGTCGCCCAACGGCATGGGGGTACGAAAGGCGTCAGGCGCCTGCTCGATCAGAATTTCGGGGAATTCGTTTTGCAGTGACTCGAAAACACCGGGTGGCAGATCGAATCGAATGAGCAGCCGGCGCACGGGCCGCGTCGAGCTATCCGCCGATTTGAGACATCCCTCGCCCAATGTCAAAATCTCCCTCTGCCAATCCGTGCCCCCAGGGCTTGCGCCAAATGCCCGCCCGGAGCGCGAGGAGCAGGTCCTCGTCGGCTGCGCCGGAACGCATTGCCTCCCGGAAATCGATCTCGTCGTTCCGCAGCAGACAGAGCCGCAGCTTTCCGTCCGCGGTCAACCGTACACGATTGCAGAACTGGCAGAAGGGCTGGGAGACAGGAGAGATGAAGCCAATGGTGCCTTTGGCGCCGGGAAGCTGCCAAAGGCGAGCAGGATCTGAGGGATTCGAGTCGATTGGCCGCAGCTCGCCGTAATGGTGCTCGAGCCGCGCCATCGTTTCCGCGGTCGTGACCAGACTTTCGTCGTAAACCGCGCCGACTCCCTCCATTGGCATGATTTCGAGGAACCGCACTTCCCAGGGTTTGTCGATGCTGAGCGCTGCCATGTCGACGACCTGGTGCTCGTTCTGGCCGCGCACGACCACAGTGTTGAGCTTGATCGGGCCGATGCCTACGCGTTCGGCTTCCTCGATGCCGGCCAGGACGAGATCGAGCCTCCCGCCCCGCGTCATGAACTTGAAACGGACTGGGTCGAGCGTGTCGATGCTCACGTTGATGCGGTCGAGTCCGGCATCCTTCAGTTCGGCGGCCATGCGGGGAAGGAGCAACCCGTTGGTGGTCATCGAGATCTCTTCGACGCCAGGGAAAGCCTTCATCTGGCGGATCAAATCCTCGACGTGCGGTCGAATCGTTGGCTCACCGCCAGTAAGGCGAAGCTTGGTGAAGCCCGTTTTCGCAAAAAGCCTGACCAGCCGGATCAACTCATCGTCGGTCAGCAGTTCTTCGCGGGGCTGAAAGACCATGCCGGCGGCGGGCATGCAGTAGACGCAGCGAAAATTACAGCGGTCGGTCAATGAGATGCGCAGATAAGTCATTTGCCGGCCGTATGCATCGAAGGCCGATGACGCGCTCGAAACGGGCGCCTTGACGGCCGGTTTTGATTCGATTTGAAAAAGCTGCATCTGCGTCGTTACTCCCCTGCGAGTCTCAGAGCCAACGGCCGAGTAGCCAAATGTTGACTATGCACTACTACAGTATCATCGCACGGGACAACCGACAATCGACAAGAGAGGGACAACGCACGTGGGAGCCGTTCTCAGCTCATCCGAAATTCGCGCGCTGATCGCGAGCGATCGCCCACTGTTTCGCGATTTTGGCGAACTCGACCAGCAGATTCAGGCAAATGGCTTCGATCTGCGGCTCGATTCGGTGAGCGCCTTCGTGGGAGCGGGCGTCATCGGCATCGACAATGCCCAGCGACGGCTACCGGAATTGGCGCCGGTCGAGCCCGATGGGGAGGGTTGGTTCGAGCTTGCGCCGGGTGCCTATCACATCACCTATGCGGAGACGGTCAGTCTTCCGAAGAATTTGATGGCACTCGGGCGGCCGCGCTCCAGTCTTGGCCGGAGCGGAGTTTCGATCCACACCGCGGTGTGGGACGCTGGCTATTCGGGAAGGTCAACCTCATTGATGGTCGTGTACAACCCAGCCGGCTTTCGAGTGCAGGTGGGAGCGCGGGTCGCGCAGCTGGTGTTCATCGAACTTCTGAACGCGGATGAAGCCGGGTACCAAGGGATTTATCAAGGTGAGAATCGGCGATAGGGTCCTGACAGCAGGCGTTGAGTCCCATGCCCGAGCACCCGCGGCGAATCTACCGGTGAAATCCAGGTCTATATCCGGGCAGAGTGGCGAACGAGATGTATGGCTGAGGATGCGTTGCCGGAATGTGAATTTCTCGACCAATTCGTAGTACCAAGGGATGCCAGAAGCCCCCCGAGGGCACTTCGATCACGGAGTCGGATTGCTGCTACTGGTCCTGCGGGCGGGCGAAGACGGGCCGCTCGGGGATGTCGGTGCCACCAGGGACCTGGGATTTGCGGCGCACAAGCTCGACGGTCTCGTTGCATTTGTCGACCGGGCAGAAATAGATATAGGTGTAATCCTCTTCGGTCTGCCAGCGAAAGCGCGTTGGTTGGCCGATGACGCCGCGCAAACGCATTTCGACCTTATGAGTGGGACAACGCGGAATGTCCGATTCCTCGGCCTGACGGCGGAGCGCCCAGTTGACGTATTTCATAACCATGGTGGTACTCCCCAAAATCCGCGTCCGGTACTGCCGCAAGTATACGAGTCCTCGACAAGTTGCTCTGGTAGGCTTCCAGGGTTTGGACCAGGCGCGAAGAGCAGTCAGGAGGGGTACTTATGCCGGTTGTTGTCGTCGAGGGGGAACCGAATCCGATCGAGGTCGACCAAGGTCGCCGATTGGTGCTGGCGATCGAGGATGCCGGTATCGACATTCTGCATCGGTGCGGTGGAAACGCGCGCTGTACGACGTGCCGAGTGGAAATTCTTTCGGGCGATCCCGGACCGATGACCGAAGCGGAGACCGCCCGGCTTGCTCGGGTCGAGGATCGCACACCGGATATGCGTCTTTCGTGCCAGGTGCAGGTCAATGACGATCTCGATGTGCGGGTGATCCGTCGATTGCATGATTTTCCCGAGATGGAAGATCCAGGACCGCGGCCGATCGAGTGGCCAGCGGATCACCCTTTGCCTCCGGAATAGCCCGCAGTCAAACGCTCGGGGATGCTAGACTTTGGGCGGCCGTGCTAGATGGGGAGTTAGCGGTGCCCTGTACCCGCAACCCGCTCCAGCGGGGTCGAATTCCCTCTCGAGGTCCGATTCTGTGGGACTGCTGACGCCACGTGGTGTTGAAGGCCGGGTCCCGCGCGGCGAGGCACTGTGAACCAGGTCAGGACCGGAAGGTAGCAGCCTTAAGCGGAACGCCTCGGGTGACGCGGGGATGCCCCGCCGGAGCAAACGAGCGCCGGAAAGCCGGAGGATCGCCGATCGACAGAGGGTGCACGGCCAGTCCCTCCCGAGTATGTGAAAACGGTTCGCGAAATCTCGCGGACCGTTTTCTTGTTGCTGGTCACTTATTGACGTTGGATCGTGCTCACGCGCGGCGGCGTTTCTTGACTGGTCGTGGGCGCGGCCCCGCCGAAGCCCCTGCATAGGGTTTGGCTCGATCCACCCCACTGGCGCCGCCCTGGCCGCTTGCTCGCGAAAACGAACGGCGTCGTTGTTGCTCGTCGTATTGGGCCTTCAGCGCGGGGTAATGTGTCCGGTAGTCCCAGACGGCGTACAAGATAAGCACGACCAACGCCAGCAGCGTCAGCCAGAGCCAATAGCGCCGGCCGAATCCGAAGGGATTGATCTGGAGCCAGCGGATCAGAAAGAAGAAGAGCCCAAGTCCGAAAATGACGATCGCGATACCGGCCCATTTGCGCGCGAGGCGGTGGATTATAGGGTCCTTGAACCGCTGCTTTGCCCAGCCGTTGTAGACGACGATCGACGCAACGAGGCCAACGACGAACAGAATCAGATAGGCAATCGAAAATGGTCCGAAGACTTCGTTCGGCCCAGGCGCTGTCCTGAGATAGTCCCAATTGAACGGATTGTCCATATCAATACGTCTCGGTCAGCAGCGACCGTTTGACTTCCTCGATCGCTTCCGTGACTTTGATGTCGCGCGGGCACGCATCGGTGCAATTGAAGATGGTGCGGCAGCGCCAGACTCCGGAACGCTGGTTCAGGATGCGCAAGCGCTCCCGGCCGCCTTGATCGCGACTGTCGTAGATGAAGCGATGCGCATTGACGACAGCAGCCGGGCCGACCCATTCCTCATTGGTCCAGGTAATCGGGCAAGAGCTTGTGCAGGATGCGCACAGGATGCACTTGGTCGTGTCGTCGAAGCGTGCGCGCTCCTCGGGAGATTGCCGGCGTTCCTCACTTGGGTCCTCGTCGTGAGTGATCAGGTAGGGTTTGATGGACTTGTAGCCCGCGAAGAACTTGTCCATGTCGACGACCAGATCCTTGATCACCGAAAACCCGATCAGCGGCTCGATGGTGACGCGATCCCCGACTTCATTCATCAGCACTTTGCAAGCGAGCCGGTTTCGGCCGTTGATGCGCATGGCGTCCGAACCGCAGATACCGTGCGCACAGGAACGCCGGTAGGTCAAGGTGCCGTCCTCATGCCATTTGATCTTGTTCAGCGCATCGAGTACGCGATCGGTCTTTTCGGCCTCGATGGTGTACTCCCGAAAGATTGGTTTGTCATCTATCTCGGGGTTGTAGCGCTTGATTCTGAGCGTGACCTGCACGGTTTCACCTTTCCCTTGGGTCGGACGAAGCGACGCCTAGTAGACCCGCTCTTTCGGTTCGAATGTCGTGATCGTCACTGGTTTCTTCGTGATTTTCAGCTCGGTTCCCTGTTTGGTGACAACCGTATGCGCGAGCCAATTCACGTCGTCTCGCTTTTCGAAATCGGTGCGGAAATGAGCGCCGCGGCTCTCCTCGCGGGCGAGCGCGCCGATGACGAGCGCTTCCGCGAGATCGAGCATATAGCCAAGCTCGAGCGTCTCGGTCAGATCGGTATTGAATACTTCGCCCTTGTCTTCGACGGACGCGCGGGTATACGCGGAGCGGAGGGCTTCGACTTCATTCAGCGCCTCGTTCAATCCTTCGGCGCTGCGCACGACGGAAACTTTGTCCATCATCACGGTCTGCAATCGGGAGCGGATATCGGCCGGGTTTTCGCCTTTCGGCCGCGCCAGCAGCTCCGCGACTTCCTCGCGAGCGGGCAGATCCGGATCCGGCTGCATCGTGGGCAGGGAAGTCTCGTGTACAAATTTCAACATGTGGCGTCCGGCGCGGCGGCCGAAGACGATCAGGTCGACCAGGGAGTTGGTACCGAGGCGATTTGCGCCGTGTACCGAAACGCACGCGGATTCTCCTGCAGAATACAGGCCTGGAATAACGGTTCCTTGCGCATCCGCGAGAACGCGGCCATCCAAGTCCGTCGGAAGGCCGCCCATGGCGTAGTGCGCCGTCGGCTGGACTGGCACTCCTTCTTCTTTGGGCTCGACACCCAGATAGGTTCGCGCGAAGTCGGTAACGTCCGGCAGCTTGGCGTCGATCACCTCAGGGGGCAAGTGGCTGAGGTCCAGAAGGACATAGTCTTTGCCGTCGATACCGCGGCCGGCTTTCACCTCTTCGTAGATAAAGCGAGAGACCATATCGCGCGGAGCAAGGTCCTTCATCGTCGGAGCGTATCTTGCCGCGAAGGCCTCGCCTTCGCTATTGCGCAGGATGCCTCCCTCCCCACGCGCTGCTTCCGAAAGGAGGATGCCCAGCTTGTAAAGGCCGGTCGGATGGAATTGGTAGAACTCCATATCCATCACGGGGACGCCGCGCCGATAGGGGATGGCGATGCCGTCGCCAGTACCAGCCAGGGCATTCGACGTGATCTTGAAAATTCGGCCGAATCCGCCAGTGGCGATCATGACCGCTTTTGCGTGCAGAACGTGGTATTCGCCGGTTTTTAGCTCGCGAGTTACGACGCCGCAACACTCACCGTTTTCGGTGAAAAGAACGTCCAGTAGAAACTCTTCGTCGCGGAAGGTGACGTTGTGCTTGATCCCCTGCTGGTAGAGGGTCTGGATGATCATATGTCCGGTGCGGTCTGCCGCGAAACAGGCCCGGCGCACCGGGCCCTCTCCGAAGTTGCGCGAGTGACCGCCGAAGCGGCGCTGATCGATCAAGCCTTCGGGCGTGCGGTTAAATGGCAATCCCATGTGCTCGAGCTCGTAGACCGCATCGATGGCATCTCGCGCCAGAATTGCGGCAGCGTCCTGGTCGACGATGTAATCGCCTCCCTTGACGGTGTCGAACATGTGCCATTCCCAGTGGTCTTCCTCGGTATTGCCGAGGGCCGCAGCGACACCGCCCTGAGCGGCACCAGTGTGGGAGCGAGGCGGATAGAGCTTACTGACAACCGCGATGTTTGCCCGACCGGCCATCTGGATCGCCGTCATCAAACCGGCGCCACCAGCGCCCACGATCACCGCATCGTATCGGTGATAGCTCATTTTGCCTCCCTCGATGCCGGCGCTCGTAGCCGGCGAAGCGTGCGATGCGCATGGAACTCGATCGTGTCTGCGCTACGCTAAGTATCTCGCGGAATAGTGTCAAGCGTTGCCAGTTTCGGGTGGTCATAACCCGTCGGATATACTTGCCGTGCCCACAGCCTGTGTTGGTCGTGACGAATCGGAGCCGAGAGAAAGAAGCAGCATGCCGCGGAGCGCCCAGCTTACTCCCGTGGTGCACGGGGACATCGGAGCAGCGCTCTATCGGATTGCGGAGGAATTCGCTCCGCGAGTGCTTGCATTAGCGGGGGAAATCACCGCTATTCCGGCGCCGACCGGGAACGAGCGTCTGCGGACCGCCTTCGTGCGCGACCGGATGTCGACGCTCGGCTTCGATCGCATCGAAACCGACGATCTGGGCAATGCGGTCGGACTCCTCCAAGGACTCGCGGAAAAGCCACGCCTGCTGATCGCGGCGCATATCGACACCGTTTTCCCCTTGAGCACCCGGCTCGACGTCCGGCATGATACGAAGCGGTCATACGGACCCGGTATCGGCGACAACGGGCTGGGCGTTGCCGGGGCTTTGATGATCCCCGCGATGCTGGAAACCGCCGGCCTGCGGCCAGATGTGGATCTGCTGATCACAGGTAATGTTGGCGAGGAAGGACTTGGCAATCTGCGCGGCATGCGTGCCGTTATGGATCAGCACCCCGAGGTGGGCGCGGTTATTGCGATCGAGGGCCACAATCTCGGGCGAGTGACGCACATCGCGGTCGGGAGCATGCGTTATCGGATCACCGTCGATGGGCCGGGCGGCCATAGCTGGGGCGATTTCGGCAAGCGGAATGCCATCCATGCCGCCGCCGCGATCATTTCGGACCTGGACGATATCGAGCTGCCGAGCAGTCCCAAGACGACCCTGAGCGTCGGCACGATCGAGGGAGGCATTTCGGTCAATACCATCGCACCGAGTTGTACGTTTCTGATGGATCTGCGCTCGGTCGACGCGAACGAGCTCTCGAAACTGAATGCGGCGGTCGAAGGAGTGCTGAAGCGAAAACGCAAGGAAATCTCCGTTCGAGCTGAGCTCCTGGGGGTTCGACCGGCTGGGCAGGTGCCTCAAAATGCGCGCATTACGCGCATCGCCAGTGCAATTCTGGAAGCGATGGGGATCACACCGACCGGTGACGCATCGAGCACCGATGCGAATATCCCAATTAGCCGCGATATTCCAGCCGTTTGTATCGGACTGACTCACGGCGGAAATGTCCACAAGGAAGACGAGTTCATCGAACGAGGACCGGTCGCGCAAGGTATCTACCAACTGCTCGGGTTGACCGTTTCCGTCGCCGAGGAGTTGCGCTTCGGCCGGCTCAGCTAGATAGACGCCCCATCTCCGTGACGACTCCCGCTTTCGCATTCCTTACACTCGATCGCTCGACTTTGCGTGTCGGGTTTTTTTCGTCCGCGAGCGACATCCGGTTCGAGTCATTAGATTCAGTCGAGGCTGACGAAGGCGCCCTCGACCAGCTGCGCCGCGCGTTGCAGGGGCCGGTCTGCATCGCAGTGAATGCGGACCGTATCGAGCGGCAGCTCGTTCCCGCGGGGTTCGTCGCATTCGAGCCGCTCGACCTGCTTTATTTCGAGGGACTTTTTGGCGTCGCGATGCCGAAGGCGGCTGCTTTTGAGCGGTTCGAGCATCGTGCCCTGCGCGTGGCCGAACAGCTCGATTGGCTGATCTCCCGAGGTGTCGACTTCAACCGGCAATTGGCAACCTGGGCGCTCGATGCGCGGCCCGAGCTGCATCGTCTTTTCGCCAAGTGTGTCGACGTGGCGGGCGAGCACCCAGAGCGGGTGATCTCACCGGACGAACGAACGCGAGAGCGCCGCGCCAAACGGTCCAAACCGGTGGCAAACGCATCCTCCACCAGCCCGGAGATCGCGACGGTGTTCGGACGAGGTGGCGGACTCGAGACCGCGATTCCTGGCTACGAGCGGCGCGATGGCCAGCTCACGCTGGCATCAGCGGTTGCCGACACGCTGGAACACGACGGCGTGCTGCTCGCGGAAGCCGGCACCGGCATCGGGAAATCGCTTGCCTATTTGGTCCCCTCGGCGATCTGGGCACAGGAACACGGCGTACCGGTCGTGGTTTCTACCTTCACTCGCGGCTTGCAGGAGCAGCTCGTTTCGAAGGATGTGCCGATTGCGTCCGACGCGCTCCAAGCGTGCGGCGGTGAGCCAGTTCGGGGCGTTGCGCTGAAGGGCCGCTCGAACTACCTCTGCTTGCGCCGGTGGATTCAGGAATCCCGCGATGCCAAGAGCGACCCCGCCATGAATGCGCTGAAGATCAAGATTTCGATCTGGCTGGAAACGACAACCACCGGCGATCGCGCTGAGTTGACACTCACACCGGCGGAAGAACGGGCCTTTTCGACGCTTTCGGCGACGACCGATAACTGCTTGCAATTGGTTTGCCGATCGAGTTTTGGCAACCGTTGTTTTTTCAACCGGTCACGGATGGAAGCGCAAAAGGCGCACATCATCGTCATGAATCATGCGCTTCTCTTCGCGAGTTTGGGCGAGGAGAATACGGTTCTCGGCAGTCTCGACAAGCTGATCGTCGACGAAGCGCATCACCTGGAGTCGGTTGCAACCTCACAGTACAGCTTTGCGGTCTCCGGCCCGCGCATCGAGCGCGCGCTGGCGGAGTATGCGGTGGCGCAAGGCTCGTCGATCGTCGGCAATTGCGGCAAGGCGGTGGAGGCGCTATCGGCGACGGGCGCATTGCAAACAAAGCCGGCGAATGCACGCAAGGCGCTGGAGATCCTGCGCGGGGCGGTCAGCGCGGTCGAGCGGGGCAATCATTGGGCGACCCAGTTTTTCCATGCCGCGGCGCGCTTCGTCGAGGATCAGGACGATGCGTCGAACTACGCGATCACTCGGCGCATTCTCGATTCGACGCGCGACCAACCAAACTGGCAAAGCTTGTACGAAACCTGGGAATCGCTCGATGCGGTTTTCGCCGATGTGCTTCAGTCGAGCCGCTGGCTGATCGGCGAATTGGGCGATGCGGCCGGCCAAAGCGATGCGCTGGAGAAAATCGAGCCCGCGCTGCTCGATCTCTCGGTTTGGCGCCGGGACCTGGAGGAAATGCAGGGACGGCTCCGTGCGGTGGTGTCGGAACCGGATCCCGGGTATGTCTATTGGTTTTCGGGGCGGCGAAATGCATCGGAGGCGTCGGTTTTCGGGGCGCCGCTCGCGGTCGCCGATCTGGTCGCCGGGGAATTGCTGGCTCGTACGAGTAGCGCCGTGCTCACCTCCGCGACCTTGCGAAGTCAGGGGTCGTTTCGATTGTTGAGACAGCAGCTCGGAATCGAGGATGCAACCGAGGTCGTGCTGCCATCGCCGTTCGATTACCGAGCGTCGACGTTGCTGTATATCGCGCGCGATGTGCCCGACCCACGCCATGCGAGCTATTTGGACGCGGTGGCCGATGCGATCGCTGGGCTGGCCAATGCCCTGGATGGGCGGACGCTGGCACTTTTCACATCGCATGCAGCGATTCGGAGTGTGGCGCCCAGGCTTCGTGAGCAGCTCGAACCGATTGGCATTTCGGTACTCGCGCAGGACATCGATGGAACCGCGAATCAGCTCGTCGAGCGCATGAAGCGCAGTCCCAGTACGGTGGTGCTGGGGGTCGCTGCGTTCTGGGAAGGCGTGGATGTGCCGGGCGACGAGCTGAGCGGTTTGGTCGTCACGCGGCTACCGTTCGACGTTCCGACCGATCCGTTGTTTGCCGCTCGCAGCGAGCAATTCGACCAACCATTTCAACAATATTCGTTGCCTCGGGCAGCGCTCAAGTTCCGGCAAGGATTCGGGCGCCTGATCCGAAGCACGGCTGATCGAGGCGTCGTGGCGGTGCTCGATAGCCGCATCTTCACCAAGAACTATGGCTCCACCTTCATTCGGGCACTCCCAGAATGCACGGTTCGGCACGGCCAGGTTGCGGATCTCGGTCCGGCGGCGGAGGAATGGCTCCGACGCGAACGACCCTCGGGGTAGACTGACGAAAGTGGCGCTGCCAGCGCAATCGATTCTGAGTGGTGAGGTTCGCATGTCCGACGTGATCGACCGAAATCTGGCGCTCGAGCTTGCCCGCGTTACTGAATCCGCCGCACTGGCATCAGCAGCGTGGATGGGAAAAGGGCGAAAGGAAGACGCCGACCAGGCCGCCGTCGATGCCATGCGGTATTTCCTCGGATCGGTCGAGATGGATGGCATTGTCGTGATTGGCGAAGGCGCAAAGGACGAGGCGCCGATGCTCTTTGTCGGTGAACAGGTCGGTACGGGAGAGCATCCGAAGGTCGACATCGCCGTCGATCCAATCGACGGCACGCGGCTGTTGGCGAATGGCATGCCCAATGCGCTTTCAGTCGTGGCGCTCTCCGACCGTGGAACGATGTTCACGTGCGCCGATATCGCGTATATGCAGAAGATTGCAGTCGGGCCGGAAGCGGCCGATGTAATCGATATCGATCTCAGTCCAAGCGAGAATCTTGGCCGGATTTCGCGGGCGCTCAAGAAGCGTGTCGAAGACCTGGTCGTGATCATTCTCGACCGGCCACGCCACGTGGATCTCATCGCCGAGGTCCGGTCAACCGGATCCAGAATCAAATTGATCACGGATGGTGACGTGGCGGGGGCCATCATGACAGCGATCCCGGGGACCGGAGTCGATGTCCTGATGGGGATCGGCGGAGCGCCGGAAGCGGTCGTCGCGGCCGCGGCACTTACTTGTGTCGGTGGAGCGATCCAGGGCCGACTGTGGATTCGTAATGAAGAAGAACAGGCGATCGTGGAGCGAGACAAGATCGATGTCGGGCGCAAGTTCGCGACCCGCGATCTGGTCAGCGGCCGCAATATTTTCTTCTCCGCGACGGGTATTACCGATGGGGAATTGCTGCGTGGCGTGCATTTGACCAGCCACGGCGCGACGACGCAGACCCTTGTGATGCGGTCGGCGTCTGGCACGGTGCGACGAATCGATGCAGAGCACCGGCACGAAAAGCTGGAACAATTGCGGAATTTGCGCAACCTTTCTCCTCAAGCCCGCATGGAACAGCCTCAGGAACGCGAGAAGATGAATTGACGTTGTCAGCGACGCATGGTACGATTTGGACACCCAACAGGCACCAATACCTCTGCCTGTGCGTGGGTTCCTAACCGGAGTCGAAAACCGCAACGGCGGTGATATTTCTGGCGCGTTACGATGGGCTTTCGGTGCGCGCAAAAAGACTCGAAGAGCATCCCACTGAATGCAATGCAGCAGACAATCGTACGGTGTTCGAGTGCTCTGAACACGCTCCCTCATAATCTGGGGCGTTCCTCATAACGATCGTTTTGCTCGCCGGCCAACAGACGCCAGGCGTGGCAGGGTTGCCCTGTGGAGGGCGCCCAACTGTCCGATAACGGAGAAATACACATGGATCTGGAAATGGACGCACCAGTCGCGACGCAGGATGGGCCGGTCGAGGCCGAATCTGTCGTCGAACACGGTGCGAATACTGGCATCGCGACCGAGGACGGCGCCGTTGAAGGCGCGCCCCGGAATGGACGCGGGCGCGGACGCGAGAACCGGAATGGCCGCGGCAGCCGCCGGAACCGTGACGGTGCGCGTGAAGGCCGCAATCGCGAACCGGCAGATGAGATCCTCGAGCCGCGTCCGGATGTGGGTCCGGCCCTGATCGTGTCCGAGCTGGAGACGATGCCGGAAGAGCAACTCCATGAGCTGGCGCGGGAATACGAGATTCAGGGATACACCCGCATCAAGCGGCCCGATCTCATCATTCGCCTGCTGCAAGCGCGCACCGAGCGCGAAGGCACGGTCTTTGGCGACGGCATTCTCGAAATAATCGAGGATGGGTTTGGCTTTCTGCGAGGTGCGCGGCTGCTTCCTGGGCCGGATGACATCTATGTTTCGCAGTCGCAGATTCGGCGGTTTGGTCTTCGTACAGGAGACCGGGTTTCCGGACAGGTGCGCCCCCCGAAAGACAACGAAAAGTTCTTCAGCCTACTTCGCGTTGAGGCAGTCAATGGCATCGACCCGGAGACGGCGCGCAAGCGGCCATCCTTCGATACGCTCACGCCGATCTTTCCGCTGGAAATGATCGATCTCGAGACGCAGCCGAATATTCTTTCGACCCGCGTGCTCAACCTGGTCGCCCCTATTGGGCGGGGACAACGCGGCTTGATCGTTTCACCGCCGAAAGCCGGTAAAACGCTGCTCCTGAAGTCGATCGCCAATGGGGTCTCGACCAACAATCCGGATATTCATCTCATGGTCTGCCTCATCGGTGAGCGCCCGGAGGAAGTGACCGACATGCGACGGTCGGTCGATGGCGAGGTGATTTCCTCGACATTCGACGAGCCGGTCGAGGACCACACGAAGGTCGCGGAGATGGCGCTCGAGCGGGCGAAGCGACTGGTCGAGGGCGGCCGCGATGTAGTTATCCTGCTCGACTCGATTACCCGTCTCGCACGCGCCTATAACCTGGCTGTTCCGCCCAGCGGTCGCACACTGTCCGGTGGTATCGACCCGGTGGCGCTCTATCCGCCCAAGCGATTCTTCGGGGCCGCTCGAAATATCGAGGGTGGTGGAAGCCTGACGATCGTGGCGACCTGCCTCATCGACACCGGCAGCCGCATGGACGACGTTATCTACGAAGAGTTCAAGGGCACCGGCAACATGGAGCTTCACCTGGATCGCAAGCTGGCCGAGCGCCGTATCTATCCGGCAATCGATATCCAGCGGTCCGGCACGCGCCGCGAGGAGCTCTTGCTCGAGGATGCCAAGCTGCGTCAGGTGTGGACAATGCGCCGCATGGTCGCCATGCTGGGTGGAACCGAGGGCACCGAGCTCGTGCTCAGCCGGCTCGCCAAGACCCAAAGCAACGAAGAATTCCTGACGACGCTCAACAAGGATCTCTAGCTCTTCGTTCTGTGAGAGCAGGTCGATGGCCGGGAATCGTTTCGATTCCCGGCCGTTTTCATTCGACTGTTTTCGAATGTCTAGCGCGGAGTGCTCGCTCAGATTCCGTCCAGCGACGCGCTCTGGGTTTCAAGCGAGCTTCCGCCAGCAGCGCAGTCAACCGAGCTGCTTCTCGATCGAGCTCGATGTGGCGATCCCGGCCCAGTTCTTCGAAGAGCTCGTAGACTACCGGCCCTTCGTCGAGCTGGGTCCAACCGCCCACGATGCGACCATCGACCCAAACGGTCGGACCGGCGTTGCCCACGTCGTCGAAAAGCCGCGCGGCATGGGGACCAAGATAAAAGCCCCGTTGCTTCCAGCCCATCGTCGTCGAGTCGAGGCCGGGCAGCAGGGCGACCCACGGTTCTGGGGCTTCGGTGGGTTCAACATCAGAGGCGAGCACCCAACCTTCGCCAGCGTCGAGCTCAACCTGCACGGCGCCAGCCGCTGCAAACGCTTTCCGCGTTCTGCCCTTCGGCCATCCTGTCCACCAACTGAAATCGTCGATGAGCGCCGGACCGAATTGCTCAAGCCAGGAGGCGGCAATCTCCAGATCGGCATCGGCGGAGTGCTCTGGCCGCTTGGGCCAGTCGTCTCGCCATTGCTCTGTGGCGGACCAGGTGAATTGCGTCGAGGTCCAACTCCCAACGGGCCGTCCCCGAATCACGCGTCCTTCGGCCGACAGTAGCGTGAGAAGTCTGCTGGCGACCGATACTTCAGTGGCGTAGATGGAACTCCCTCCGACCTTTACGCGCTGGGCGACGAGCTCATCCTCGGCCGCAAGCTGCGCACCAGTGCGTCCGGGATTGGCATCGATGATTTCCAGTAAGCGATTTTCGGCAATCCGGATCCAACTCGCCGGGTCGGTGCTGACACCGCTCTCCTGCACCAATTTTTCGAGGAGCCGGCGCTGGTTGCGGGCGACCGTGTTGTCGAACGCAACCCAGATCGAGGGCGCGATGATGTAGTCCACCGCGAAAAGCGTTCTGCGCATGGCGAGCACCCGAACCAGGGTACGCTCGGTGTAGATGGTTTCCTCGACGTCCGGTATCGTCAGCCCACGCGATCGCGCCAGTATTCCGAGTACGGTCGAGCTGGGATCGGTACCGTGGATGGCGACTACCGCCGAGGCGACGGCGCGCGCCGTCGAGACCTTGCACTCATTCGCCAGCGCATGTCGCCGGCCGAGCCGGGAACGTCGTTCTTCATCGGAAATTTTGCGGCGCATTAGAACAGCTGGGTCAAGCGAAGATGTCGACGGTTTGTCGCGGGCGCTCGTCCCAGGTCGACATCGATTCGTCCATGACGACGAAGGTCTTTCCCTCTGAGGTGGAGGCGCCCCCGGGATTTCCGTCTTTGTCGAGTCCGACGATGTTCATCTCGCTCGCGAAGGGATCGTCGAGCTGTTTCAGATCGGCCATGGCCTGCCGCAAGGCATCGTCGAGCGACATGCCGAAGCGCATAAACGTGACGACGCTGTGGGCGGTGCAGCAGCGCTGGGCCATTTCGCCGCGGCCGGTGCAGGCAGCAGCGCCCCAACGGTTGTCGCAGTAATTGCCGGCTCCAATGATCGGGGAGTCGCCGACGCGTCCGGGATATTTCCACGCCCAGCCTGACGTGCTGACGCCGGACGCGAACTCACCGTTGCGATCGCGGCAAAGGAAGTTCACGGTGCCATGCACGTCGACGAGCTGCGGATCCGAGCTCATCGCATTCACCAACTCGCGCATATGAGCGTAGTAGTTTTCCTGAGCCGATCCGATCGTTGCCAGGTCGTAGGCGCGTGAGCGCCAGATTTCCAGGGATTCGGGTGTGGTGAGATTCTTTTGCTCGAGCCCGGACTCGGCGGCCAGGCGGCGGGCTCCCTCACCGACGATGAGAACGTGCGGGAGGCCGTCCATAACGGCGCGCGCGAGCTTAGCCGCATCCTGGTAGTCCTGCAGGGCAGCTACGCTTCCGGCTCGAAGGCCGCTGCCCTCCATCAGACTGGCGTCGAGCTCGACCTGACCCAGCATGTTGGGGTATCCGGAGTATCCGACGCTATGGTCGTCGGGATTTGCCTCGACCAGGGAGAGCGCAACGACGACCGCATCGATCGCCGAACCGCCGCTTCGGAGTATGTCGATGGCAGCTTCGATCCCGACCGAGCCGTTGGCTGAGGCAACGACGATCCCCTGGGTCATGGGCTCTCTCCCTTCCTATGGCGCAGCCGCGAGGGCTCGCGTGACTTCGTCGGTCTGAAATGCGGGCAGCTCGCGCGACCGATTCTGCTCGAGGAGCTGGAATCCGGACACAGGCGAGGTCAGCTTTCCGATGACGGCAATATCGATGCCGGCCGACCTTGCGTGAGCGAGCACCCGCTCCACGTTTTCGGGCGGGGTGGTTGCGAGCAGCGTTCCGGACGACAGCATACCGAGCGGGTCGATGCTGTAGTACTCGGCAATGTTGCGTGTTTCGTTCATCAGCGGGACGAGATCGCGGTTCATCACCGCACCGAGACCGGATGCGGCGGCGATCTCGCGGACGCCAGTGGCGACTCCACCTTCGGTCGGATCGTGCAGAGAGGTGATGGCCTCGGTTCCGAGCAACGTTCGGGCAATCGACACGACCGAGATTCCGGGATCGTGCAGCAGCCTCTGGGCGCCCGTGACGAATTCGGCACCGAATCTGGCGGTCAACTCGGATTCGCGTTCCAAAGCAAGCAGGGCGGTGCCTTCGATTCCCGCCGGCCGCGCCAGGAGCAGCCGGTCACCACGATTGGCGTTTCCAGGACGAAGCAACTCTTCCGGGGAAGCCGTTCCGATCAGCGTTCCAATGAGGAGCGCTCTGGGAACGCCGGCTGTGATCTCCGTGTGTCCCCCGACCAGAGAGATGCCGAGCGATGCGCATGTATCGCGAAGCTGCGTGAAGAGCTCAGCAACCAGTGCCGGCGTCGAACCGTGTTCGGGCAGCAGCGCGGTGACGAGCATCCAACGGGGAACCGCGCCGAGGCAGCTGAGGTCGTTGGCGTTGACGTTGACGAGATAGACGCCGGCTTCCCGGGTGACGAACGTGATCGGGTCGTTCTTGACGACAAGGAGCGTTCCGCCGATATCGAGCACCGCGGCATCGCGACCGAGTCCTGGGCCGACGACGACCGAATCGTCGACCGGCGTGAGCGACGAAAGCAGCGAGCCAAGGAGCTCGAACGGTAGCTTTCCGACTGGCAACGCGGAATCGGTCATCTGGGCGGTCCTAGAACGGTGGTTCCGAAGTGGCGTCAGTTTCGAGCGTGCGCTGGACCAATTCGACGCGGAGCTCTGCTTGTTCCAGCAGATGCTGGCAACGATTGCTGAGACGAGCGCCCAGCTCGAAGCAATCGAGCGATTGATCGAGGGTCAGCTCGCCGCTATCGAGCAGCGTGACGATCGCCTCCAGCGCCGCGATCGACTCCTCGAAGGAGCCGTCGACGCTGGCGGATTGCCAAGTTGCTATGGAGATGGCCAGATCGGTGGACATACCGGTCGATGCACCTCAAAACGTGCTCGTGGAAACGCTGGTCACCGTGGATTCGATCGAGCCGTCGAGGAACCGCGTGCGAAGCTGGTCACCGGCGGAGATTTCGGCAACGGCTTTCAGCGGCCGTCCGGATTCCCGATGCTCGACGAAAGCATACCCGCGCTCCATGGTCTTCGTTGGGGACAATGCCTGCAAAAGATCGGCGGCGTGCGAGAATCGCTCCTGCCGGTGGTGTGAGGAGCGCCGTTCCATAGCGATCATACTGTCCTGCATTGTGGCAATTCGTTCGCTCGCTTCGATCGAACGCTGGGTTGCCAGCTCCATCAGCCGCAACTGCCGGCTGAGTGTAGTGGTTCGGCGCTCGCGGATTCGGGCAGCAGGACCGACGCGGTCCAGCCGGTCGGACAAGCGTTCGAGGTCCATCGTTTGGGAAGCGAGCTCGCGCTCGAAGCGCGACGATTGCAGGAGCAACCCAGCGACGAGCGAATCGAGCTGGGGCTCGATGGACGGTGTCACCAGCTCGGCAGCAGCGCTTGGAGTGGGAGCGCGCAGATCGGCGACGAGATCGAGCAGGGTCCAGTCGGTTTCATGGCCGATCGCGCTGACGACCGGGACCGGCGCGGCGAAGACCGCGCGGACGAGACTCTCATCATTGAACGACGCCAAATCGGATGCCGAGCCACCGCCACGAGCGATGATGATGACCTCCGGTCGACCATCGAGAATCAGCGCCTGGAGTGCTTCGTAGAGCGATTCAGGGGCAGCATTCCCCTGCACGGCGGCGGGAGCCATCAGGAGCTGGACAAAGGGAGAGCGGCGACGAATGACATTTTGAATGTCATGCCAAACCGCGCCGGTGGCCGACGTGACGACGCCGATGGTCGACGGGTTTGCCGGAAGCGGCCGCTTCCGCGATTCGGAAAAGAGCCCCTCGGCTTCCAGTTGTTGCCGCAGCAGCTCGAGCTCGAGCGCCGCGAGGCCAATACCAGCTTCCTCGACCAGATCGACATAAAATTGGTACGTGCCGTCGCCCGCATAGATTTCGACCCGGCCATGGGCCACGCAGGCCGAACCCGAGGAGGGGAGGGAGCGTTGGCGGAGCGCATTCATGCGGAAGAGAACGCAGCGGATTTGGGCGTCATCGCCGGCCAGGGTGAAAAAGACGTGACCGGATCGTGAAACGGTCGATTCCAACACCTCACCGGTAATCCAAAGATCGCCGAGGAGCGGATCTGCCTCGAAGAGGTCGCGAATGTGATCGGTGATCTCTCGCACCGAGCGCGGCGTATCGAGCATTGCGGCTCAGTCGGCCGGAGCGATGTGGAACAGCGGCTGGCCGTATTCGACCGCCTGCGCGTTCTTGACGAGGATCTTCGAAATCGTGCCTTCGTGCTCGGAGGTGATCTCGTTCATGATCTTCATGGCTTCGATGATGCCGATCACCTGGCCGACTTCGATCGAATCGCCCTCCTCGACGAACGGTGGGTCACTCGGACTGGGCGATGCATAGAACGTCCCAATCATGGGTGAGGTCACGATAAGATCGGCCACCATCGAATCGGCGCTCGGTGAGAGTGTCGCATGCATCACGGGGGCGCTCGTGGCCGGTTCGGTATGGACGATTCGCGGCGCTTCGATCTTGATGCGCACGCGGGAGCCGTCGTGCTCGACGTCCAGGGTCGTCAGTCCGAACTCGCGCATCTGGCGCGCCGCGTCCTGAATGAAATCGGCGATGTCTTCCCAGGAAGCTGGGTTTTCTGGCATGACGCGCTGCCCTCCGGGGAATGACTAGCTGGCTCGCTCGATGTACTCGCCGGAGCGAGTGTCGACCCGCAAAATCTCGCCGATATTGATGAAGAGCGGAACATTGACCACCAGCCCGGTTTCGAGGGTGGCGGGTTTCGTGCCGCCAGAGGCCGTGTCGCCTTTCAGTCCCGGGTCGGTTTCCGTGACCTCGAGGGTGACCGACGTGGGAAGCTCGAGGTCGATCGGCTCGTCCTGCCAGGTCATCACATCGAGCTCGTCGTTGTCCTTGAGGAACTTGGCGGCATCGCCGACGGCATCCTCGTTCAGCATGAACTGATCGAAGGTATCGAGGTCCATGAAATGGAACCCGTCGCCATCGCGATAGAGAAACTGCACATGGTTGCGCTCGAGCCGGACCGCGGGAAACCGCGCGCCGGCCTGGACCGAATGGTTCGTGATCGCGCCCGTGCGCAGGTCGCGAAGGGTCATACGGAGCTGCGCTGAGCCGCGCCCCTGTTTGTTGTGCGAGAAATCGACGACCTTTACCAACCGGCCGTCGAATTCCATCGTGGTGCCCTTCCGAACATCACCCGTTTCGATCAACGTCTATTCTCCTCATCGACTCTGCTGGCGTCTGCGCGCATCGACTTCACCGGCGCCTTGCCGGTGTCCACACAAATCAAAGCTGTGGGCGCTTTGGCGCGTGACTCAACAGCTCATAGCCTTCATCTGTGACGAGCACGACATCTTCGATGCGCACTCCGCCAAGGTCTCGAATATAAATGCCCGGCTCGATGGTGAGAATCGAGTTGGCGGGCAAAGGATCTTCATTCCGCCCATGCAAAAACGGTCCGTCATGGATGCGAACACCGATACCGTGACCGAGGCCGTGCACAAACTGCTCGCCATACCCGGCCGCGGCAATCACGTCGCGCGCGGCGGCGTCGACTTCTCTGGCCAGCGTCCCGGCGCGCACCGCCGTCAGGGCCGCATTCTGCGCGGACTGGACGATAGTGTAAATCTCGGCGAGCTGGGCAGGTGGGTCACCCAGCCAGTTGGTGCGGGTGAGGTCGGCGGTGTACCCGTTCACGGTGGCGCCGATATCGATGATGATGGACTCACCTTCGTCGAGCTTGCGGTCTCCCGGATCGTGATGGGGCTTCGCGGAATTGGGACCGAACGCGACCGTGGGCGGAAATCCCCATCCATCGGCGCCCTGCTCGAGAAACGAGATCGCGATCTGGTTGGCCATCTCGCGCTCGGTGACACCGGGTTTCAGTAATGTGACTACCCGTTCGTATGCGTTGTCCGTGATTGCGATCGCCCGGCGCTGCCATGCGACTTCTTCAGGCGTTTTTACCCACCGAAGGCGGTCGATCCGATCGCCGACTTCGATCGTCTCGACGCCGTCCAGGTGCTCGGTGAGGCGCACGAAGGATGCGTGCGGCAGGGTGGCCGATTCGACGCCGAGCCGCTGGACACCCGCCTCGTGGATCGCTTCCCCGACCTGCTTTTCCCACGGGGCGGATGTTTTGACGGATTCGAAATCGGGCGCCGCGGCTTTAGCCCAATCGATGTTGTTGGGGTTCGTGAAGAGGAAGGCGCGTGCTGGGGTAATCAGCAGCACGCCATTCGAGCGACCGGAATGGTCAGCCGCGCGATAGCCGCTGGCGAAATAGCGATTGTCTGGATCGGAGATGAGGAGCGCGTCCCAGCCCTCGTCGCGCAAGATCGCTCGTAGCTCGTCAATTCGCTGGGACATCGTTCTGCTCCTGGCGCTAGTAGTTCGCGAGACAGAAATCGAGCGCCAGCCGGTAGCCCTCGACGCCGAGTCCCACGACCTGGCCGCGCGCGATGGCGGAGATGACCGAATGGCGCCGAAACTCCTCGCGGGCGTGGATATTGCTGATATGCACTTCGATAGCCGGCGTGCCGACTCCGGTGAGCGCATCTCGAATCGCGATGCTGTAATGGCTCAGCGCACCCGGATTGATGATGATCGCCTGCGAGCGCGGACCGTGCGTCTGAATGGCGTCCACCAACTCACCTTCGTGATTGGACTGCAGCGCGACGATCGTGGCAGGTGGATCGGCGGCGGCGGCTTGCCGCTCGAGCGCCGCAACGATGTCACGTAAGGTCGTTGCACCGTAGATACCTGGCTCGCGCGTGCCGAGGAGGTTCAGGTTCGGGCCATTGAGCACCAGGAAGTGGCGGTCGCTCACCTTCGATGGGTCCTATCCAACGGGCGCGCCGCTGTTCGCAACGGCGCTGACGTACGCGCGAATCCGGTACGACGAATCGCTGCCGTCCGGAACGAATCGGCCGACGAAGATATAGACAGGTTGCAGATATTGGTCGCCGCCAGGCAGCCCGGCGGTGGTGTAACCGATCTCGATCGATGTGTAGGTCGCCTTGCCGCTGACCACCCCTTGCTCATCGGCGACACCATCGGGAAGCTGGACATCGAGAAACGCTTCGCCGCTGCTGACTTCCGCCCAGGCGTCCTTTGGATCACGGAGCTGGTAGATGTCGTATCGATCGATCTCCGGCCATCGCACGGAGGCTTCGATGATCTCGCCGCCAGGGCCGATGGTGACCACGGCACTCGGATATGCGGCAATCAAGTGTTCCGGCTCGAGCGGAATGAACTGGACGATGACGCGGCTCGTTTCGTCGGAGCGACTGACGACGCTGCCATTGTCGACATTGTTCGGCAGCAATCCGGCGGTGCGCAGCCATTCCCGCGCGAAGCCGATTGCGGCATCGTCATCGGGCAATTCACCGTCTTTTGGCTGCTCGGGTGAGAAGAACTGTACCAGCCCGGACGAGACGTAGAGCTCCTGATCGCCCTGGACATCGAAGCTTCCATTGCCGCGGTCGTTGACATCGCCCTCGATACCGAGCTTCTCGGCGATGCGCTCGGTGCGGCGTTCCGTTGGCTCCTTCCAGTTCAACTGGTAGACCGGCGCTTCGCGTGGAACGGCGTCGAGATCGATTTTCGAGGCGGAGTCAATTTCGAACTGGAAGCCCTGTTGGTTCGAGGATGGCAAATCGGGCGGCGGCAGCTCGCTGGTGAGCTCGCTCGAGGCCGCGGTCGATTCATCATCCGGTTCGGGGGTGGCGTCCTGGGCCAGGGTTCCGGTGCCGGCGACTGCAATCGCCAAAGCGAGGAGCGCGAACAGCAGGCGGAAGCGGATTCCGCCAGTCGCGTTCGGATGGCCTGTCAATGAACAGTTCCTTTCTCAGGCACGAACGGCGGGTGCGCTCGCTGCCGCTGGATCGAGCTCGGACATGCGCCGCAGCTCGACGATCTGATCACGCAGCAGCGCCGCTTTCTCGAACTCGAGATTCTTCGCTGCCAGTTTCATCTGACTTTCGAGGTCCTTGATCATACGGACCAGCTCGTCTTTGGGCATTTGCAAAATGACGCCCGGTTGATCGGCGCGATCGGTGCGGTATTCCGCCGATTGCTCGGCGACCTGGCGGACGCGCTCCGTGATGTCTTTAATTTCCTTGACGATGCCGCGGGGCTCGATGCCGTGGTCGGTGTTGTGCGTCATCTGGATTTCGCGTCGCCGATAGGTCTCCTCGATTGCCGCGGTCATCGATCTGGTCATGTTGTCGGCATACATGATGACCGTACCATCGACATGCCGGGCCGCACGGCCGATGGTTTGGACGAGCGATCCCTCGGAGCGGAGAAACCCTTCCTTGTCCGCGTCGAGGATCGCGACGAGCGACACCTCGGGAAGATCGAGACCTTCGCGCAAAAGATTGATGCCGACAACGACATCGTAGACACCGAGCCGGAGATCGCGCAGGATTTCGATACGCTCAAAGGTATCGATTTCACTGTGGAGGTAATGGGTGCGGACCCCCATTTCTTTGAGGTAGTCGGCGAGGTCTTCGGCCATGCGTTTTGTAAGCGTGGTGATTAGCGCGCGCTCGCCCCGGCTGACGCGCAGATTGATCTCGCGCAGCAAGTCATCGATCTGCCCCTTGGTGGGTCGAACGGAGATGGACGGATCGATCAGACCAGTCGGGCGGATGACTTGCTCGACCGTGCGCTGGGCGATTTCCCGCTCGAACGGTCCGGGTGTGGCCGAGACATAGATCGTCTGATTGAGCATACGGTCGAATTCGTCGAACGTGAGCGGCCGGTTGTCGCGCGCCGACGGGAGGCGGAAGCCATGCTCTACCAGTATGTCCTTGCGGGCACGATCGCCGGCGTACATGCCGCGGACCTGCGGGATCGACATATGGGACTCGTCGATGATCATCAGAAAGTCTTTGGGGAAGTAATCGAGCAGTGTGTGCGGTTGCTCGCCGGGTTTCAGCCGTGACAGGTGCATCGAGTAGTTTTCGATGCCGGAGCAAAATCCGGTTTCTTCCATCATCTCGAGGTCGTAATTGGTTCGTTGCTCCAGGCGTTGCGCCTCGACGAGCTTGCCCTGGTTTCGCAGCTCCTGCAAGCGCTCGGCGAGCTCGACACGGATGTCTTCGATTCCGGCGCGGAGCTTGTCCGCGGAGGTGACGTAATGCCGTGCCGGATAGATATCGATCTCGATGCGGTCGACCAGCAGCTCACCGGTGAGGGGGTCGACCTCGACGATGCGTTCGATCTCATCGCCGAAGAATTCGATGCGAACGGCGATCTCTTCGTAGGCCGGGAAGATCTCGATGGTATCGCCGCGGACACGGAAGGAACCACGGACGACTGTCATGTCGTTGCGGTCGTACT
This sequence comes from Thermomicrobiales bacterium, assembly GCA_035708745.1. Lineage (GTDB taxonomy): Bacteria > Chloroflexota > Chloroflexia > Thermomicrobiales > UBA6265 > JAMLHN01. The sequence continues at coordinate 47,365 of DASTFJ010000277.1, read as the reverse complement.
GGACATCGAGGAACCGCCGGATAATCTGATCGCGCCGCTCGTGAGCTCCCCGGCGGAGGGAGATGACCGTGTTCTGGTATTCCTCCGGTGAACCGAGACCGTAGATGCAGGAGACCGAAGCGACGATGAGGGTGTCTGGCCGAGTCAACAGCGAGCGCGTGGCCGCGTGGCGGAGTTTGTCGATCTCCTCGTTGATGTCGGAGTCTTTTTCGATGTATGTGTCCGTGCGAGCGACGTAGGCCTCCGGCTGATAGTAGTCGTAGTAGGAAACAAAGTATTCGATCGCGTTGTTCGGAAAGAATTCCTTGAACTCCGAATAGAGCTGTGCGGCGAGGGTCTTGTTGTGAGCGAGCACGAGTGTGGGGCGGTTGTATTGCTCGACCAGGTTCGCCATCGTGAAGGTCTTACCGGATCCGGTGACACCGAGAAGGACCTGGCGTTTGAGACCAGTGTTGAGACCGTCCACGAGCTGCTCGATCGCGCGCGGTTGATCGCCGGTGGGCCGGAGGTCGGTTTCGATACGGAAGTTGGCCATGATTGGGAGGACCTCGGGAATCAGATCAGATGATCTGGTCAAGGGGTGGATTATAGCCGACGAGGCTTAGGGAGCCTTTCGAGGTTAACGAGGAATCGGCCCAATCCAACGGGCCAATCAGGGAACGGGCACTACTGCCCTTCGCGACGTGGGTGTTCTCCACTGTTTTCGGGCTATGGGACCTGGGTATGGCTTCGCCCTGGTCGGACGAAGCTTGTTTTCTTTTCGTTTTGCTTGCGTCTGATTTCTCGGGAGCGATCACTCTTTTCTGATCGAGTCCGCGCGCGAGCCTTGGGTGACGGCAGGAGGTTGCCGGGCGGTTGGCACGTAGGCACTGCCCAGGTCATGCATCGCCACCCCGTCCTCGACCACCAGCTGTTGTGGGAGTACCTGGGGCGCGGACTCGCTGAGTCCGTCCGCCGATGTGCCGCTTGTTGATAGAATAGCACATATGTTCTCATCGCGTCAAGGGAGTGCGCGGTTCCTATTTCGGGAATAGTGGTGGGTGCGGTTGGTTATCGAGATGCGCTCGATCGCACGGCGCGGAGGCACCTGCGCTGCGACCGTGGGCAGGAGGCTGGGTTGCGAGACGATGGGCGTTACGGTAGGCGGTAGAAGTCGGAGTCGGCGACGGGATTGGCGACGATGTCTTCGATATGGCGGACAGCCCAGCGCTGGCCGGCGAAGATGAGGCGGCCGGTGGCTTCGTCGCGGTCGCACCAGGCGTAGTCGTCGAATTCATCGTCGAGGGAGATGGGCGTTTCCTCGACGAGCTGAAAGGCGAAGACCGGCGCCAGGACGATGGTGTCGGTGGCATGGTCGAAGAATTGGTTGATGTAGTCCGCTGAGAAGGTATCGAGATTGGCGAGTCCGGTTTGGATGCGGACGGCGCGGCGTGCGGCTTCGAGCGATGTCTCGCCGTCGGAGACGCGGCCATGAATGCCATGCCAGGTATTGCCCAGAGGGAGATCCGGCCGGCGGCGGAGCAACAAGAATTGCGCGCGGCCGAGCCGGTGGCGGAAGACGTAGGAGTCGACGATATCGGTTGTGATCGAAGCCACGCTGCTCTCCATGTGGCGGCGGTGTCACGGGCCATGGAACGGTTGGTTTTACCACGAAACCGGAGGTAGGGACCGAATAGCTCGACGTGCAATTCTTTTGCGGATAACATAGATTGACCGCAAAGTATGCACGCGGGGGATTTCGAGCCGAAGGGGTCGTGCGATAGTTTTTTGGCTCGACGCCACGAATGACCTCCGATCGATCGAAACCACGTATGCATCGCATCGCCGAACCGGCAACCTCTCCAAACGAGACGTCCACGATCGCCCTCGAACGAACCAATGATGCGACTTTCGGAATCAGCGGATCGCGGCAGCGCGCATTGCTGCTGGCGCTGGTGTTCTTGTGTGGCGCCGTCAGCATCGGCACCGAGCTGGCGATGTCACGCTTGCTCGCGCCGTATTTCGGAACGTCCACCTTCATCTGGGCCAATCTGATTGGGCTGACGCTGGCATTTCTGGCGGTTGGCTATTACCTGGGTGGACGTCTGGCGGATCGGTATCCCACGCTCGAGGTCATGCTGGTCGTTGCGGGTTTGGCGGGATTTGCGGTCGCGTTGATCCCGGTAATTGCGCGGCCGATTCTGCGAGAGTCGCTGGACGCATTCGACGAATTGAATGTGGGCGCGTTTTTCGGGTCGTTTTTCGGTTCCCTGCTGCTGATGGCGCTGCCAATGCTGTTATTCGGCTGTATCTCGCCGTTTGCAATTCGCATGCGGACGAAGAACATCCGTTCGAGCGGTGAGACGGCCGGCAATATCTACGCCCTTTCGACCGTCGGCTCGATCGCGGGCAGCTTTCTGCCGGTGTTGATCCTGATACCGATCTTCGGTACCCGCGCGACGTTTTTGATCATGGGTGGCGCGTTGATGGCGCTGGCGATCGTGGGTTTGTTTCTCATGCGCGGAGGAAGCCGCATCGCGCTGGTAGCCGTACTTTTGGTTAGCTCGTTGGGATTGCACGCCGCGACCGCATCGGGGACGATCAAACCGCCCTACCGGGGCGTGCTGGTCGAGGAAGCCGAATCCGACTACAACTACATTCAAGTGCTGAACGACGATGGGCGTTATTTGCTGGCGCTGAACGACGGACACGCGATTCATTCGATCTATGATCCGAGCTCGGTGCTGACGGGCGGTCCGTGGGACTACTTTCTGCTGGCGCCAAGGATGACGGGGACCGACCCGAAGAACGCGCTGATCGTCGGACTGGCAGGAGGCACGTCGGCCCATTCCTTGCTGGCGACCTACCCCGATCTACATATCGATGGGGTCGAGATCGATCCGAAGGTGCTGGAGCTGGCGCGAACATATTTCGCGCTCGACGATCCGCGATTGACGACCCATGCCGAAGACGGCCGCTATTTCCTCGAGACCAGTGACCAGATGTACGATCTCGTCGCGCTCGACGCCTATCGCCAGCCGTACATTCCCTTTCACCTGGCAACGAAAGAGTATTTCGAGCTGGTGGCGCAGCATTTGAACGAGCACGGAGTGGTGGTCGTGAATGTTGGCCGGTCTGAGTCCGATTTCCGGTTGGTGGACGCACTATCATCTACCCTGAGCGCGGTCTTCCAGTCGGTTTGGCTGGTCGACGTTCATGGCTATGACAACACAATGGTCATCGCGTCGAACGACGACGTCACACTCGAAGAGATTCGGGCGCGACTCGGGTCGACCGCGCCGGGTTCGAATCAGCAGATCGTCGCGGCGGAGGTGTTCGCCGATGGAAATCTGCGTCTGAACGCGGCCCATGACCGGCCGTATACGGACGATCGGGCTCCGGTCGAAACGCTGATCGACCGCATGATCTTCGACGAGGCGAGAAAAGAAACCGGCGAATGACCACTTCGATCGATATCCGACCACTGCGGAGCGCCGCGATTGGACGGCTCCCTTTCGTGCGTCACGGCATCACTGGGCGAATTCCGGGAATGGGCCGAGCGGACGGGAATATCTCGTATTCGGAACCGCGTGATCCGGTCGATGCCTGGGAGATGCGCCAGCTCTGGTGCAAGCGGATGGGGATCGATCCGGCAACGCTGGTGACCGCGCATCAGGTACATGGCAATGCGGTCGGGATCGTGCCGCGGGCCAAAGCCGGGACCGGCTCGGCCCCAGGCACCGGGCTGTTCGGCAAGTTCGATAGTCTTGTTACGAACGAGCCGAATGTGGCGGTGATGATGACCCACGCCGATTGCCTGGCGGTGATTCTGTGCGATCCGCAGACTCGCTCGGTGGGCGTCATACACGCCGGCTGGCGGGGCACGGTTGCCAATGTGAGCGGCGCGGCGGTGCAGACGATGGTGGAGGAATTCGCCGCCGGGCCGGAACAGATTCTGGCGTTCATCGGCCCGGGGATCTGCAAAGGCTGCTACGAGGTTGGGGACGAAGTCATCGATGGTTGGCGCGAGTCGTTGCCTGCTGGCGACGGCGCGCTGTCACGCTCGAATGGAGCATGGCATTTCGATCTCGCGGAAGCGAACCGGTTGCAGCTACTGGCGGCCGGGATTCGCGACGATGCCATCGAACAATCGGCCATCTGCACGCGTTGCAGCGGTGACGGTTGGTTCTCACACCGGGGCCAGGGACCGGCGACCGGGCGGTTTGCATCCATTATTGCGGTGGCCGAATGAGCGGGATGTCGACGGCGACAACACTCGAAGCGCGGCTTGTCGACGTGCGCAGGCGAGTCAGTCACGCTGCCGAGCGAGCTGGGCGCGACCCTGAAGTCGTAACGATCGTCGGCGTGACGAAGACGGTTGGACGGCCGGAGGTCGACGAAGCGTACGCGCTCGGATTGCGGGCATTCGGTGAAAACCGAGTTCAGGACGCACGGACGAAATTCGCAACACCGCTACCGGACGACGCCCGACTTCATATGATTGGAAGTCTGCAATCGAACAAAGTGAAGGTGGCCACGGAACTGTTCGATATCATCGAATCGGTGGACCGGCCTTCGTTGGTAGAAGTGTTGGCGAAGCAGGCAGAAGCATTGGGAAGGCCGATCGAGCTTTTGCTCGAAATCAATGTGGCTGTTGAAGCGCAGAAGGCTGGTTGCCCATTGACCGAGGCGCCGGAGTTGCTCGATCTCGTTTTGGCGAAACCGGGGCTGCGGCCGGTCGGCTTGATGACCATGGCGCCGCTGGTTCGCGATCAGCATGACGTACGACCGGTCTTTCGCGAGTTGCGGGAGCTCGCGCATGCGCTCGAGCAGGAGAGTGGGATTGGGCTCCCGGTCCTTTCGATGGGGATGAGCAACGATTTCGAGGCGGCCATTGCCGAGGGGGCGACGCATGTCCGGATCGGACGGGCGATCTTCGGTGGTTGATCCCTCGGGGCGAGTTCGCGTGGTTTCGTTTGCCAGCGGCAGCAGCGGTAATTCGTTGCTGGTGCAATGCGGGCAGGCAGCGGGGCTGATCGATTGCGGGATCGGTCCCAATCGATTGCGATCGGAGCTGCTAACGTACGGGTTGCGTCTCTCCGATCTAAGCTTCGTCTACATCACGCACGAACATATCGATCACATCCGAGCCGTTCCGGCTTTGGTGAAGGCGGGTGTTCCGGTCGTGACCGGCAGCGGCACCGCGCGGGCGATGGGTTTGACGAAGGAATGGCTCAAGATCAAGCATGGTGGCCGGTTCGAATGCGGCGACATCGAGGTGAGCGCGATTCGTACGTCACACGATGCTGCTGAGCCGTTGGGGGCGGTGGTGGCGTGCGGCGGGGTGAATGTTGCGGTGTTTACCGATTTGGGGGAATGGGATGAGATCACGGTCGACGCGATGACGCGCGCTGACGTGATCGTGGTCGAGGCCAATCACAATCTCGATCTGCTGAAGCGCGGCCCCTATCCGGCCCACCTGAAGCGGCGCGTGCTTTCCAGCGTGGGTCATCTTTCGAACGACGAGTGCGGGCGGTTGACCGATGTGGTGCGGGAACGGTCGGGCCGCGATCCGATCATCTATCTCGCTCATCTTTCGGAGACAAACAATACCCCTGCCCTGGCTGTTGCCGATGTCGCGCTGTCCGGCGGATGGGTGCATGAGGGGTTGACTCCCCTTCCCCGTCACGGTGCGCTCGATCTATTGGCTCGGCGACCGTGCGAGCGGCGGCCCGCGGTCGAAGTGCAGCAGCGATTGTTCGAGCTCTCGGGTGACTCCTGCGTGTGACAATCTGCGTAGTTTGCGCGGTCGATTCCCGGGCTCATCCCCAGGGTTTCCAGCCAAGGCGATCGAACCGGAACATTTTCGAGATGAGATGCCCGCGCACGAATAGTCGGGGAGGTTCGCTCTGTCTACGATTTTGTTGATGCACGACCGGTTGGCGACGTCGATGTTGCTCTTCATGGCGGCGATTGGCATCTGGGGGATGTATCTCTACTTCACCGGTGGTGGCGTGACCGGGAGCTTCAATGGGGCGTTGATGATCGGCGAATTGCTGATCCTGGCTCAGGTTGCGTTCGGCGTCGTGCTGTACGTGAAGGGTTTCCGGCCGGAGTCATCGATCCATATCCTCTATGGATTGACCGCGGTGTTGGCATTGCCCTTCATCTGGAGCTATATGCGCGAACGGGATGCGCGGCAAGCGTTGCTGTTCTTCAGCCTGGGCGCGCTGTTCGTGGCAGGGTTGGCGGTTCGCGGGATGACGACCGGTTCCTAATTTCCCTCCCGGTCGTATACCGAAGACCTCCGATGCCAGGCGAATCAACGAGCGGAGGATCGAGCGACGTGCTGTCGTGCGGGTCACAACTCCTGGTGCTTGCGACGGCGGACAAAACTGTACGAACACCGCGAAACTATGTCATGCTTTTGAGCGTTGTTATTGACAGGTCGTCACAGTAAACTCTGGCGATTTGCTGGGAAATACAAGGGCTTTTCAAGGCGTTGACATTGCTACGTCACGAGCGTACAATCTGACCGTACAGTCCGAAAGATACGTTCGCGACGGCATGGGAAATCGCGTAAGGAGTGGGAGTGGAAGGCAGTTCCCGCGATTACCAACCGGTAATCGATCAAGCGTTGCAGGTGGTGTACAGCCATCATCACCGGTTGATCAACCAGCTTTACCCAAGCGCCTTCGAGCCCTTGTCGCTCGATGCTTTGCGCGATGGTCCGCTTGGTCGAGATCTCAGCAAGCTCTCGCGGCTCGCCCGCGGTGAAGTACGCGAGCAGAAGGAACATGTGCTGACCGCGATCGATTCGATCGTGCAGCTGCTCTTTTGGCCGGCGGCCGCGGACGATTACACCGTCCCGCGTTCGTTCTGGGATTCTGAGCTGGGGCGAATGCTCGCGCTGGCGAAATTCCGGGCGTTCGAGCCGAACGAGCTGGTGTCGATCGGGAATGCGGCCCAGCAGCTCAATGTCACCCGCCCCACCATTTATCGGTGGATGGACGACCGGACGTTGAGTTATGTCAAAGACGATATGAGCGGCCGGACGTTCGTCGTGCGTAAGGACATCGAGAATCTGAAGCGTGTGGCGGCGGAGCTCGGGGCCGCGGAGTAACGGCGAAAAATACTGATTATAGGACTGACGGCGCCGAAAGGCGCCGTTTTTCGTTTTCCGAAAATCGAAATCGAGAGATCGGTCAGTGGAAACCAAAGCTTCATTGAGCGGGACTACGCCGTGGAATCCAACTCACCGAAGGTCTGGATTGCGAGACGGCCGGGTAGCTCCGAGAAGAAATGCGAGGGATTCTTCGCTTTGCTCAGAATGACAGGAACTGGAAAGCGGCAGCGAATTAGGAGTAATGGCGTATTGGGAATGCATGGCGGATGGGTGTGGCGATCGCGTGCTTTCGGACTTCCGCAGGGGCCGTGTGCTGACTAGCGGTATTCGACGGGAACGCGGCGGGAGATACGGGACACGATTTCGTAGCCTATGGTGTCGATGAGGGCGCCGAGCTGGTTGGCGTCGGGGGCGCCGGTCTCGGGTCGCCCGAGGATGGTTACCTCGTCCCCAACCGACAGGGAATCATCGCTCGGAATGCTGACGCCGCATTGGTCCATGGAAACGCGTCCGCGAATGGGGAGTCGGTGTCCCTGGTGGCCCACCCAGCCGCGATTCGATAGATGTCGGGGGTAGCCGTCTGCATATCCGATGGGAAGCAGCGCGAGCCGCTCATGGCCGCTGGCAGCGTACGTGCCGCCGTATCCCGTTCGATCCCCAGGCGCCATTTCTGTTATGTGCTGGACTGTCGCCCGCCATTCGAGGGCGGGTTGCAAACCCTCGAAGAGCGGGACATGCTCCGATGGTGATATGCCATAGAGGCAAATGCCGGCGCGCACCATATCGAGGTCGGCAATTCGAATGCGGAGAAGTGCGGCACTATTGCAAATATGCGCTATGCCGCGGTCGATGCCGAGCTGATCCAGAGCGCGAAGTGTCGAACGGAATAGATCGAGCTGCAGGCCCAGGCGATCCAGGGATTCGGCATCCGACTCGGCAAAATGCGAATAGATCCCGGCAAGCTGGATCGCGGGATGAGCGTGAATGCGCTGCGCGACCTGGGAGGCATCGCTGGGGGATATGCCAAAGCGTCGCATGCCGGTATCGATCTTGAGATGGATCTGCAAGGGGTGCGGGGGCGGGTTGGAATCGAGTATTTCGAACAGGTGACCAAGCTGAGCGATATCCCCTACTCCAAGGGCAACGTTCATTCCGGCTGCTTCCCTGGCTTCGAGCGGGGAACTGGATCCCAGGACGAGGATGGAGGTATCGATGCCGGCGTCTCGCAGCTCGCATGCTTCCGACACGGTTGCAACGCCCAGAAAGGACGCGCCGCCCTGGATCGCGGCGCGCGCCGATTCGATGGCGCCGTGGCCGTAGCCGTTTGCTTTGACGACCGCCATCAGACGTGTCGCCGGCGACAGTCGTTCCCGAATGAGGGTTGCATTGCGCGCGATAATCTGACGATCGACGATGAGGCGCGTTGGCCGCTGTCCAACGCGCGCGTGGTCGAACGGCGCCATGTCAGCGGTCGGATTCCGCCGGCTCGTCGTCCTGTTGCTCGGTGGCGATGAGCTTGACGAGATCTTTGCGCGAGACGATGCCGACGATCTTGTTGTCGTCGGTGACGACGGGCACCGGATTCACATTATGTTCGATCATGATGGTTGCCAGATCGTGAATGCTGGCGTCCTTGTCGATATTGACCACGGGGGAGCTCATCAGATCGCGAGCCGTTGTGGCAAGGACGCGGCGCATTTCGTGATCGAAGTCACTGGCGTCGTCCTGGTTTTCGCGGTTCCAGGGAAGCTGAAGCCGGCCGGCGCGAAAATAACCGCCGAGGAATGAAACCGTTTCGGGAAAGTCGACATCCGCTTTGCGCATGACGATGTCCGATTCGGTGATGATGCCGAGCAGCTCTCCTTCATCGACGACGAGCACGCCAGGCACCTCACTCCGCGCCAGGATCGATGCGACGGCGCCGACGGTTTCGTCGGGAGCGACGACCGGCACTTTCCTGCGCATGATCGATTCGATGGAGACGTCATCCTGACTCATCGGCTGGCATCGCTTTCTGTTTCAAGGTCGGCAAGAATAGTCGCAATCGCACGCGGCAGATCACCAGCGACCACGCCCAGGCTGGAAAGCTCCGCGGTGAGACGTACCGCCGCCTGCGAGCCAGCATAGATGGCAAGGGTCGCAGCGTCGAGTGGAAGCAAGCCTTGAGCGAGGAATGCCCCGATCGAACCAGCGAGGACATCGCCGGTGCCGGCAGTAGCGAGCGCGGGAGTAGCACAATCGAGGCCGCGGACGACGTTGCCATCGCTGATCCAGGACTTTCCGGCCTTCAGGACAAGGACTTGTCGCCAGTCGTTTGCAGCTGCTCGAACTACGGTGGCGGGGTCGGCAAGGATTTCCTCGTTCGATGTTCCCGTTAGCGCCGCGAACTCGCCGACGTGTGGAGTCAACAGGAGCGAGAACGGTTCGACCTGAGTCCACCAGGAGTCGCGTTCGGCAAGCCAATGGAGCGCGTCGGCGTCCACAACCGCGGGAGTGTTCTTGCCGACGAGCGCTGCATGCCCTTCCGCGTCGTTCGCACGGCTGGACGAGCCAAAGCCGAGCGCATGCGTGACAGAGCGGCGGGTATCGCCGAAGAGCGCGGCGAGCAGGGCTGACGCGGCATCGTCCCTCGAGAGACCGGGACCGACGACCAGCGCGCGGCATTTTTCCGCAACAGGCGCGATGAGGTCGATCGCGTTTTTCACCCCATGGGTGGAATCTGTTTCCGGGAGCGGCAGGAAGACGGCCTCAGGAACCAGGGTGGCAGTTGGCCCAACCGACGAGCGTGGAATTGCTAAATTGACGATGCCAGCGCCGGAGCGACCGGCGCCCTGGGCAGCAAGCGCGGGGGCGCCGATATATCCCGGGGCGCCGCCAACGATCAGCAGACCGCCGACGCCCCATTTGTGCGCATGCTGATCGCGTTTGGGCAGCAGGCGCAAGGCCGCAGCGCGGTCGATGATCTCGACCTTCGAAGTTCCGGTCATTCCTGGTTCGTTCCCTTCAACGCGACGACGATGGCCATCGCGTCCGTTCGTGAATGCGTAATCGATACGCTGAAGTCGGTGAAGCCGAGCAATGCGGCCCGGGCCTTGGCACTGCCGTGGAGGACGAGCACCGGTTTGCCCCGGCGATTGACCTGCGTTTCCATCTCGCGCCAGCGGATACCGCGGATGCCAGTACCCAGCGCTTTGGAGGTCGCTTCCTTGACGGCAAACCGGCCGGCGAGCTCCTCAGTTCGGTTGCGGAAGCGGGTGCGCTCGTATTCCGTGAAACAGCGCTGCAGGAAGCGCTCGCCGAAGTCGTCGAGGACGTGCTGGATGCGCTGGATCTCGATGATGTCGATGCCGACCGCGATGGCGCCGGACTTATCCGGGTCGAATTCGGGCACGTAACTCATGCCGGAACGCTCGCTTTCGGACGGGCCACGCGATAGCGATCGAGGAAATCCGCATGCGCCTGGGAGAATGCGCCGTCCGCGATGGCCCGACGCATGGTTTCCATTTGACGCACCAGGAACCGCAGATTGTGGACCGAGGCCAGGCGGAGCGCGAGAATCTCGCGAGCGCGGAAGAGATGATGCAAGTAGGCGCGATCGAAGTGCTGGCACGTTTCGCAGTCGCACGTGGCGTCGATCGGAATGAATGACTCGCGGTGAATGCGGGTGTGCAGATCGATGCGGCCATCCGGCGTGAAGACCGAGCCGTTGCGCGCGAGTCTGGTCGGCAAGACGCAATCGAACATATCAATGCCCTGAGCGACCCCGTTCCAAAGGTCCTCCGGCGAGCCTACGCCCATCAAGTAGCGTGGCTTGAATTCGGGTAACTCGGGGATGACGATATCGATCATTTCCGCCATTTCCGACTTGGTTTCGCCGACGCTGAGACCGCCGATTGCGATGCCCGAGACGTTCGATGCGGCAACGATTTCGGCGCTCAGCTTGCGTAATTCGGGTTCCATACCACCCTGGACGATACCGAAGAGTGCGCCGCGACGCGGCTGGTCGCTACCGGCGAGCGCCGCGATGCAGCGTTCGAGCCAGCGATGGGTGCGCATAGTGGCATCGTAGATTTTGCGCGGTTTAGCGGGCAACCCGACCAAATGGTCGAGGGCCATCATGATCTCGGATCCAAGTGTGGCCTGAATGTCGACTGCCCGCTCGGGCGTCAGCATATGGGGCGAACCGTCGATGTGCGAGCGGAAGCGCACCCCTTCTTCGGAGACTTTGGCTTGCTGCGCCAGCGAGAAAATCTGAAAGCCGCCGCTATCGGTAAGGATCGGCCGCGGCCAGCGCATGAACGGATGCAGACCGCCGGCGAGATCGATCAATTCGGGACCCGGGCGAAGCATGAGGTGGTAGGTGTTGGCCAGGACGATCTGAGCCCCGAGGCGCTCCACCTCGGCAGGATGCAAGGTTTTGATCGTAGCCTGGGTGCCGACCGGCATGAATACCGGGGTTTCGATCGGACCGCGACGAGTTTCAATGCGGCCGAGCCGGGCACGGGAACGAGGATCGGTCGAGCGGAGCTCGAAGCCGAACACGGTTCCATCGGGACGCGCGGAGTCAGCGGGAAGCGCGGTCGTGGATCGTTCGTAGGCGATCAACGATCGCGCTCCCTTCCTGGAATGCGTGTCAAGAACTAGCGCGGTTGGTTGTACCCGGCCTGGAGGCGCCGGTTGCGCGCGCGTTGCAGCGCGTCGGCGCGATCGCCACTCGGGGGAGCCGAGGCCGCGGATGGCGTCGATTTCGATGCGCCGTTCGAGGCTACGATCTTGGCGGGCGGAGCAGCGCCGACATTATCAAGGAAGGAAACATCGGCCAGCGGATCGTTCTTGGAGGCGATGGCTTTGACTTCAGCAGTCTTCGCGGCTGTGCCGGATTTTGCCTTGCTGACCGAAGAAGTGGTCGAGGACGACGATGCAGAGGTTTTTCCAGCGGTCGAGGTGGATTTGCCACCTGATTTGCTGGTGGCCGAGGTCGCCGATTGCGCTGTCTTCTTGACGTTGTTCGCTTCCTTTTGGATCGTCGTATTCACCCCGGCGATCTCGCCCTTGATTCCGGCGATCTCACGATCGACCTGCCCACGAAGCTCGCGGACATTCACACCTGACTCGCGCTCGAACTCGCCCTGAAGGTCAGATGTCATCTTGCGCGCATCGCGCAAGAGTTTGCCGGCCTGGCCGGCCATTTCCGGCAGGCGCTCCGGACCGAAGATAATGAGTGCAACGATCGCGATGATCACGATCTCCTGCATTCCCATGCCCATAAAGCCCATACCAAAACATCCTTGTCTGAAGGTGAATTTGAACGCTCGGGTCGGCGATCATCTTGTCGGCTTGAGCGCCGGTAAAGTATAGCATTGGCGATCGGGCCCTCCGGCCTCGACCAGTATGTCAATTTGGATCGTCAAGGGTTTGTTGCGGGAAGATGAAGGCCATCGTAGGACTCGGAAATCCGGGGAATCAATATGCCGGCACCCGGCACAACATCGGTTTCATGGTGGTCGACCGGCTGGCGCAGGAATGCGCCGCGCCCTCCCAGAAATCGCGGTTCAAGTCGCTGGTCACGGAAACAAGCATCGGCGGCGAGAAGGTGATTCTGCTCAAGCCGCAGACGTATATGAACGCGAGTGGCGATGCCGTGCGATTGATGGGCGCGTGGTACAAGCTGTATGCCGACGAGATCCTGATTGTGCTGGATGAGCTCGATTTGCCATTCGGCACGCTGCGGTTGCGCGAGCGCGGCAGCGCCGGGGGCCACAATGGCTTGTCCTCGGTGATCCGTCAGCTTGGCACGAACGAGTTCCCGCGTTTGCGGGTGGGAATCGGCCGGGGGCGATCCTCGGCGATAACGCAGGTGCTGTCCAAATTCTCAGTCGACGAGCAGCAAGAGCTCCCGGTTGTGGTCGACAACGCCGTCGACGCGTGCCGGATCTGGGTGCTAGAGGGGGCGGTACCAGCTATGAACAAAGTCAATGCCGCACCGGGTGCAGCTATTCAATCGGGAGGACCCGCGGGTGACTAATCCGGTAACGGCGATCGAACGCGTTGGCGTGATCGGCGCCGGCACCATGGGGAGTGGTATCGCGCAGGTGATCGCACAAGCTGGCTTCCCGGTATCGCTCGTCGATTGCCGCGACGAGGATCTGCAGCGCGGGAAGAGCGCTATTCGAAAAAGCCTCGACCGGCTTGTCAAAAAAGGAACGATCGACGCGGCGGAGAGTGAAAAGGTGCTCGCCCGAATCGCGTTCTCGACGGACAATCAGTCGCTCGCGGATGCCGATGTGGCAATCGAGGCGATTTACGAGGATCTGCCAGTAAAGTCTGAACTCTTTCGGGACCTGGATGGCATCGTCCGGCCGGGGACGATCCTGGCGAGCAACACATCGTCCATCTCGATCTCCGCGCTGGCGGCGACCGTTTCCCGGCCAGAACGATTCATTGGCCTGCATTTCTTCAACCCGGTGCCGGTGCTGCCGCTGGTCGAAGTAGTCAGGGGCTTGCGGACAGCGGACGCGACCGTAAACGCGATTACGAGCTTTGCGGTTTCGATCGGCAAAACGCCGGTGCTGGTAGAGGACATGCCTGGATTCGCGGTAAACCGGATTCTTGTCCCGATGATCAACGAGGCGGTTTTCGCTGTGAGCGATGGCGTGGCCGGGCGCGACGAGATCGATTCGGCGATGACGCTGGGCGCCGGCCATCCGATGGGGCCCTTGGCGCTGGCCGATCTGATCGGACTCGATGTCTGCCTTTCGATCATGGAGGTACTCCATCGCGATCTCGGCGATGACAAGTACCGTCCAGCTCCCCTCCTCCGCCGCATGGTCGCATCGGGTAAGCTGGGTCGGAAATCGGGTGAAGGCTTTTATGTCTACGAAAAGGTGGCATAGGGGATGGGGGCAACGACTCCGATTCGAATGCTGATTGCAAAACCGGGATTGGACGGACACGACCGCGGCGCCAAAGTGATGGCGCGTGCATTTCGTGACGCGGGATTCGAGGTGATCTATACGGGACTCTTTCAAACCCCGGAGATGATCGCCACCGCGGCCGTGCAGGAAGATGTGGCGGTCATTGGCCTGAGCATCCTTTCCGGAGCGCATATGACTCTTTTTCCCAGGATCATGTCGGAGCTGCACGCGCGCGGTCTGGACGACGTGCTGGTCGTTGCGGGTGGAACGATTCCCGACGAAGACCGGCCGGAGATCCTCGACATGGGCGTCTCGGCGATCTTCGGACCGGGCACTTCGATGTCGAGCGCGATCGATTATGTGCGGGGGCATGCGCCGGTTCGTGGCAGTGACGACGTCTGATTCCCTGATCGAGCGTGCGCTGAGCGGGGATCAACGAGCGCTTTCCCGCCTCGCAACACGAATCGAAAACGATGCGACTGTCTCGGAGGCGGTGATCGAACAGATCTATTCCCGAACTGGGCAAGCGCACGTTCTCGGAGTCACTGGGGCGCCGGGGGTCGGAAAGAGCTCACTACTCGCCGGGTTGGCCGCCGAGGTTTCCAAACGGGGCAAGCGGATCGCCATTATTGCGGTGGATCCGAGCAGCCCCAAATCCGGCGGGGCCACGCTGGGCGACCGAATCCGGATGACCGAGGCAGCGCTCGATCCAAATGTGTTCGTCCGAAGCGTCGCAACGCGTGGACAAAGCGATGGACTTGCTCCAGCGGTTGCGAATCTCTGTCACCTCTTCGACGCGGCCGGCTACGACTATGTGGCGATCGAAACGGTGGGCGCCGGACAGGATCAGCTCGAGGTTGCCGATCTGGTGCATACGACGGTACTCGTACAGATCCCCGGCGCCGGCGATTCGGTGCAACTGCTCAAAGCCGGGGCGATGGAGATCGCCGACGTCTATGTGGTGAATAAGGCGGACATGCCCGGCGCGCAGCGCGTATCCCGGGACCTTCGCTCGATACTCGGGCTCGCCCCGGAGGAGGATTCGGGATGGGTTCCGCCGATCGTGCTCGCGTCGAGCACCGATCGCACCGGGTTCGACCGGATGCTGAGTGAGATCGATCGTCACTGGGATTTTCTTGTGGATCGCGATCTGCTCCCGGCGCGGCGCGAGCGGATCGCGCGATCGGAATTGCGCCGCGCCGTTGCGCGTTGCGTCCGGCTCGACGCTCCAGGCGGACACGCAATGCAGTTGATCGACGCGGTTGCGCAACGAGCGATGTCGCCGGAGGAGGCCGCACGAGCGCTGCTGCGGCGGATCGTCGGGACTTACGACGACCGCTGAGACGCCGCTCGATTGGCAATGAGGCCGGCCACGACGCCGGCGCCGATACCGTTGTCGATATTGACAACGGCGATGCCCGGCGCGCACGCCTGGAGCATGGTCGTCATCGCGCCCAGACCTTCTCCGCCGAATCCGTAGCCCGTGGAGGTCGGCAGCGCGACGACCGGGATCGCGACCAGACCCGAAATCACACCGGGGAGGACGCCGTCCATGCCGGCGGCCACGATCAGGGCATCGGGATCGAACGCCATCATTTGCCGCAATGGAGCAACCAGGCGGTGCAAGCCGGCCACGCCGACATCGTGGACGCTTTGAGTTCGGCATCCCATTTCATGGAGGATGGCGGCGGCCTCCGAAATCTGCGGACGATCCGAGGAGCCGGCCGAGATGAGCCCGACTCTACCGCCGGTGGAGACGGGAATCGTCTCGGAGACTGACGCGGCCAAAGTGCGTCCAATCGGGTCGTACATCAGCTCGACCCGATCGTCCACAAGAGAAGCTTGGACCGCTTCAGCCTGATCGGCGCCTATCCGAGCGGCCAGCGCGCGCCCTTCGATGTCAAGAAGCCGTCGCAGCGCCGCCGCGATTTGCTCCGCGCTCTTGCCTTTGCCATAGACGACTTCCGGGGATCCGGTTCGATTCCGGCGCGACGCGTCGATGCGAACACCGGCAGTCTCGGACGCATCGACACCTCCGGATAGCGCGGCCGCGAGATCGGCGAATGGATCGGATTGGGTCATCGAGGGGCCTCGGCAAGAGCACGATCGATTGCGGCTGGTGCGGCGATGGCGTCGTGGGCACCGCGCACAAAATATCCGAGGAACTCGATATTGCCGGCCGGCCCCTTGAGCGGGGAGGCGGTCAGCCCGGTCAGCGCAAGACCGTGCTCGGCCGCGCTGGCGATTATTTCGGCAAGGACGCGACGGTGAATCGCGTTGTCGCGAACGACGCCATTCTTGCCTACCTCGCCTTTGCCGGCTTCGAATTGCGGTTTGATGAGCGCGACGATCGACGATTCCGGTTTCGAGATGTTCAGCACCGCCGGGAAGAGTTTCGAGAGGGAGATGAACGACGCGTCGATCGCTGTGAATTCGACGGGATCCGGCAACGATTCGAGGCGCCGCGCATTGGTGCGGTCCATGACGATCACCCGGGAATCGTTACGCAGCTCGAAGGCGATCTGACCGTAGCCAACATCGATCGCATACACCCGGGCTGCTCCGCGCTGAAGCATGGCGTCAGTGAATCCGCCGGTGCTGGCGCCGATATCTGCGCAAATCATTCCGCTCAGATCGATGGCGAAGGCCGACAGCGCGTGGTCGAGTTTTTCCCCTCCTCTGCTGACGAACCTCGGGCCTTCGGCGATCGAGATCGCAGAACGCTCGGTGACCGGTTCACCTGCTTTTTGCGCGGGGCGACCGTCGACCATGACCGCTCCGGCCATGATAAGCGCCTGAGCTTTATTGCGCGTCGGAACCAATCCACGCTCGACCATGGCGATGTCGAGCCGGGCTGTCATCGGGTGTAGGCACCGTAGCCGCTCGTCATATGGGCATCGCAAATGGCAATGGCCAACGCATCGGCGGCGTCATCCGGGCGGGGAATGTGGTCGAGCCCGAGGATGACACGGACCATTTCCTGAACCTGATTTTTGTCGGCCTTGCCATAGCCGACGATGGAATGCTTCATCTCGCTGGGACTATATTCGCGAACAGGAATGCCTTTCTCCGCGGCGGCGAGGAGCACGACGCCTCGCGCTTGCCCAACCGCAATGGCAGTGGTGACGTTGCGCGCGAAAAAGAGCTTTTCGACCGCCATCACGTCTGGGTCGTGATCCTTCAGCAAGAGGCGGATATTGCCGTAGAGCTGAAGGAGCCGCTCTGGCATCGTTTCAGTCGGGAAGGTTTCTGCGATGCCGTAGTCGATCAGACTGGGGAGCTCTCCGGCGGTATCGATGACCCCGTATCCAAGTTTGGCGGTGCCGGGATCGATGCCGAGGACGATCATGAGGGCGCCTTCGATGTGGCGAGAAGCGGTTTGTTCGAGGTAAGCAGCATGGGAGTCTCGGTGAACACCATGGCTGCGGGGGGCCAGGAGGAATGCTTCGGCTTCGTTCGGAATGACAGGTGATCCGGTTAGCTGGCTTCGGCGAGCAACTCGTCGGTAAATTCGAGATTGGAATAGACCGTCTGGACGTCGTCGAGATCTTCCAGTTTTTCGAGCAGCTTGACGACCTTGATGGCCGAGGCGCTGTCGGGGGTGACGGTTGCCTTGGGTTTCATGATTGGGTCGGCGGAATTGACGGCGATGCCGGCCGAGACGAGCGCATCCTGGACGACGTGTAGATTCTGCACTTCGGTATAGACCTCGATGCCGTCATCGTCGATCGAGACGTCGTCGGCGCCGGCGTCGATTGCGACCAGGGCGATCTCTTCCGGATCACCGCCGTCCGGATCGACTGTAATCAAACCGACATTGTCGAACATCCAGGCAACGCTGCCGGATTCGCCGAGTGTTCCGCCAGCGCGGGTGAGCGCAGAACGGACTTCGCCGACGGTGCGGTTGCGATTGTCGGTCAAAGCGCGAATGACGACGGCGATTCCGCCAGGTGCATAGCCCTCGTACGAAATCTCGTCGAAGTTATCGGCGTTGCCAGCTCCGGTGGCGCGCTCTATCGCCCGGTCGATGTTGTCCTTGGGCATGTTCTCGGCGCGAGCTTTTTGAATGGCAATGCGGAGGCGGGCGTTGGCATCGGGATCAGGAACGCCGGAGCGGGCAGCCACGGTGATCTCGCGGGCGAGCTTGGTGAAAAGCTGACCACGCTTTTGATCATTGGCGCCCTTCGAGCGCTTGATCGTTGCCCACTTGGAATGTCCCGACATCGATGTTCGTTCCTTGGAAACTGCGTGCGTCGTACAACCGGCGAAGTATAGCATTGCCCCGCGGACAGACCGCTTGTGAACAGTTTTCAATTCATTGAAATACCGTTCACTAACTGCTATTCTGGTCACTAACGCGAAGCTATTGATTTTTCGAGCGAGATCTCACGCATATGGACGTGTGCTCGACGCCGAGCATCGACAACTGAAGAGCAACACTAGCGACATCCCAGGTGCGTCTGTCCTCGGGATGTTTTTTTTGTGGCGATACCCGCAGCTTTGATCCATTCGCTGTCGCGCGGATCGAAGTTCGTCAATGTGGCAGGAAGTCATCATGTCCGATCTACTCGAAAAAGGGCGCTCGCAGGGATACCTGCTAACCGACGACCTTCTGACGCTCTTTCCAAACGCCGAGGATCAGATCGAGCATCTCGATCAACTCTATACCTCGCTCGTGACCGAAGGAATCGAAGTTCTCGAGCAGGCGCCGGCGCATTTGGAATCCGACCGCAGGCGTGCGCATGAAGAACGGCTGGAACCGGCTGATCAGCCCTCGGGTGTGGGCGATTCGGTGCGGCTGTATTTGCAGCAGATCGGCGAAACCGACCTGCTGACGATGCAAGGCGAAGTCGATCTCTCGAAACGCATCGAGCTGGGCAAGTTCGCGCAGGCGCAACTCGTCGAAGCCGAGAACATTTCTCTCCTGGAGCGAAAACAACTCCTTGGACTGGTGGAAGACGGCGAACGTGCCCGAGCTCACTTGATTCAGGCCAATTTGCGGTTGGTCGTATCGGTTGCAAAGCGATATGTGGGACGCGGCATGTCGTTTCTGGATCTGATCCAGGAAGGGAACATCGGTCTCATGAAAGCGACCGACAAGTTCGATTACAAGCGCGGCTTCAAGTTCAGCACGTATGCGACCTGGTGGATTCGCCAGGCGATCACGCGCTCGATCTCCGATCAGAGCCGGACGATCCGATTGCCGGTTCATGTCGGGGAGACGATCAACCGCGTGCGGAAGACATCGCACCGCTTGCAACAGATCTACGAGCGCGAACCGACGGCCGAGGAAATCGGCCGGGCGATGGACATGACCGATGAAAAGGTGCGGCAGGTGCTGGACGTCAGCCGGCATCCGATCTCGCTGGAGGCACCGGTCGGCCAGGACGGTGAAGCGTTTCTGGGGGATTTCATCGAAGACAGCGCACTGACTCCGCCGGTGGAGCTGGCATCGCACCAGCTTCTGAAAATGCAGATTGCGGAGGCGCTCGACAAGCTGAGCGAGCGGGAGCGGCGGATCATCGTGCTGCGCTTCGGGCTCGAAGATGGCAAGTTCCGGACCCTGGAAGAAGTCGGACGGGAGTTCGGCATCACCCGGGAGCGGATTCGTCAGATCGAGGCCAAGGCATTGCGGAAGTTGCGACATCCTTCGTATAGCAGGCAACTGCGAGGGTATCTCGATTAGGGCCTGAGCCATGGGTTCTGGGTCCTGAGACGTTCAACGCCCCGGCAGGATGTTGCCGGGGCGTTGCTTTGTTCCGGTCATCCGCGAGCATTTTCCCAGCGTCGCTTGCGCGGAAACGGCGCAGAGACGGGAGGGCACAGAGGCCCGTCACTACGATCGTCTCAGGACTCAGGACTCAGGGCTCAGGACTCAAGGCTCAAGGAGCTCTCAGAATCAGTGAGACGTTGTGGCCGCCGAAACCCATCGAATTCGTCATGACCGTGGCGATTTCGAGCTTGCGGGCGGAGTTGGGGATGTAGTCGAGATCACAGGCGGGATCTGGGGTCTGGTAGTTGATGGTGGGGGGAGCAATCTGGTCGCGGATGGCGAGGGTCGAGATGACGGCTTCCATTGCACCGGCGGCGCCGAGCAAATGACCGGTCATCGACTTGGTCGAGCTGATGGCGAGCTGGAATGCGGCCTCACCATAGGCGCCTTTGATTGCCTGGGTTTCGAATTTTTCGTTGAGCTGGGTGGAGGTGCCGTGGGCGTTGAGGTAGTGGACCTCTGCCGGGGCGATCCCGGCGTCGGCCATGGCGATCTTCATCGCGCGGGTCGCGCCTTCTCCCTCTGGAGCCGGCTGGACGATGTGGTTGGCATCGTCGGTCGCGCCGTAGCCGGCGACTTCGGCGAGGATCGTCGCGCCGCGAGCGATGGCATGCTCGCGTTCCTCCAGCACCAGGACCGCGGCGCCTTCGCCCACCACGAACCCATCGCGGTCGAGATCGAATGGGCGACTGGCGGCGGTGGGGTCGTCGTTGCGGGTGGAGAGCGCGTTCATGGCATTGAAGCCGGCGACGCTCAAGCGGGAGACCGGCGCTTCACAACCGCCGGCGTAGACGATGTCTGCCATATCGTCGCGGATCCAGCGCATGCTTTCACCGATGGCGTGGGCGGAGCTGGCGCAGGCGGAGACCGTTGCCATGTTCGGACCGCGGGCGTTTAGCCGCATGGAGACGTGACCGCTTGCCATGTTCGCCAGCATCATCGGCATGAAGAACGGGCCGATGCGGCCGGGCCCCTGCGCCAACAGTGTTTCCATGCCGGTTTCGATCGTTTCGATCGCGCCCATGCCGGTCGCAATGAGGGCGCCGGTTCGATTGGGATCGGGCGGGCTGGAGGCGAGGCAGGCGCTTTCCGCGGCCTGGATCGCGGCGGCGACGCCGAGCTGGCAATAACGGTCCATACGGCGGGAGTCTTTTTTGCCAACAGCGGCGTCGGGATCGAAGCCTTTGACCTCGCCCGCGAATCGCGTTTTGTAATCGGTGGCGTCGAAACGAGTGATCGGACCGATTCCCGAAACGCCGGCCAGCAGATTGGCCCAAGTCGTTTCGGCATCGAGACCGACGGGTGAGATGGCGCCGACTCCGGTAATGACGACGCGGCGGCGCGCCGTTGAGGTTGTCATCGAAATGCTCCTGATTCGACCGGCGCATGCCTGTTGGTTTTTTCGCCGGCGCTGGGCCGGCGACCACGATGAACCGCGCGCATGCGGGTTCGCAGTCGAAAAGTATCGCATTCCAATTGGGCAGAAGAGGAGGACGGTGGTGTACGCTCTTGCCCTGTCGACTCTGCGGTGTGCGTGCATCGTGGCGTGGTCGTGAGCCGATAAATCACAAGAGTCGGGAGCTGCCATGAGTGGCTCCCACCTGCTCATGCAGGTTCAGGACTCCGCCACACACGGCATTGCGGGGTCGGCCCTCACTCTCAGGAGCTCCAGATCGTGCTGCATGTCATTGTTGGTCCGGATCGAGCGCTTGCGCGGAAGGCGCTCGATCGAGTGCTAGCCGACGCTGATCCCAATGGATTGGATACCGACCGAATCGACGCGGCGACCAGCTCGTTCGATGCGATCTTTGCCGCCGTGACGGCCGTTCCGTTTTTTGGCAGTCGCCGCGTGATCGTGCTGACCGGTCTGCTTCCGCAACCTGCTACCAAGGGTGGCCGTGGGAGCAAGGGAAAGGCTGACAGCGACGTGGGTCGACTGGTGGCAGCGATCCCAGAGACGACGACGCTGGTGCTCTTCGAGCCCGATCTGGGCGAATTGAGCGCGACCGTTCGCAAGCAGCTTCCCAAGGACGTCGAATTCGCGGCCAACGACGCCCCACGGGGCAATACACTCTTGGAGCTGGTAGCGCACCTTGCGGAGACCAACGGCTCGCGTATCGACGGTGAAACAGCGCGAAGGCTGCTGGACCGGTTATTCCCCGGATACTGGATGCAGGCCCCGCAGAATCGAGCGTTCGACAAGCCACCTTCGGTCGAGCAGATCGAATCGGAGATCGGCAAACTGGCGCTGGCCGCGTATCCGGATGCGATCACGAGTCAACTCGTCGATGATCTGGTTCCGCAGCGGGGGGAGGACCGGATCTTTCCCCTGCTGGATGCGGTCATCGCTGGGAATCAGCGGGGAGCGCTGGCGCACGTCGAGAGCGCCATGCGCGCGGGTGAGGAACCCAGCCGAATGTTGAATCAGATTTATCAACAGGTCGAGCTGGCGGTTGGCGCCGTGGCGAGCGGCCGGCCGGTGGATCCGCTCCAGGCCGGACGGGCGCTTGGCATCAATACTGCCTACCGCATGTCGCGCGTCACCGAGTCGGCTCAACGAGGACGGGTGAAGCCGGCCCGGCAGCTCGAACTTGCGCTGGAGACCGACCGGCGAATGAAGTCGGGGCGGCTGCGGAATCCGGAC
This sequence comes from Thermomicrobiales bacterium, assembly GCA_035708745.1. Lineage (GTDB taxonomy): Bacteria > Chloroflexota > Chloroflexia > Thermomicrobiales > UBA6265 > JAMLHN01. The sequence goes on along the minus strand of DASTFJ010000277.1, from coordinate 24,929 downwards.
GAGACGCTGGTCGAACTGGTCGTACGCGTAACGACGCCAACAAAAAACCGGTAGCGGATCTGCTACCGGTTGTTCTTTGTCTTGATCGCCACAAGCGCGACTAGTCATCTGTGCGAGCACGAGAGAGGCCCCTCGACTCAGTTCGGGATGACGATTAGCTCGCGATGAGGATGTTGTACTTCTTCATGAGGCGGGACTTGCGCCGCGCCGCGTTATTCGGGTGGATGACGCCGCGGTTCGCGACGCGGTCGAGCGTGCTGATGGCATCGCCCACTGCACCGGCGGCAAGGTCTGCGTCGCCCTGTCGAATCGCAAGCTCGGCCTTTTTCACGTAGGTCCGAGCTTCGGTGCGATAGGGACGATTGCGGAGTCGCTTTTGCTCGTTAACCCTGATACGCTTCTCAGCCGACTTGTTATTCGCCAATTTCGAATCACCTCTATCGAGTCAGAAATCCATGAGCCTCGCAGCAATTCGACACCACGAAGCTGCGCCCGCTCATCGCGTCGCAGAAGGGCAATAGTAACAAACAGTGGCGCCCCGCAGCAACGCCAAACCAGCGACGTGGATCGATGACTTTGTGGACGACCCGATCGACGAGTTCTCGTTCGGCGAAGGCGATATCTACACCGCGGGCGAAGTGACGCCAGCCAGCACCTCGATGGCGCGCAGCGCGATCATTATCGGCATCGCGTTCATGGCGAGCCGCGTGCTCGGTCTGTTGCGCGAGATCATCCTGGCGAACCGGTTCGGAACCTCCAGCGATTACGACGCGTACGTCAGCGCGTTTCGTATTCCCGATCTTCTCTTTCTGGTCATTATGTCGGGCGCATTTGGGGCCGCATTCATTCCGGTCTTCGGTGGGTTTCTGGCGCGCAACGAGAAAGACGCGGCCGACCGCCTTGCTTCGGCGGTGATTACCTGGACCGCGCTGGCGACGATCTTGCTCGGCGCGATCACCTTCGTTTTTGCAGGCCCATTGATGCGCTATGTGGTGGCACCGGATTTGCCGCCGGACGCGATGGATCTGGCGATCAAGACTATGCGGATGCTGTTGTTGTCGCCGCTGTTGCTTGGAATGGGCATTGCGGCCAAGGGCATCCTGGAAACGCATCTCAAGTTCACGCTGCCTGCGCTCGCGCCGGTCGTGTACAACCTTGCGATTGTCCTGGCAGCCCTCTTTCTGGCCCCGCGATATGGCATCGAAGGAGTCACGATCGGGGTGCTGATCGGCGCGGCACTGCATGTCGGGATTCAGATTCCGGGCGTCATTCGGACAGGGTTGACATTCCGTCCAACGTTGTCGCGGAATGTCGCCGGTCTGGCTGAGGTCGGTGTTTTGCTCATGCCGCGGGTGATCGGTCAGGCGGCGTTTCAAATCAACTTCGTGGCGGTAAATCATTTCGCATCGCAAACTGGCGAAGGAAGTGTGTCGGCACTGAACTACGCCTGGCAGATGTTGATGTTGCCAAACGGGGTGCTGGCGTTGAGTATCGGCACCGTGGTGTTTCCGACGATGGCCGCGCAGTTCGAGCTGGGCGATATCGCCGGCTTCCGGCGCACCCTGCAACGCGGTTTGCACCCTCTGCTCTTCCTGCTCGTGCCGGCATCGATCGGTTTGTTCGAATTTCGAACCTCGCTGTTTCAGACGATCTTCCAAAGCGGGAATTTCACGGCCAATTCGACGATCCTGGCATCGGAGCCGTTGGCGTTTCTGGCGCTGGGGCTGGTCTGGTATGGGCTGGTGGAGGTGCTGGCGCGGACTTTCTATGCCATGAAGGACACGGTCACGCCGGTGGCCGCGGGTATCTTCATCATCGTGCTCAATATCGTGCTGAGCAAGGCGCTGTTGGATTCGATGGGGCATGTCGGGCTGGCGCTGGCATTGAGCCTGAGCACCTTTGTCGAGGCATTGATCCTGGTGGTGATCCTGCGACGCCGTATTGGCGATCTCGATCCCGGGTTCGGGGTGTGGCTGGCGAAAATCGTGATGGCGACCGGCATCATGGCGCTGGTGGCTGAGCTGGTAGCGCCGAAGCTCGATGAGGTGACGAGCGGCGACTCCGCGACCCGACTGGTGCAACTGGGATTGCTCTCCATCGCGATTGGCGCATGTGCGGCGGCGTATTTCCTGGCCGCGTGGCTGCTTGGTGTGCCCGAAGCGCGCAATGGAATGGGGCGGGCGCGTAGCCGGGTTCGACGGCTGGTCAGGATCGGTTGAGTAAATTTGGCTATCCCGGCTAGTCGACTATAATCCTGGCTATGTCGGTCGATGCCTCGCTCCTGGTTGGGACGGTTCGCGCTGCCCGGGTTCCGCTGGAGCGGATCCGGAATTTCAGCATCATCGCGCATATCGACCATGGCAAGTCCACGCTCGCCGATCGCCTGCTCGAATTCACTGGGACCGTCGAATCGCGCCAGATGGTGCAACAAGTTCTCGACACCATGGATCTCGAGCGGGAAAAGGGCATCACGATCAAGGCCCGTGCGGTGCGCATGCAGTACACGGCGTCCGATGGGCTCCCCTATCAGCTGAATTTGATCGATACACCGGGGCATGTCGACTTCTCATATGAAGTCAGCCGGTCACTGGCCGCGTGCGAAGGCGCACTGCTGGTCGTCGATGCCAGCCAGGGGATCGAAGCGCAGACCCTGGCGAATGTGTATCTGGCGCTCGAACAAAATCTGGCGATCATCGCCGTCATCAACAAGATCGATTTGCCGGGAGCCAACCCGGAAGCGGTGCGTCACGAGGTGGAGAATGTCATCGGCCTACTCCACGATGAGGTCGTCGAGGCTTCGGCGAAAACCGGTGTAGGTATTCGGGACGTGCTCGATTCGATCGTCGCGCACATGCCGCCGCCGTCTGGCAATCCGGATGCGCCGGCGCGCGGACTCATTTTCGATTCCCATTACGACGCCTACAAGGGTGTGATCGCTTATGTGAAGATGGTCGATGGGTCGATCGGGGAAGACGAGCGCATCCGGTTGATGTCGACCGGTAAGGAATCCGAGGTGCTGGAGTTGGGGTTCTTCTCTCCCCAGATGGTGCCGGTCGAGCGTCTTTCCTGCGGTGAGGTTGGCTATATCGCCACGGGTCTGAAGGTCGTGAAGGATCTACAGGTCGGCGACACCGTGACGAGCGCGCTCACACCCGCTCTCGGTCCGGTGCCAGGATACCGTCCAGCAAAACCGATGGTCTACGCAGGACTCTACCCGGTCGATAGCGAGGAATACCCGATGCTTCGGGATGCGCTCGACCGGTTGAGCCTGAATGACGGTTCGCTGGTCTACGAGCCGGAATCCTCGGCGGCGCTGGGATTTGGGTTCCGCGCGGGGTTCCTGGGCTTGCTCCATATGGAAATCGTGCAGGAACGGCTGGAGCGAGAATACAACCTCGACCTGCTGACGACCGCGCCAAGTGTGGAATACGAAGTGCGCATGCATAGTGGCGAGATTCGGGTCATCGACAACCCGTCCGATCTCCCCGACCCCGGCACGATCGACGAGATCCGCGAGCCGTGGATGAATCTGACGATCATCGTGCCGGCGCGCTATATCGGCAATGTGATGGAACTGGTGACTACCCGGCGCGGTACGTTCAAAGAAATGACCTATCTCGATGAGGACCGGGTGCAGCTCAATTTTCAGATGCCGCTCGGTGAAGTCATCATCGACTTCTACGACCAGCTCAAGAGCCGGACGCAGGGTTACGCCTCGCTCGACTACACCTTCGATGCGCTGCTGCCGGCCGATCTGGTCAAGCTCGATGTGCTGGTAAACGGCGTGGCGGTCGATGCGCTGTCAACCATCACGCACCGGGACGAGGCGTATTCGCGCGGGCGAGAGCTGGTCAATGCGCTCCGGCGATTGATTCCGCGGCAGATGTTCGATGTGCCAATACAGGCCTCGATCGGCAGCCGGATCGTGGCGCGCGAAACGGTCAAGGCGATGCGCAAGAACGTGCTTGCCAAGTGCTATGGCGGTGATATCACCCGCAAGCGCAAGCTGCTGGAAAAGCAGAAGGAAGGCAAGGCGCGCATGAAGATGGTGGGCAGCGTCGAAATACCGCAGGAAGCGTTCATGGCCGTTTTGAGCCTGAACGACAGCGCGCAGAACTCTAAGAGCTAAGCATCCGTGACCGAATCCGTCCAGATCATCGCGGCAGAGCAATTGCTGCAGCGCATCGACAAAGCGCCGTTCAGCGGCCCGCTGCTCGACGTCGCACCAGATCGGCGCACGCGGGTTGTTGGACTCGAGGAGCGCGACATTCCGGCAGTCATGACGCTGCTGGAGCGCGTCTACGGACACTACGAAAACGTTACCGCTCGCATGAGCGACGACAGTTCGCTGGAAATCGACGTGGCGCCGCTGGCTCCGGATGAAACGTGGCGTAGCGCGCAGCGTCTTCATACGATCATCGCCTATCTGCGTTCACCCAATGGCTGTCCCTGGGACCGCGCGCAGGACTGGCGATCGCTCGCGCCGAAAGTGGTCGAAGAAGCGTACGAAGTGGTCGACGCGATCGAGGACGCCGATCCCGCCGAGCTGGCGGGAGAGCTGGGCGATCTGCTGCTGATCGTCGCCTTGCTGACGCAGATCGGGGAAGAGCGCGGCGATTTCACGATCGAGGACGTGTACGAGCTGGTGAATCGCAAGCTGATCCGCCGCCATCCGCATGTGTTCGGCGACGACGCGGCGGACACGCCCGAAGCGGTGCTTTCGACATGGCAGCGAGTGAAGCGTGAGGAGCGAGGAGAAACAGCCAAACCGCGGACCAAGTATGATCGCCTGCCGAGGTCGATGCCGGGGATCGCGAAACTAGCCGCGATGCTCGAAGATGAACCGGCGTCGATGTCGATTGCGACTCTGCCAGAAAACGGAGATGAGCTCCTCGAACTCATCGAGTCGATGTATGCCGCTGGGCGCGATCCTGAGGCGGAGCTGCAAGCGGCGCTCGACCGCAAATATTCGACGACCTGAGCCAACCAAAACGAACTCATCAGAAGGGAAGCGCGTGTCAACGTTTCGCGATGTCGATCCAGCTGTTACCGGAAGACTTACCTGCGGCTCTTTGCGGGCCGAAAATGCCGGCGAGAACGTCGTGCTGCGGGGGTGGGTGAACCGGCGGCGCGATATGGGCGGGTTGATCTTCATCGATTTGCGGGATCGGTACGGTTTGACGCAGATCGTTTTCAATCCGGAGGTCGCACCGGGGGCGCACGCGGCAGCCAGCGACGTGCGAAACGAATACGTGCTGGAGGTCACTGGAATCGTCCGCGAGCGGCCGGAAGGAACGAAAAATCCACGGCTGACTACCGGAGATATCGAGATCGAGGTCCATGAACTCAAGGTGCTCAATATGTCGCTGAATCCACCGTTCTATATCAACGAGGACAGCGAGGTCGACGAATCACTGCGGCTGAAGTACCGCTATCTCGATTTGCGTCGCGAGCGTATGCAGCGCAATGTGATCTTGCGACATCAGATCGTGAAATACATGCGCGACTATCTCGATGATCGCGGGTTCGTCGAGGTGGAGACGCCGCTGCTGATCAAAAGCACGCCCGAGGGAGCGCGCGATTTCATCGTTCCGTCCAGCGGTTTTCCAGGTGAGTTCTATGCGTTGCCGCAGTCGCCGCAGCAGCTCAAGCAACTTTTGATGGTAGCCGGGCTCGATCGTTATTTTCAGATCGCCCGTTGCTTTCGGGACGAGGCGCAACGAGCCGACCGGCAACCGGAGTTCACCCAGCTCGATATCGAGATGTCTTTCCCGACCGAAGAGGAGGTGATGGGACTCATCGAGCAGCTGTTCATCGAGCTGACCGAGACGTTTACCGACAAGCGATTGGCGGCAAAGCCGTTCACACGAATGACGTACGCCGAGGCGATGGCCAAATACGGTAATGACCGGCCCGACCTGCGCTTCGGGCTCGAATTCCAGAATGTGACCGAGGCACTGCGTGGCACCGAGTTCAAGGCTTTCGCCGGCGTGATCGAGAACGGCGGGGTCATCAAGGCAATCGTGGTGCCAGGTTGTGCAGACTACACCCGCCGGCAGATCGACGAAGTTACCGAGATTGCGAAAGCGAACGGCGCGAAGGGCCTGGCGACATTTGCGCTGCACGGCGGGGACGTCAAGTCTCCCATCGCGAAATTTCTGACCGAAGCAGAGCTAGCGGCGGTAACCACCGAAATTGGCGCCGGAGACAGCGACCTGGTGCTGATCGTGGCCGACGCCGTCGATGTCGTCTCCAAGTCGCTTTCTGCGCTGCGCAATCATTTCGGAGCGGTATTGGGATTGGCCGACTCGAATGAATTTCACTATCTGTGGATCTATGAGTTTCCGCTGCTCGAATGGGATGACGAAGGCCAGCGTTGGGATGCGACACACAATCCATTTTCGGGATTCCTGGAGGAAGACAGGCCGCTGTTGCAGACCGATCCAGGGGCGGTTCGCGCGAAGCAATACGACTTGACGCTCAACGGTTTCGAGATCGGTGGCGGGTCGGTGCGGATGCATACGCGCGCGGATCAGGCGATGATCTTCGAGATGATGGGACATGCGCCCGAGGCACAGCAGGAGCGATTCGGCGCGATTCTCGATGCGCTCGAATACGGCGCGCCTCCCCATGGCGGGATCGCCATGGGGATCGACCGCTGGGTGATGTTCGCGGCGGATGAGAACAACATTCGGGAAGTGATGGCGTTTCCAAAAAACCAGCGTGGAATCGATTTGATGTTCGAGGCCCCCTCCCCCATCGAGGAACAGCAGCTGGTCGACGTGGGATTGGCTTTGCGGCCGAAGCAGGACGACTCGGTTCAGGCCTCGCGCGAGTAACCGCGCTCGCGCAGAAGACATCGCGCAATTTCTGGCTCGTTCCAGGAGAGCTTGTCGGACCCCCAGATGATCGATCGCTCGTGGCCCTTGCCGGCCAACAGCACGATGTCGCCGGGCTGGGCGCGATCGATGGCGGCGGCGATTGCCTCGGTTCGATCGACGACGGTCGAGTAGTCCCTGCCAGAGCGGGCGCCGGTTCCGGCTGCTCCCTCGGCAATTTGGTCGATGATCGCGGCGGCGTCTTCGAAGCGCGGGTCTTCGGTTGTGAAGATGCTGAAATCCGCCAAGCGTGCGGAGACCGCACCCTGAAGTGCTCGCTTGGGGACATCGCGTTCCCCGGCGCTGCCGCTGACGGCAATGATCCGGCTTTTGGGACTGAGCTGGCGCAGCAACGTGAGGAGTTTTTGCAGTGAATCGGGGGTATGGGCGTAATCGACGATAACCGAGAACGGCTGCCCTTCGTCGACACGTTCCATCCGGCCGGGGATGGGCGGGGCAGTGCGGAGTCCCGCCGCGATCTGGTCGAGTTCGAGCCCAGCGGAGATGGCGATGCCGATCGCGCAGAGGGCGTTTTCGACATTGAACCCGCCGATCAAGGGGCTTTCGCAGGGAACCGTCGATCCGTCGTAGCAGACGCCGAATGTGGTGCCTCCCACACCGATTCGAATCCGCTCGGCCCGAAGACCTGCGGCTGCGGAACTGGTGCTGTACGTGAGTAGCGACGCTCCGGCGGCGTGGGGGATGACGGCTCGGGCGCCCTCGTCGTCGAGATTCACGACGGCGCGACCGCCGGATTCCGAGACGCGATCGAACAGCGACGCTTTGGCCGCGCGATAGTTTTCGATCGTCTTGTGGAATTCGAGGTGTTCGTGCGTGATGTTGGTGACCGCGGCAATGTCGAAGGCGACGTCGTCCAACCGGTGTTGGGCGAGACCGTGGGAGGTTGCTTCCAGTACGGCCCATTCGACGCCGGCGTCGACCATCTGGCGGAGCAACCGCTGGATCTCCAACGATTCTGGGGTGGTCTGTCGTGTTTCGTGTTGCACGATCTCGTCGGCGATCTTCACTGAAACGGTGCCAATGAGACCGGTCGTCGCGCCAGCACTGCCGAGGATGGCATCGGTCAGATAACTGGTCGTGGTCTTACCGTCCGTGCCGGTAATGCCGATGACGCCGAGTTTTTTCGATGGATGGCCGAAGTATCGAGCGGCGAGCGGGGAAAGCGCGGCGCGCGTGTCAGGGACGCGCAGGGATGGAAGCGCATGGCCGAGCTCGCGATCGACCAGGAGGGCGGCTGCGCCGCGCTCGATGGCGCCCTGGACGAAATCATGGCCATCGACATATCCGCCGCGCAGTGCGGCGAACAGGCAGCCGGGCGTGACCAGCCGGGAATCATATTGAATGTCTGAAATCTCGACGTTGCCATCGCCTTCGATCTCGCCGCCTCCGACGGAGGCGGCGAGATTAGCGAGTGAGCAAGTCATTGGGATCGACCGACGACGCGGCCGGCGAGCCTGGCGAGTCGCGTGTGATATGTGCGTTGGATCGCCGCGGGAAAGCTGACAATCGAACCACCGAAACCGGTTTTGAAACGATAGAGTCCACGCCAGTCATCTCCCTTAGTAGCAGGCACGTGGTCGCGGTGCTCGTTGTCTTTCGGTGGGTCCTCATCAGGAATTCCCCAAAGATCATAGAATTTCGCTCCCAGGTCGCGGCCCCATTGCATGGCCTGAAATTGCAGGTTGAATGCCGCGCCAAGTGAGCGGTACCTGGTGTCGGACGCGCCATACATGTAGACCGCATCGCTGCCGAACGTGGCAGCGATGATACCGGCCGCGGGGTGCCCATCGACGCGGGCGATGAAGAGAATGGCGCGTTCCGGGAAATGGCGAAGGAATGAGGCGTAGTAGCCGGCGGTATGAACGCCGAACTCGTTGCGACGGGAGGTCTCAGCCAGCATGGCATAGAACTCGTCCAGGGCCACGCGATCGTCCCCACGATGGCGGTCGACGACGACGCCCTTGCGCATTGCCAGGCGTACGCTGTATCGGGTTTTTTGGTGCATGCCTGCCAGCAACGGCTCGTCTGCCATCAAAGGCACTTTCACGGTGCGACCGGGTTGCAGATGCGGCGGTCCCGGCTCGATCTCAAGAAACGGATGCGCCGTGAAGCCCTCGACGGGTTTGTCGGTTTCGATCATCACGTAGAGCGCGCGATGCCGGCGAGCAGCCTGATCGATGCTTTCCAGAAGCAGGCGGCTTGCTTCGTAATCTCCCGCCGCGACCGCCGGTCCACGGGGGATATAGCCGATACTAACCGGGCCCTTATGCCGGAAAAGCACCTGGGCCATCGCGCGCGGGTCCGTGCCACCAACTGCAATACGCTCCAGTCGCCACCCAAGCTCCTGCTTGAACGATCCCCATTCCCACGTTTGCAGCAGGTGACCATCGAGCGCGGCAAGCGCGTCGTTCCATGCCTCGCTGTCGCGCGTGACCATCGACCCTGATATCGTTGCGACTGCCACCTCAGCTTTGCCGTTCGAGCGGATTGACCGTGAGAAGCGCGGCATCCAGCGCGTCGTCTACGATTTCAGATTCTTCGAATTCCTCGTCTTCTTCGACCTGGCGTAGCACCCGAATGGCTGCTGTTCCGCCGATAGCGCCAAGCGCTTCGAGGGCGGCCGTGCGGACTTCGAAATCTGGGTCGTAGACAAGGTCCGCCAATTCGCGAACGACATCCTCATCGCCGATGAAACCGGAGGCGCGAGCGGCTTCGAAGCGGAGCTCGGCGTCCTCGCTCTGCAAATAGTCGATCAACTCCGGGATCCAGCGCTCGCTGGCGGTCCTGCCCATGGCATAGATCGCTCCGGCAACGAGCGCTTGATCGTCCTCGTCGAGCGCAAGTCGAATGAGCTTCGGGATGCGCGGATCGTCGCCGAAGGCGGCAATGGCGCCCAGGCTGCGACGGCGCACGAGAGGCGACTCAGCGGGATCTTCCACGATCGACGAGAAGAGATCGATCAGCTCGTTTCGATCGATGTCCGATGGCTCGCCTTCGGCGATGGCATCGGTCGTTGGCGAAAGGGCGTCCGCGGCAGCTGCCCGCACATCATCGGACGGATCGTTGCGCAGGAGCTCGATGTACAAGCGAGGCAAATCCGGGCCCTGGTCTTCCCAGAGATCGCCGATGGCGAGCTGGCGAATGACAGGATCGGGATCGCCGAGCGCAATGCGGCAGACCCGGTTGAAATTGAATTCGACCGATTCGGTCGCGAGCTCAGTGAGGGCCAGCAAGAGCGCATGTCGCTCGGTTGGCGGGATCTCGAGCCAACGCTGGCGCAACGCGGACACACTGGCGCGATCGAGATCGGAGAGTGCGGCCAATCGCGAGCGGGAAAAATCGCCCCCAACGATCGCGTCGATCGTGGGGGCGAGGCGACCGGCGCCAGAATCAGGCAGGCGATCCGGGGATGTGGGTGTAGTCATCTGGTCCGTCTGGGTCCTTGGCGAAGGCGCCGCTATCGTCATTCTCCAGAATGGATCGGAGGAGCGTCTCGGAGAACGGACGCTCGATATTTACGCCGGCGAAGAGTTGCGCAAAACTGGCCGTGTAGCCGCCGCCCTCGAATTGCTTGCCAAGTCGCTCGAAGGTGGCCGCGACGACCGCTTCGGGGCGCCGGCGAGTTTTGTCGTCGAGCGGTTTCTCGCCGTTGAGGCTCGACCAAAGCTCCTCAATCAGGAGGCTCTCTTCGAGCACTCCGCAGGCGAACGATGTTGGCCGGAAGACGTAGCGCTGTTTACGCTCGTCCAGCTCGAGCAGGCGTTGGCTCTGGCTGGGGGCGCTGACATATTCGACGACGAAATGACCGTCGTTGTCCGTAGCGCGGATCGAAAGAAGCGCACCCGGTACGAGGTTTTCGCTGTAGAAGTCGTCGAGGCCGACGACGAATCCGCCCCGGTTCGGCGTTGGGTAGCGAAGCTCCACCAGGTAAGTCGTGTACACCTGCGGGCATTCGAACGTCAGAACAGCGGTTCGCTGATTCGGCGTGACGGGCGCTCCCAACAGCTCCTGCAACTCGCTATCGTAGGGCAGGAGACCGAGGGTGAACTCGTAGAACGTCACGACGTGACTGAGCTCCTTGCGCGAACGGTAGTCCGGTGCGATGGGAGCCTCGTCCAACAGGTATTTGAAATCGGTGCCAATTTCGTTTGGCTTGCGCAGGCTGGTGCCGATGGGCGCGAGGGCCGATGTGCTCCAGAAGCGCTGACCACTGGTGCCGACGAACTCGAAATCGCGATGCTCTTTCGAGAGACGGTAATTCAGGGCGAAGCGCATGAGATCGAAATCGGCCGAGCGCGGGCGAACATCGAGGACGTCCTGGATGAGGACTTCGTCGGTGAGGGGCTGCTCCTGCTCGGCGATGTAATCCTTGAGCTTTCGGAGCTCGCCTTTGCTGAAACGAGGAACGCGATCCTCCAGCATCCATTGGCCGTCGAACATGGCGACCTGGCCGTCGGCGCCGAGACGCTCGATCAAAGCAGCTTCCAGGTCGGCATCGGACGCCTCGGAGACATCGGTAGCGGGAGCCGCGGCGACCGGGACGGTAATGGTGCGAGCAGGTTCGGCCGCCGCGATTTCTTCGATCTCGGCTTCGGCGACTTCTGCGATCGCCTCCTCGACGGGAGCGGTCAGGGAAAACGTCTGGGCCAGAGATGGAGCGGGCCGGGCATCGAGATCGGTGGTTTGCACGTCGAATATCGACCAGCTCGAATCCATACGCGGCCGGGGCCGCACCGTGGAATCGGAGACATCGCGCCTGGGCGCCGGGGTCATCAGACGGGTAGCGAAGTCATGCGATCGGTCCGTGCGAGGTTCGGTCGCCACCACCCCAGCGCGGGTGGAGATGATGACGGGAGCTTCGTCCGACTCGTCGAGCTGGAATACCTGGGGATTGGCGGCGATAGCGGAGAGGAGATCTTTTTGGGATATTTTCTTGTCGGCAAAGAATTCGACCGCCGAATCGAGCGCCAGATGAATCGGCGCATCGATAGACATGAATCGGCCGACCGACTGCATCAAGCGCAGGAGCTCGGCGGCATGTTCCTGATCGACTCCGCTGCCGGAAAAGGATCGCGCACCTGGTGCGGCTGTAACCATCTGTTCAAATCTCCATTAGGGGAAGGAATGTGCCGGTCCGAGCCCAATACAGCGGCCGGGGTCGACGAAGCTCAGCTCTGACGATTGCGAAGCGCCTCGATCAATGCGCGCGTCGGCACCGGTTCGGTTGCACTGCGCAGGACAGAAACGAGGAAATCAACGTCATCGTCGGTCAACCGAACTGGTTCGGCGGGCTGGCTCATCGAAACTCCGTTCGTCGTGGGTGAATTGCCGGACGGGCAGGTGTCGTCCAAACTTGCGTAGTATACTATGGTTTGCTGTATAGCCCGAACTGGTCGGGGGTTGCAGCCGCGAAGTCCAGTTGCCGCGACCTGCGCCCGTCACTATACTCGCGTCGGTTCGCCCGCTTGTCCAACGAACGTTTTTCCGGTAGCGTGGCCGGAGGAGGATCCCAACGATGCCAAGTCTAGGCTGGCAAGAACTCATCATTGTCCTGATCATCGTCGTCATTATCTTTGGCGCGGGTAAGCTGCCAGAAATCGGCGGCGCCATGGGCAAGAGCATCAAGGAATTCAAGAAGGAAGCCGAAGAGCCGACCGGCGCCCTGAGCGACGGAAGCAGCGCGACCACCGCCGCCTCGACTGGCTCTGGCACGGTTGCCAAGAGCGTGGATACCGCTCAGGTGCGCGCGGACGAGATCTAGTTTTCCCAACTTTTGACTGCATGGGGAGGGAGCCGGGTTGTAAGACCCGGCTCCTTCGATTTTCAGTGGATGTTCAGATTCGCCAGCTTCGCATGTTCTATGCTCCGGACCGCCCCGCTCCAAGCTCGAGCTGGCAATGCGTGATGCTTCCGAAACTCACCTGTGACGACCTCTGGCCGGTCTGCTAACGCGTTTTCATCGTTGCCACCCGCGCATGCTGGTGAGGCCGCTGATAACCGGTGGGGATTGGATCGGCCACTTTGGTACCGGATTCTCGCGGGCCGGGCTTGTCCTTGTGGGGTATGCTCATGCCCGTTCTCGTCGACAGGCATGGATTGACAATGAGCACTTCTAACGACTCTGAATTTTCTCGATCTTCCTCTTCCGACAATAGCTACTGGTCCGAGGAGACGGATGCACCGGTGAACGCCGCGGGCGCCGACGAGCCGGTGATCGTCACGACTCCGGCCAAGAAGCAGTCGAGCGCGCTGCGTGAGATCGTCGAGACCGCACTGATCGCGATTCTGATCTTCGTCGGGGTGCGGACGCTGGTGTTGAATTTCCGGGTGGACGGCAGCAGCATGCTTCCGAGTCTGGTCAACGGCGAGATGCTGCTGGTCAACCGCAACGCCTACGATTCGTTCGACCTGTATACGTTGGTCGACTGGCTGCCGGGTGTCGAGCATGCCGACGCCAAAGAATTCACACCATTCCCCGGACCACACCGTGGCGATGTGATCGTTTTCAATCCGCCCGTCACCTCTGACAAGCCGTATATCAAACGGGTCATTGGGTTGCCGGGCGACACGGTGGAAATCAAAGACGGCTCAGTTTTCGTCAACGGGATCGAGCTCGACGAAACCTATCTGCACGGTGACACGACCGATTGCCAGCCGCGCGCCTGCGATCCGGTCGTCGTTCCGGAAGGATCGATCTTCGTCCTTGGCGACAATCGGGCGCACAGTTCCGATTCGCGCTATTTTGGCACGGTGAAAATATCGGAGATCGTCGGCAAGGCCTGGATCACCTATTGGCCGATCGGGCACATCGGCTCGGTACCGACCGCGGATTACGATGAGTTGAACGGTACCGGCAGCTAGGTCGAGGCGCCGCTGGCGGAGAACCGTTTTGCGCTTGCCAGACGTTGTAGAATTCGAGTGTCGACGGAGAGAGCGCAGCGCCTCGTCCGACCGCCTCTCGAATCGTTCCCATACCGCCTGGCACTGGATACCCGTTCATGATCGAAACAGTCGTCAAGAGCATACGGTTCAATCGGATCACCAATAACCGGGTAGTCCTGCTCAAGGAGACCGCCGGGGAGCGGTACTTGCCGATCTGGATCGGCGAGTTCGAAGCCCATGCCATCGCGATGGAGCTTCAAGGGGTGGAAGCGCCCCGGCCACTACCGTACGACCTGATGCGCGCGATGCTTTCCGAGCTTGGCGGCTCGGTGGAGCATGTGTTCGTCAACGATCTTTCGATGGATGTCTTTTATGCGCGCGTCGTGGTATCGGTGAACGGGCGAACCATCGAGCTCGATTCCCGGCCAAGCGATGCGATTGCACTGGCGGTGCGCAGCGGCGCTACGATTTTTGTCGATGAGTCGGTCATGGATCGGGCGGGCGTCAATCTGGACGATGACGATGCGCCGCTCGATGCCGAGCGTTCGGGTTCATCCTCGCCGGTCGAGCAGCGGGCAGAGCCACGCCCCGACGACGAAAAGCTTTCGATATTTCGCGACTTTATCAATACCCTGGATTCCGACGAGTTCGATCGGGGCCGGGGCGACTAGCGTTCTCCGCTTCCACGGGGGACGCCAGAAGAAACATGGATACCTCAGACAGCCAAATTCGCAGAATCGTCGTCGACCGAATGGACCGGTGTACGGTCTGCCATCGCCGCTTCGTGGAGGACGATGTCGAAGTCGTCTCCCGCAAATCGGATGTGTGGCTGATGATCGTGCAATGCAAGGATTGTCATTCCCGTAGTTTCGCGGCCGTGGTGGGCGATTCCTCCGCGCCGATCGATACCGATTCGCTGTTCGGCTTCCATTCCGATGGATCGATCGAGATTACCTTCGAGACCGATGCCGATTACTTCGAAATCGAGCAGCCGGAAGGGGAGCCTGCTCCAGCGGTGGACGTCGACGATCTGCTGGAAATGCACGAGTTTCTCGATACGTTCGATGGCGATTTCCAATCGCTATTTCGGGATATCCCGAAAGGCTAGTGCGCGCGAACGACGCGAGGACCCATCGAGACGCCACCCTTTGGTGATCGGTCGTTGACTGCATTTCCGGGCGTCCCTATACTCGCGACGGACTCGCGCGCCGTTTTTTCAGCGCGTTTCGGGACGCCCGCGGAGTTGCCCGGGAGGGAAAAGTGGCAGAAGCAGTGCACGCACCGGCAGCCGGCGGCGGAATCGATCTCGATTACGTCCGAACGCTCATGGCTCATTTCGAACCCGAAGACTGGCAAGAAGGCCAGGAGCTCATTCTGAGCGCACTTCAGGAAGTGAATGAGCATTTCGGGTATGTCTCGGTCGAGGCAGCCGAAATCGTAGCCGAGCGGCTTGGAACGACGACTTCCCGAATTTTCGGGCTTCTCACGTTTTATGCTGACTTCCGAACCGAACCGCGTGGCAAGCACTTCATGCTGATGTGTCATGGCGTGTCTTGCTATGTCATGGGCTCGCAACAACTGGTGCAGCAGCTCGCGGACAATCACGGGATCGGCGATGGCGGCACCACCGAGGGCGGAGAGCTGACCGTTCAGGTGGTGAACGGTTGTCTCGGCGTCTGTAATCAGGCGCCGGTGGTCAAGCTCGACAATGACTTCTATGGGCGGTTGACCGACGAATCATTCAATGCCCTGGTGCAGCGAGTAATTGCGGAAACGCCGAAGGAGCAATAAGCCGATGGCCGAGCAGATTTCCGGTTTCCCACGCCTGACCTCGCAGAAAGAGTTCGACGCGTTCCGCGCGAAGGCGATCGAAAAGTGGGAAGCGATCTGGAATGGCGAGAAAACGGTCGTTTCGGTCGGCGTCGGCAGCTCGTCGATTCCGATGGGCGCGCCAGACGTGTTGGCCGCGTTCGAAGCAATTGCCGGACAAGAGAATCTGATCGTTCGCAAGACCGGCCAGGACGGCGCCGACTGGACGGATGTACAGGTGCGCGTGAAACGCAAAGATGCGCCGGCAATCGTCTATCGGAATGTGGTTGCCAGTGACGCCAAGGGCATTATCGACGGCAAGCATCGCAGCAAGATCATCGGCGTGGAGGGCGACGAGGAGTATGACGGTCATAAGCCGCTGAGCTCGCTCCCCTTCTACCGATACCAGCAGCGCATTGTGCTTCAGGATGTCGGAGTCATCGACCCCGATTCGATCGAAGAAGCGATTGCGCGCGGCGCCTACATGGGACTGTACAAGGCACTCTTCGAGATGTCGGGGGAAGAAGTCATTGCCGAAGTGACCACGGCGAATGTGCGCGGCCGTGGCGGGGCCGGTTTCCCGGCCGGCATCAAATGGGAAAGTGGTCGCAAGGCGCGGGTCACGCCCAAGTTCGTGACCTGCAATTCCCATGAAGGTGAGCCGAACGTTTACAAGGACCGCCGGATTCACGAGGGTGATCCGCACCGCATTCTGGAGGGGATCCTGATCGCGTGTATCGCCGTCGGAGCCGAGCGCGGCTACAACTACGTCGGCGGTGAATACCCACTCGCGATCGAGCGTTTCCGCAAGGCATTGAACGATGCCACGGCGCTCGGGCTGGTCGGTCGCAATATGCTCGGTTCGGGCAAGAGCGTGGCCTTTCGCTTGCGCACCGGCGGCGGCGCGTACATTTGCGGTGAAGGCTCGGCCATGATGTTTTCGATCATGGGTGTGCGTGGGCAACCGCGCACCAAGCCGCCGCGCTCGGTCGAAGAGGGTCTCTGGAAGCGGCCAACGGTCGCCAACAACACGGAAACGCTCAGCAATATGCGCGACATCGTCGTCAAGGGCGGCGAGTGGTTTGCGCAGATCGGCACCGAGCGGAGCAAGGGCACCAAGCTCATGACGGTCCAGGGCCCGATGAAGACCATGGGGCTGGTCGAGGTGCCCATGGGCACCAACTTCAAAACGCTGATCGACGACGTCTGGGGCGGTATGCGGGATGGCTATACGTTCAAGGGCGTCCAGACCGGCGGCGTTTCCGCGGGTCCACTCAAATACGATCAACTCGACGTGCCGGTCGATTTTGACTCGCTGACACCCCTGGGCGGCATGCTCGGCTCAGGGGGCTTCGTCGTGTTCGACGAAACAGTCTGCTCGGTCGATTTCGCTCGTTATTTGACGGCATTCAACCGCGTCGAGTCCTGCTCCAAATGCGTGCCCTGCCAGCGTGGCAACCCGGCGCTGGTGGAGGCGATCGACCGAATTCGCTTTGGACGCGGCTCACAGTCGGATCTGGCTTTGATGCGACGGACCTCGAAACATGTGATCGAACTGTCGCTTTGCGGGCTCGGTCAGGTTGCTCCGATGCCGCTGCTTGGGATGATGGATCAGTATCCCGAGGAGTTTCAGGCGCACATCGATGGCGTCTGCCCGTGCGGCGTGTGCCCGGTTTCGGCGCAGGCGATCGTGGAAGCGATCGCCGCCGACTAGTTCGGTCTGAGCGAACGGCTCGGCGTCCCTCGTGGATGCCGAGCCGTTTTTTGTTTACCTCAGGTGGAGCCGCCGGCCGTGATCGAGATTGCCTCGGGGATCTGTACGGGTGGTTCCTGGGTTCGTTGCGGTGAAAAATACCAACCACGAAAGGGCACAAGAGGCTCTTCGCTACGATCTGCGCCCGCAAGGTTTCTCGTTAGGCCATCAGATCGAGAACGATTCCAGCGCCTCTTGCAGTCGCCTGGTCGATGGCATAGCGGGCGACGACAACATCCTGCACCGCATTGCCGACCGATTTGAAGAAGGTAATCTCCTGGTCGTCCGCGCGGCCAATGGCGACGCCAGCAACGACCTGTCCCAACTCAGTTTCGAAATGCGACTGGGAAATGAGTCCGTCGTTCAGGGGCTTGAGGAGATCCCCGGCTTCGGTCAGGATCGCATCGAGATTGTCGATCACGATGCGCGAGCGGACGACTGTTGCTGGCGGGATTTCCTGCATTTCAGGAGTGAAGGCGCCGACCGCGTTGATATGGGCGCCTGGTTTCACGTCGGAATCGTCGAAGACCGGCGTGCGTGCCGTCGTAGCGGTGCAGACGATGTCGGCGTTTTCGAGCGCAACCGCCGGATCGGTGGTCGTTTCGACCAATTCGGCGATATCGGGCCAGTCGGCGGCGACCGATTGTTGGAATCGTTCCAGCTGCTCTGGCCGCTGGTCGACCGCGATGATCCGCTCGATGGGACGCACCGCGCAGACCGCGGCTGCCTGGGTGACACCCTGCACACCCGCGCCGATGACCGCCAGCACGGACGAATCGGGCCGCGCCATGAGATCGGTGGCGGCGCCAGATACCGCCCCCGTGCGCAGGGCTGTGACGAAGCCCCCTTCCATGATCCCGAGCGGCTCGCCGGTCGTCGAATCGATCAGACAGACGATGGCATTGATCGTTGGCAGGCCGCGGGCCGGATTGCCTGGAAAGAAGTTCACCACCTTGAAGCCGAGCGCTCGTTCCGCCGGAACGAAGCCGGGCATCATCAGCATGGCCGAATGCTGCTCGTCGACCTCGACCGCCGTTCGCACGGGCGCTTGGGCGCGGCCCTCGGAAAGCTCCCGAAAGGCGATTTTCATCAGTTCGACAGCTTCCCGCATGGGAACCAGCTGCTTGAGATCACTTCGGGAGAGAGCCAGCACCGTTTCGTCTCCTGCCTTGGTCGTGTCCCGCCCGATTGCGGGTTCCACTGCCGGAGTGTAGCCAGCGGGCCGGATCACGTTCAATCGGGACAAACAGGGGCGCGTGATATACTCCCGGCGCTTCTGGTCTCCGTTGACCACCGACCCCAGACCGAGAGTCACCCCATCCCCTACCGATGTCCGATCCAGGCTTGACCAATCGCCTCCGGCAACACTCCCGTCGTTCGGGGCTGGCCGTTGGATTGACCATGGCCGTGGCGATTGCGCTCGGCATTCTGGCGTCAGCGTGGCTCTTCGGACGCATCGAGCCGTATGTTTCCGATTTCACCGGGTACGAGCAGCGGACCGAGGTTCCGGCGGTGGCCGAGGCAAGTGACAATCGCACACCGCAAACAGATGATGCGGAATCGACCGAATCGCCGGCAACCGAAGCGGCAGCCCCGACCAACGCGCCGTCCCAACCGACGGTAGCGCCGGGATCGGCCGGCACAGCGGCGCCGTTCACCGAGACGCATCAATCCAATCCGGACTTCACCGTCAACTTCCGGCCGGGTCCGAGCATCGATTCCGGCGAACCGGTGGCTACACTCGATCCGGGCACTCCGCTAGAGTTTCTCGATGAACAGACAACCGGCGATGACGGTTCGATCTGGCTGCGCATGAAAACGCAAGACGGCACCGAAGGGTGGTTGCGCGAAGTCGATACCGTGCCGATATCGTAGTACCATCGTTCATTCGAACGACCGGAGAACGTTATGCAACGAATTGCAATCGTCGGGCTTGGCCTGATCGGAAGCTCGATGGGAATCGGGCTGCGCCGCTGGTCGGCGGAAAATGTCCGCGGTGGTCAACCGGCGCTGGAGGTGGTCGGCTTCGACTCGAATCTCGACCGGCAGAGCCAGGCGAAGAAAATCGGCGCGGTGGACCGCACCGAATGGGAATTACGCAAGGTCGTCGAAAACGCAGACCTGGTGGTGCTGGCGGCGCCGGTGCTGGCGCTCAAGGAGATCATCGGGGATATCGCGCCGCTGCTCAAACACGGCACGGCGGTGACCGACGTGGCGTCGACGAAGGCTGAAATCATCGATTGGGCCAACGAGCTGCTGCCGCGAACGGTCAGTTTCATCGGTGGTCATCCTATGGCCGGCAAGGAAACGAGTATCGAAGGCGCCGACGGAGACCTTTTCCGGGGGGCGACCTGGTGTATCTGTCCATCGGTGACGGCGACAGACGAGGCGATCCGCACCGTACTGGGCATGGTGAATGCACTTGGCGCCGAGCCCTATTTCGTCGATCCGCACGAACACGACGCCTACGTGGCGGGTATCAGCCACCTGCCATTCGTGGCATCGTCGGCATTGATGAACGCACTTGCGCAAGATTCATCCTGGCGCGATATGAAGAGTCTGACTGCCGGTGGATTCCGCGATATGACGCGGTTGGCAAGCGGGAGTCCCGAGATGCACCGCGATGTGGTCATGACGAATCGAGCGGCGGTACAGCGCTGGCTTTCGGCCTATATCGATGAGCTGAAGGAGTTCCAAGCGAAGCTTGCGAGTGACGATGAAGCAGCCGCCGATGAGCTGCTGGCGTTTTTCACCAACGGTCGTGACCGGAGAGCGGAATGGGCAGTGCAGACCTCGCGTGAGGCCGAGCTGCTGGGGGGCACCGGCAACGATGGCGAAGGCGACGGATTCTCCGGGCAGATGGGCCGGATGCTCTTTGGCGGGTTCATGCGCAAGCCACGCGTGCAAAAAGAATCGGATACCAAGAGCGCAAGCCGCTGAGCGAGCTGTTGCTTCGCGCGGCGGGCGCGAAAATCTCGTACGATTCAAGTGCACGCCGCCTACCTTTCACACCCACTAGACCATGAGCGATCCCACTCCTACTCCACCAACTAACCAAGATCATGTGCCGCGCTGGCAGGCCGAGGTCGAGGAGATCCTCGATCGGTCGGACCGCGAAACGACGTCGTTCGAAAAGGCGAGGGCCGCGGCCATCGCGACCCGCTACAAGGCGCCCGATCGAGCGAAGGCCGTGACAGAACGGGCAAGCTCCCGTCTGGGCGATGGAATTTGGCTGGCGCTGGCGGTGGTGTTGGGCATTACGGCATGGCTGACGGGTATGCATTGGCCGCTTGCGGGACGGGTGCTCGCGATGGTGAGCTTGATTCTGTTCGTCGCGTTCCTGGTGAATGCGGTGGTCCGGTCACGGTCGTCGCGCTCGTCGACCAAGCTTTGGCGTGGGCGGGATTTGAATTCCGATGACTCTCCTCCGCGCTGGCGACCCGGCGGACGGGACCAACGGGATGACGATGACGGCCCGCCGCTGGTAGGATCGGGGCGGTAGCTTCTCTGGTGCTGCCTCTGCGTGCGGCCGGAAGCGTTATTCACTTGCTTTTTCTTCCCCTTCACTTTCGCTCGTTCGAAAATCCGTTGGCTTTAGGCGCGTAGCCTGGCAGGCTGGCGGTAGCTGCTGCGGCGAGAAGACCCCTTCCTTCGCCCGAATCACAGTGTGTTGGTTACAGGGCGAATCAGGGGCAATTTCGGCGCTTCTGGTGCGCCCTGCGCGCCGAGGATGATCGAGCCCTGGGCGGCGCGTTCGAGGAGAAGCCGGCCTGGAAGCGGTTTGCCACCGGCGGCCTGGCCGAGGACGATGAGCACCTGCCCACTGCCAGTGGCGACCGCGGCGCCTTCGGATCTGAGCACTATCTGTCCGGGTGCGTCGCCCGCGGACTCTGGCAGGATTGTTGCCTGGTGGATTTGCAGGGGCGAACCCTCGAAGGTGGTCCAGGCGCGGGGCCAGTCCCACATAGCGCGGATCTGACGCTCGATGACCTCGGCTGGTTGCGACCAGTCGATCCAGCCGTCGGCCTTGGCCATCGGCCGCGTGAGGCTCGCTTCGGTGTCGTCCTGGACTATCGGTGTGAGCTGGCCGGATACGAGCTCGTCGAGCGAATCGATCAGCAAGCGCGCACCGAGCTGTGCGAGTTTTGGCGTGAGCGACGCAGTGGTGTCGAACGATTCGATATCGACCGATCGCTGGGCCAGAATCGGACCTGTGTCGAGTCCCGTTTCCATACCCATCAGCGTGACACCGGTGCGGAAACCGCCTTCCAGTATCGCCGCGGAGATGGGACTCGCCCCACGGTAGTCCGGCAGGATCGACGCATGCAAATTGACCGAACCGATCCGCGGCAGGGCCAGGAGCTTCGGGCCGAAGATTTTCCCAAAGGCCGCTACGACGAAGAGATCTGCCGATGCGCCCGCGATGGGTGTCCGGTCGTTCTCGGTGCGGAGGGTTTCCGGCTGGTATACCGGCAATCCAAGAGAAAGTGCGGTTTGCTTCACAGCCGGTGCGGTGAGGCGTCGCCCACGGCCGGCGGGACGATCGGGCTGGGAGACGACGAGTGGTATGCGAACTCGGTTGTCGGCCGCGAGGGCTTCGAGCGCGGGCACCGCATAGGCGGGAGTTCCGAAAAAGACAATGCGGATTGGCTCGGCAGCGAATGACTCCATAGTGCAGACTCTATCCGATCCCGGCGGGCTCGCCGAGGAGCGCATGCGCCGCCGACATCAGGAGCGCCGGACACTGGCTACTCACCTCTCTCGCCTGGCTTGCTTCCGCCTGGAACGGCTCATTCCTGTCGTCGCTCTCATTGCACTGGCATTGACGTGGCTCACAACGTGCGCGCTGGATGTTTCCGCCGCCGCCACTAGTTCTGTCCGGGTCGAGCGCTCCCAAACGCAGCAGACTAGTGACAGCGCCGGCGAGCTGATGTTGGACCAACCCGTGCAAAACTTGCCAGTTGTCGACGATGCACGCTGGAGCAGCCGTTGGACCGACAGCACGCCCGTTGCGATTGCGGTGTGGATTGTTCTCCTCGTGGTGCTTTCGCTGGCGGGCAGACCGCTAGCACGTCTGGTATTTGGGGCGTTTCCCGATGCTGGCCAGGGCTTCAGCCGGCTCCTTATCGTGTTGGTCGCCGGATGGATGGTCTGGTTCGCATCGTCGTTCGAGCTCATCGAGTTTCGGGCAGTGTGGGCATGGTATGCCGTGCTGGCCGCGGCGGTGATTGGATTCTTGCTGGGCCGATCGCGATTTCAGGCGCCGGTCGGAGTTACGTCCCGCCGAGCTGTCGGCGGGGCTGAGGCGGTCTTCTGGATCGTCTTTCTCATCTTCATCATTTTCAGGTTCTTCAATCCCGATTCCTGGCATCCGATCTGGGGTGGCGAGAAACCGATGGAGTTCGCGCATATCAATGCGATCTTGCGAACTCCCTACTTTCCGGCCTTCGATCCCTGGTTCTCCGGGGGGATTCTCAATTACTACTATTATGGTGAGTATCTGATCGCATTCCTCATCAAGCTGACCGGCATTCCGTCGGAGATTGCGTTCAATCTGGCACAGCCGACGATGATGGGGCTCGCGGCATCCGCGATGTATAGCGTGGTGGTTGCGATCAGCAGCCGGCTCAGCCGAGATCGGGTCGATCCGCTGATGGCGGGCGGGCTCGGCGTCGTGATCTTTTGCCTGATGGGCAATCTCGTATCGGCCTGGGAGCTGATTCGAACATTGCCGGATCGACCGGTGTTCAGCTTCGACTGGACCTGGGACGCCAGCCGGGCGGTCGACGGGGGTATCACGGAATTCCCCTACTTCACCGGACTCTATGCCGATCTCCACGCGCATCTGATCGCGCTGCCGGTAACGATCGCGGTGATCGGTCTTGGTTTCGCGCTGGCGACCAGCGAGGCTCGATCGCTCGGGGATCTGCCGAAATTTTTAGGGCTGGCGCTCTGCCTGGGCACGCTGAGCGCGGCCAATGCCTGGGATGTGCCGGTCTACGCGGTGCTGATGGTGGCTGCCGTATTTCTTTGGAGTGCGCGGTTCGACTCGATTCTGGTTCGTATCGGAGTGACGTTGGTCGCCGGTGGAGCGACGGGTCTGCTCGGATACGCGATGTTTCGGCCGTTCCACGAGCATTTCGTCGCGTTGTTCAACGATCTCGGCCGTGTGACGCGTGGCACAGACCTCGGCCAGTTCGCTCTTCATTTCGGCGGACTGTTGGGCATTCTGGGACTGGCTGCAGTCGGGTCCGGCCTCTTTTCATGGTCGGCGGTGGAACGGCGGTGGCGTGATATAGCGATCGTCGTGTTTTGCGTGGCGGTAGCCGCGGGGATCGCCTGGCAAGTCTTCCGGCCGGAACTACGGACGTTCGATTCGGGGTCGAGCGAGACGGTCATTCTTTCCTTGATCGCAGCTGGCTCTCTGGCACTGGTCTTGCTGCGGGCGCGGGCAGACGCATATGTCGCCGCCGTTGCCGTGGTCATTGGCGTGATCGGCATGGCGTACTTGGTGGCGATCGGTTGGCCGGTGCTGGCGATCGGTTTGATGCTGGCCGCCTGCGGGGCGCTGATCTTTTTCTCGTTCAGTGACCATACGGCGTCGTATTTCGGGGTCGTGCTCGCGGGTGCAGGGTCGGTCATTGCCGGAGTCGAGCTGGTCTTCGTGGTCGACGATCTGGCGTCGCTGCCGGATTGGTATCGCATGAACACGATTTTCAAGCTCTACTATGGCGTTTGGACGATGTTGAGCTTGCTCGCCGCGGTGGCGCTGGCCGTTCTGATTTCCAAGCGTAGCGCTGGGGTGACAACCTGGACACACACGCCGGTCGGCTTCGAGCCAATAACCCGATTCCAACCAACGCCGCGTACGAAAGGTGTTTCACTGTCCATCGCCGGTTGCGCGGTCCTGATCGCGCTTTCACTGGTCTATCCGGCGGTTGCAACGATTCCCCGGTTGGACGAGCGTTTTCCGGGGCATCCCGACCCCGGCACACTCGACGCCCTCGATTGGATGTCCTACGGCACGCTGGTAAGCGACAACGGCCAGGTTATCCGCTTCGACGGCGATCTGGCGGCAATTCGCTGGTTCCAGGAAAACGTCGAGGGCACTCCGGTCATTGCCGAGGCGAGCATCGGGCCCTACCGAGGAAACGGCTCGCGCTTCTCGATCGCGCTCGGGTTGCCGACCGTCCTGGGGTGGGACCGGCACGAGCGCCAGCAGCGCTATTATCCGGAGATCGCCCAGCGCGATGGGGATGTGCGGGATCTGTACAACTCGACAGACGTTGCACGCAAGCGTGCAATCATCGAGCTCTATGGGATCGACTACGTCATCGTTGGCGATGTGGAGCGGAATAGCGCGTGGCCGGGCAATCCAGGGCAGCTCTATGCATCGCCTCAGGGCCTCGCCGTTTTGGAACAGTTGGTGGGTTCGGAACTCGAGATCGCTTTCGAGCAGGACGGAACGACGGTGTACCGCGTCGTGCGGTGAGTCGGGCGGGTTTGACGAGTCCTCCCAGGCTTCCTATACTGGCATGCGCCGTTGGCTTCAGCGGGGTGTGGCGCAGTCTGGTAGCGCGCGGCGT
>DASTFJ010000276.1:0-17004 GCA_035708745.1 Thermomicrobiales bacterium | reverse complement strand
GGCCAGGTAATCCCGCGGGCGCCGCACCGGCTCGTCGGACCTGAGCCAGTGCGATCGATGCACTGAGCGGGATACGCCGCCGCGCAGAGGACGTGAGGGCCGGAGCACGGCAGGCATCTCGACGTCGAATAGTCGAAACAGAAGGGCGTCATACCAGATGGGCCAACGGGCGGCCCCATGGTTCCATCTGGATTGTACTGATGGCAGTAGACCCGTCCGTCGGCGCAGCCATCGACGAACAGCCCGCCCGGGCCAAACTGCTCGGCCAGCTCGAAGTCGGTCTGGTGCAGCGCGGCAAAAGCCAGTCCCGATTCCGCATAGTCGGACAGAACCTGGACCGAATACGTCAGCGTCCCGGCCGTTTCGTCCCAAATGGGGTCGAGCAGCTCGATGATCAGCACATCCTCCGCACCGTCCTCGGTGGTCACCATCAGCGCGGCATTCGGCGGATTTTCGGGCGTGAATCCCAATCCTTCGAGAAACGCGGTCGTCGTCGCCAGCCCGAACACCCGCTCCGGCCGGTCACTGAAATAAACCGTCTGCGGATTCGTTCCGTCCAGCATCAGCGTGAAAGCGCCGTCTTGCCCGCTCACCGGGGCGAGCGATCCACCGGCGAACGATTGCACGAACAGAAACTCCGATGGCTCCTGTGCAGCCCCCAGCAGCACGCTGTCGGGCAGCTCGTCATCGACCGTGGGCGTCGCGTCCTGGGCGGCGGCATGCGCTCCCGCTATACCGAACGCCGCCACGATGCTGGCGCCCCCGGCACGAAGCGCCGCTCGCCGGTGCGTGCGGTATTCCGCCAACCGCGCCGCGATGCGATCGAATCCTTCGCTGTCCATGATTCCCCCTGTCCGCACTGTGCTCGAGATGTTTGGAGATGGCTGGCGGGATGATATCGCGCTCGCCAACATACCGGCGCGACTCTCTGAAACACATTTCGTTGCAACGTCGACCTCTTGACTTTCAGGAATCCGACCGGCATCATGGAGTGCTGCGGGGACCTCCCTGCAAACCGATCGCCCTCATACGGGAAGGAAGGTGAACCATGGTGCGATGCCACAACGAAGTGAATGTCGGCGTCGTCATGGCTGCCATCCGTCCCGCTCCTCTTGGAGGGAAGGGTCGGTGCCTCAGATACCGCGGTCGACATTGGAAGCTGCCCAATTCTGTCGCTCGCATCGGATCCGGAATCTGCTGATTCCCATCCGTTAATTTCCCGGTAACGCACCGACAACCTGTCCACCACGCCGACCGCGCCGTTCGCGGCCGGAGTCCTCCAGCGCGGCATTACCTTGTGTCATGGCGTCCGCGCTGGCGGCCAGGAGGAGCTCCTTCGATGAATCAGTCTGTAAACGAAACAATTGTCAATGCCACCAATGCGCTCGATTTGCGCGATGTGACCAAGCGCTTCACCAAAAAGCGTGGCGAATACACCTACGCCCTCAAAGGCGTCTCCCTCACCCTGAAACGAGGTGAGGTGGTCGGCATTCTCGGACCGAACGGCTCCGGCAAGAGCACGCTCGTGCGCGTAATCTCGACCCTCACCGTGCCCGATACCGGCTCCGTTCGCATCTTCGATGTCGACGCCGTCCAGCATCCCAAGATCGTGCAGCGCTATATCAACCGCGTCAGCGTGGAAGCCAGCTTCTTCAAAAAGATGTCCTCCATGGAAAACCTCCTCTTCGGCGCCAAGCTCTACGGCATCACCGACCGCGAGAGCCGCCCGCGCATCGAGGAGATCCTGCGCAGTATCGGCTTCGACTACAAACGCGTCGGCGAGCCGATGGAACACCTCTCGCGCGGCACCCAGCAGAAGATCGCGCTGGCCCGCGCGCTGCTGACCAGCCCGATGCTGATGCTGCTCGACGAGCCGACCACCGGACTCGATCCGCGCAGCAAGCGCGACGTGCAGGAGCTGATCTGGAAGATTCGCTCCAGTCACGATTCATCGATCCTGCTCTGTACGCATGACATGGGTGAAGCAGAAGAACTCTGCGACCGCATCGGCATCCTGGTCGAAGGCAACCTGATCGCGCTCGATACGCCGCTGGGACTCAAGCAGCGCTATCAGGAGGGAGTCGAGCTCCCAACATTGGAAGAAGTGTTCATGCTCGCCACTGGCATTTCGCTCGACGACGCCGTCTCCGAAAAAGACGGTGACGACGATTCGAACAAAGCTCCGGCCGAGCTTTTGAATGAATTGATCGAGGTGTAAAAAACGATGAGCACGCTGCACGCACCATTGCAGCAATCGAATCTGAAACGCGAGCTGATCGCCATTTGGGGCTATGCCCAGCGCAACTACTTTCTCACCAGGCGCTACTTCCTGTGGGAAGTCGTCTGGCTGGTCTATTCGACCATGAACGCGCTCACCATCGGCTTCATCGGCGTCTCCGTGGGGAGCACCGCCGAGGAAACCGCGCGCGCCACCACGTTTCTCCTGATCGGCACCCTGATCTGGAGTTATCTCTCCATGATCTTCGACATCCTGTCGGAAACCGTGAGCTGGGAGCGCTGGGAAGGCACCATCGAATACACCTTCATGAGTCCGGCCAGCCGCGCCTCGCAACTGATCGGCATGGGCGCATACGCGGTGGCCTATGGCATCGTCCGCATGATCATCATGCTCGGAGCGATCTCGCTCTTCTTCGATATGTCGCTCGGCAACGCGAACTATCTGGGCGCGCTGGCGATCCTTTTCATCTGTAGCATCTCGCTGGTCGGCTTCGGCATGATTGCGGCGGTCATGCCGCTCATCTCGCCGGAAAAAGGCCAGCAGGTCACCTACATCTTCTCGGCGGTACTGCTGCTCATCAGCGGTATCTACTACAACATCGACGTGCTGCCGGGCTGGATGCAACCGCTCGCCAAGCTCTCGCCGATCTACTACACGCTGAACGGGATTCGAGCAATGCTGCTCGACGGCGCCTCACTCTCCAGCCAGTGGGGCAACATCTGGCCGCTGCTGATCATGGGGCTCGTCTTCCCGCCGCTCGGCCTCTTCCTCTTCAAAAAGGGCGAGCACTACGCCAAAGTCACCGGCCGCCTCAAACGCGCGGGGTAATCCGGGAACACGACCGAACCGGTCTGAAAGGAAAGAGTTCGAATAGCGAGCAGGAACCTGGGGTTCCTGCTCGCTCCAGAATTGCCGCGTTCCTGCCGGGCAGGTGGGCTTCGTCTCAGAGGCGTTCGTTTGCGAGAGGAAATCTGCCAGGATCAGCCGACACCCCAGACACATGATATGTTGAGAAAAACCGCTTCGGTAGCAATGCTACCGAAGCGGTTCTGGTCGCCGCATCCTGTCCTTCCCCTCTCGTACGAATGTCCATCGGTACAAACGCGGCGAGCACCAGCGAATCGTCGGTAAGCCAGGCCAGGGGGCATCTGATGCTGTTGACACTGCATGAACGCGAGCGGCTGATGATCTATACGGCCGCCAAGCTTGCGATGGAACGCAAGGAGCGAGGACTCTCGCTCAACCTGCCCGAAGCCACGGCGATAATCACGTCATTCCTCCTCGAAGGCGCTCGGGACGGCCGCACCGTCACCGAGCTGATGGACGCCGGGCGCAATGTGCTCACGCGGGACGATGTGATGGAGGGAGTCCCCGAGATGCTGGAGCAGATCCAGGTCGAGGCCACCTTCCCGGACGGCACGAAACTGATCACCGTCACGGAGCCAATTTCATGAGTGCCCCGAGAGGCGCTGACGGCAAGCGGGATGCAACCAGACCGGAGGCGCCGCCCTATCGACACAGTGGGCCGGGCAACTCCAGCCTGCCACGGCGGGCCGGGACCGGGGAGCGGCAAGCTCCCTACGTCGACTTCGCGGACGACCAGTCACCAAACGATTTGCCGCTCATCCCAGGTGAGGTGCTCTACGGCAAGGGCCCGGTCGTGATCAATGCGGGCAAGGACACGATCACGATCAGAGTGGTGAACACCGCTGACCGCCCCATTCAGATCGGGTCGCATTACCACTTCGCGGAGGTGAATCCCGCACTGGACTTCGATCGTGAGGCCGCCTGGGGACGACGGTTGAATGTGCTCGCGGGCGGCTCCATGCGGTTCGAGCCAGGCGCCGTCGAGGAGGCAGAGCTGATCCCGATCGGCGGCGAGCGGATCGTAGCCGGGCTGCGCGGGGCGTGCGGGGGCAAGCTCGATGACCAACGTTGATCGACGTGAATACGACGCGTCATTCGGACCGACGACCGGAGACCGGATCCGACTGGCGGACACGAACCTCTTTATCGAAGTAGAGGAGGACCGCTGCGTCGGGGGCGATGAAGTGGTGTTCGGCGGCGGAAAGACCATCCGGGAGTCGATGGGCCAGTCGATGGCCACGCGGGCGGAGGGAACCCCGGACCTGGTCATCACCGGCGCGGTCGTGCTCGACCACTGGGGTGTGGTGAAAACCGATGTGGGCATTCGCGACGGCCGCATCACCGCACTTGGCAAGGCGGGCAACCCGGAGACGATGGATGGGGTGCACCCTGACCTGGTGATCGGCCCATCGACTGAGATCGCGTCCGGCAACGGCATGATCCTGACTGCTGGGACCATCGACACGCACGTTCACTTCGTCGATCCGGGGTCGTTCGAAGTGGCGCTCTCCACGGGCACCACGACGGTAGTGGGCGGAGGTACCGGCCCGACCGAGGGATCCAAAGCCACCTTGGCGACTCCGGGGTCGTGGTGGCTGGCGCGCATGCTGGAGGCATGCGAGCCGTGGCCGCTCAACGTCCTGTTCCTGGCCCGTGGCAACACGGTTTCGCACGAGGCACTCTGGGAGCAGCTTCGCGGCGGTGCGGGCGGGTTCAAGGTCCACGAAGACTGGGGAGCCACGCCTGCCGCCATCGATGCCGCCCTGTCGGTCGCCGACGAGTCTGGTGTGCAGGTGGCGATTCATTCCGACACCCTGAACGAAGCAGGATTCGTCGAGGACCTCCTCGCCGCGGTCAAGGGTCGAACCTTCCACGCCTATCACACGGAAGGCGCTGGCGGCGGCCACGCGCCGGACATCATCCGAATCGCGAGTGAGCCGTATGTGCTGCCCGCCTCCACCAACCCCACGCGCCCGTTCACGCACAACACGATTCCCGAAGCTCTCGACATGGTGATGGTCGCCCATCACCTCAATCCGCAGGTGCCGAACGACCTGGCATTTGCCGAAAGCCGCGTGCGCGCGGGCACCATCGCCGCTGAAGATGTCCTGCAGGACCTGGGCGCGCTCTCGATCATGTCCTCGGACGCGCAGGCAATGGGTCGCATCGGCGAGGTCGTGCTGCGGACCTGGCAAACGGCGCATCGGATGAAAGAGGTGCGGGGTCCCCTGCCGGGCGACGGGCGCAATGACAATAGGCGCGCCCGGCGCTATGTCGCCAAGTACACCATCTGTCCGGCGATCGCCCATGGTCTCGAACGGGAGGTAGGTTCGGTGGAACCGGGAAAGATGGCCGATCTGGTGCTGTGGCAGCCGGCATTATTTGGCGTGCGCCCCACGACCGTCTTCAAAGGAGGCATGGTCGCGCTGGCCGCGCTAGGCGATCCAAACGCCTCGATCCCCACCCCCCAACCGGTGTTGCCGCGGCTCGGATACAACGTCAATAGCCCGGCGGCAGCATCGACCAGTGTCGCCTTCGTCTCGCAGGCCGCGCTCGACGACGGTCTGGCCGATCGGCTGCCGCTGGTTCGCCGCCGGTTGGTGGCGATTCAGAATGTGCGCGGCCGCACCAAGGAGGACTTGCCGGAGAACACCGCCATGCCCCGGATCGACGTCGACCCGGATACCTATAGCGTGCGCGTCGATGGTGAGCTGATCGAGCACGATCCAGCAATCGAGCTCCCGATGGCGCAACGCTATTTCCTTTTTTAGAAATGGCAACATCGCCGGTGGCCGAACGGGCCGACGCCCAGAAACCGAGTTCGCTTTCCACCCTCCTGTTACTGGCCGACGGGCGCTTCCCGGCTGGTGGGCATGCCCACTCCGGCGGCCTGGAAGCCTCGGTCGCGCGCGAGAACGTGCGTGACATCCCAAGACTCGAGGCATTCCTGCACGGTCGCGCCGCCACGGCCGGCGCCGTGGCGGCCGCCTTCGCGGCGGCTGCGTGCGCTGCAATCTCTGACTCCGCCGTGGCAGGAGATGCCCGGGCGGGTGCGGAACGAGTGAGCGATCTTGACTGCGAGCTCGATGCGCGGATTCCGTCCCCGGTCGTGCGGGCCGCGTCACGCCGACTCGGGCGACAGGTCTTCCGGGCGGGGCGCGCGATCTGGCCAGATCCTCGTCTGGACGCGCTTTCGGTCCTGGCGCCCCGCGGGCTGCATCAGCCAGTCGTGCTCGGCGCGGTAAGCGCATGCGCCGGTTTGGATGCCGCCTTCGCGGCCGCGGCGGCCACGCACGAAGCCGTCACCGGCCCGGCTACCGCTGCAGTCCGCATCCTTGGGCTCGATCCGTTCGAGGTGCATGCGGTCCTTGCCAGGCTCGGCCCCGAGCTCGACGCCATCGCCGCCGCGGGAGCATCGTATGCCAACGCACCACCGGCAGACCTTCCCGCGTGGAGCGCCCCGCTACTCGACCTCCTCGCCGAGCACCATGCAACCTGGGAGGTCCGCCTTTTCGCCTCCTGACTCCATCATTTCGAACCCTTGGTTCCCCGGCCAGATGCTACTCCCGAAAGAGACCTACGCATGAGCGACCCAGCCACCCCCACCCAGTACACGCATGACCACGATCACCAGCATACCCACGACGACCGCGCGCAGCCCCTCCTACGCACATCTGGTCGCGCCGTGCGCATCGGCATCGGTGGCCCGGTCGGTTGCGGCAAGACGGCGTTGGTCGCCGCGCTCTGCCGTACGCTGAGCGGCGAGGTCGAGCTCGCCGTCGTCACAAACGACATCTACACCACGGAAGATGCGGACTTTCTCCTCCGCAACGGCGTGCTTCCGCCCGAGCGCGTTCGGGCCGTGGAGACCGGTTGCTGCCCGCATACTGCCATCCGGGATGATATCTCCGCGAATCTGGAGGCGATCGAAGATCTGGAGGAGAGCCTTCCGCCACTCGACCTCATTCTGGTCGAAAGCGGCGGGGACAACCTCACCGCCACATTCAGCCGCGGTCTGGTGCACGCCCAGATCTTCGTGGTCGACGTCTCCGGTGGCGACAAGGTGCCCCGTAAGGGAGGTCCGGGCGTAACCAGCGCCGACCTGCTCGTTATCAATAAGACCGATCTTGCTGACCGCGTTGGCGCGGACCTGAGCGTTATGGATCGCGACGCCCGGGCACGCCGAGGGGACCTGCCGCTGCTCTTTACCTCTCTGACGGAGGATCCCACCGCGTCCGACGTGGCGGCCTGGGTGCGCACACGCCTCGCCGTCGCCGCTGGCTGATGCGTGCCTTCTCCCATCTGGCAGTAGCACAGGCCCAGGATGCCCGGTCCCGAATCACGCGGCTGCACTCGGAGCCCCCGCTGGTCCTGCGCCCCACCATCGCTATGGGCCCCCAACCTATGACGCATTGGTTCCCGCACGGCACGCCACCTGTCCAGGTGTCACTTGTTGCCGGGGCCGCCGGGCCGATCGGCGGTGATGAGCTGCGCCTGAGCATCGATGTGGGTGCCGGAGCAGCCCTGGAATTGCGCAGCGTGGCCGCCACCCTCGTCCTGCCAGGTCCGCACCATCGACCCTCGCGAATCGAGGTAACGATCCGGGTGGCGAAGGACGGCATCCTCGTATGGCTGCCCAAGCCCGTGATCGCCGCGCGGAACTGCGATCATCAGACGATAACGCAGGTCATGCTGGAACCGGGCGCACGCCTGCTCCTGCGGGAGGAGCTACTGCTTGGTCGTCACGGCGAGCTTCCCGGCGCCGTCCGGCAACGCCTGCGGGTCTGCATCGATAATCGCCCCCTCTATGATCAGGAGCTCGCGGTCGGTCCCGGGGCCGTGGGATGGGATGGCCCAGCCGTGACCGGTGGCCGCCAGGCGGTAGGGTCAGTCCTCGTTGTCGACCCTGACTTTGCATACCATCGGGTCGACCTGTCGACAATCCCCGCAGGGCCAGACAACGCGATCTTGCACTTGGGTGGGCCCGCCGTGGTGGTGACCGCACTCGCGCGGGACAGTCTCACACTCCACCGTCAGCTCGATACCGGCATCGACGCAGTCGAGACAGCCCTGCGGTCGACGTGCTCATGAAAGTCGGGTAACTCATCGGTGCCGCGCTCTCCGCGCAACGACCAAGTCTCGATCCGGCTCCAGGAAACACATGCCGTTCCGGGCTACCGTCTAGCATAGAGTGAGTCGTCATAGACAAGGAGTTATCTCATGTCCAGCCCCATTCCTATCGACCGTGTTCGCAGGCGAGAAGACTCCGGACCGGAGTTGTTCGATTCGGATAAACAGCAATTCTCCAGGAAGCAAGCCAAGCTCGACCAGCAGGCTTCGATGGAGGTGTTCAATCCCGAGGACGAGGACGAATCCCGAAAGCCCGTCTCCGAGCCGGCGGCGGATGCTGCGGCAGCCGAACCGGATGAGGCGCCCGGCCGGTCGTCCTGATCCCTTCAAATCCACCACAGCTTTAGGAGCGGCCGCACCGCGCTTCTGATTTCCGTCACGCATGCGCAAGGAAGGTGCCATGCCTGCCGGCGAGCCCGCACCGCCTCCCTACCGACTCCGTAACCGCGGGTCGATCACCCCCTGCAAATCGATCGCCAAAATCATCCCCGCCCGCGCACGGGAACTCTGACAGTGGGGCACAATCGGCACGTCCCTTGCATCATGAGCAAGAAATCGATGGCCAGGGGGATCTCAAAGACCATGCGCGACATCGAGATCTCCGAGTCGTCCAGGTAGTTATCCGGCCAGCCGCTCTTTGATCCAGATCCGCGCCAGGGTCGACGGTCCAATCCCCATCTTTTCGGCCTCGGCCTTCAGGCGCGTACGATCGGCGAAGTCGAGTCGGATCGTAATCGGCGCATCCTTTTTCGCGGGTGTATATGTCGCTTCTGACAGATCATCCGCAAAGTCGACGGTATCGTGGGTATCCCAGAATTCCATCTCTTCCTGGAGGCTCTTGAAGGCAGGAACCTTTCCACGCGCCGGCGTCGGGTAACCAAAGTCAATCTGACGATTCTTCGATTGACTGTCGCTTTTTTTGTTCATAGTAGGCTCGCTCCTTGCGTCTCGCCGGCCTCAGGCTGAACACGTAGTAGACATCGTCCGTCTCGTTTGGTACGCGTCCGAGAATGACTGCGAGGATCCTTTCATCGCGGGCTGGACCCAGGATGACATCGCGGTTCTTGTAGGAGGCGGTGTAATAAACGTGCTCGCCGAAACAAATGGATTCGGCGTCTGCCAGCGAATATCCATGCTTTTCGACATGGGGCAGATTCCATTCGTCCCAGTCGAGCGAATCGATATTCATGTATGACATTGTATTACATCGTACCGTGAGTCCGCGGTACCCCTACCGACCCCGTAACCGCGGATCGATCACCCCCTGCAATTCATCCCCCAGCAAATTGATCGCCAAAATCATCCCCGCCAGCGCCAGCGCCGGAAAGAACATCGTCCACGGCGCCAGTTCCATATACGTCTTCCCGTCCCGCAACAGCACTCCCAGCGACGGCTGCGGCGGCTGCACCCCCAACCCCAGAAAACTGAACGCCCCCTCGGCAATCAACGCCACCGACAGCGAAAAGGTCGCCTGCACCAGCAGCGGCCCGGTCAGATTCGGCAGAATATGCCGGAAGACGATCCGTCCCGTCCGCGCCCCGCTCACCCGCGCCGCCGTCACATATTCCGCCTGTTTCAGTCCCAGGGTCGGACCCCGCGCCACCCGCACGAAGATCGGCAACGTGATGACCAGAATCGTCACCACCAGCGCCGTCGATCCCGGCTCCAGCACCATCACGATCAGCAACCCGAGCAACATCGCCGGGAAGGCGAAGAGAATATCCGCCAGCCGCCCAATCGCCTCATCGACCAGCCCCCCGGCATACCCCGACACCAACCCGATTGCCGCCCCGATCGCCGCCGCCAGTCCGGCCGACACCAGCGCGATCGTCAGCGACACCCGCATCCCCACCGCCAGCCGCGCCAGCACGCTGCGGCCGAGATAGTCCGTCCCCATCGGATATTCCCGCGACGGCGAAGCGAACACCGCCAGTGGATCGATCTTCTCTGGATTACCCGTTCCCAGCACTGGTCCCAACGCAGCGAAGAGAATCCCGAACACGATCACCAGCAGGCAAAACGCTCCCAGCGGACTCTTCCGCACGAACGCCGAGAGTCCCCGTGGCCGCGGCCGCAGCACATCCCCGGATGCTGCCGATCCAACCTCGCTCGTCAGCTCGGCCGAAACCATGCTGCTCATTCGTACCGAATCCGTGGATCGATCCAGGCATAGGCCAGATCGACCAGAAAACTGCTCAACACGAACATGAACGCCCCGAGCACCACCGTTGCCTGCGCGATCGGATAATCCCGCTGCATGATCCCCTGCAGGGCATAGCGTCCCAACCCCGGCAACGCGAAGATCTCCTCGATGATCACCGCCCCACTCAGCAGAAATCCGACATTGATCCCGACGATCGTGATCACCGGGATCAACGCCCCGCGCATCACATGCCGCCGCGTCACCACACCCGGGCTCAGCCCCTTGGCCCGCGCGGTCGTCACATACGGCTCGTTCAGCACCTCGGCCACACTCGCGCGGGTCACCCGCATCACGATCGCGGTGGTGATCAACCCCAGCGAAATCACCGGCAATACCATCGATTTCAGATTGCCGGTCACGCTCTCGCTCAGCGAGACATAGCCCGATACCGGCAACCCGATATGCCGCGTGGAAACGAAATAGATCAGCAGGGTGCCCAGCACGAAATCCGGAATGGACAGAAAGAGCAACGCCAGACCGCGAATCCCCGCATCCGCCGGCGACCCCCGCTTCAGCGCCGCGGTCACTCCGAGCGGCACTCCCAATCCGACCGACACCAGCGTCGCCAGCAACGCCAGCTCGATCGTCACCCCCGCGCGCCGCACCAGCTCATGCGAAATCGACGAATGCGTCCCCAGCGATTCCCCGAAATCGCCCTGCAGCGCGTTCTTCAGCCAAACCCCGTATTGCACGATCAACGGATCGTCCAGCCCATACCGCGCATTGAGCTGCTCCACCAGCTCCGGTTGCTGCGCCCCCTGCGGTCCCAGCATCGCGGTCGCGAACCCGCCCGGCACCATTCGCATCGCCACGAAAACGATCAGCGAAATCCCCAGCAGTACAACGACTGCCAGCGCCAGGCGAGTGAGAAGAAAACGAAGCATCGCGAGCGGTATCCAATCGAAGAGCATGGGCCCGGACGCCAGCCAACGTGTCCGGCGACCGAATTGGTGCGTACTACCCTACTATCCGGCGATGGAAATGTTGTCGATTCCATGCCAATACCGCAGTCCAAAGCCGTCCGGATTGGCCGTCGGCGCCTGACGCTGGACTGAAGATGCGGGATCGGGCGCAGTGACGGTTTAATTTCTCGACACGATCGGGACTTTGTCCCGGCAACATCGGGACCAATGCCGGCGACGACGGGAACCTGCTCCGGTACACCAGAAGCTGACAT
The DNA here is from genome assembly GCA_035708745.1 of Thermomicrobiales bacterium. Taxonomy (GTDB): domain Bacteria; phylum Chloroflexota; class Chloroflexia; order Thermomicrobiales; family UBA6265; genus JAMLHN01. The sequence goes on along the minus strand of DASTFJ010000276.1, from coordinate 5,388 downwards.
CGATTGGTATCGATGCCGGCCAAATCTGGCGAACATCGAAAGGAGCAGGACATGCGAAAACTTAGTGGGACTCTCGCGGCGCTGGCCATCGCCGGCGCGCTCGCACTTGCGGGCCAGGGCCCGGTGACCGCTCAAAACGCGACTCCGGTCTTTCCCGATCTGTCCGAATGCGTGGTCGAACCGCGCACGGTCGACAACATCGTCGACCTGACTCTGAACGGCGATTACGAGCCCGATGCGGACATTGCAGCCGGAAAGCTTCCGACCGGCGACCCAGCGCCAGCGAGCGCGGTGGATGATATCAATGCCATGCTGCGACAGTTCATCGCCTGCGCGAACAAGAACGACATCCCCCGCATGCTGGCGCTGATGACCGACAATGGCGCGCAGTTTTTCCTCGATTTCGAATCGACGATAACCGAGGAGCAGCTCCGAGCAATGGCCGCCGCTCCGGTCTCGCCGGTCGCCGCAGACGAGCGCGAAGCATTCGTTCCGATGTCCGACTTGGTCGTCTTCGACGACGGTCGTATCGGTGGACGCTCCACCGAATCATCGGACGACGGAGATTCGGTCTATCTGATCTTCGCGAATGTCGATGGGAACTGGCTGATCGATCAGATCACCGAGATTGTCGGTCCAGCGACCCCGGAAGCGACGCCGGCCGCCTAAGCACCCACACTGCATGCTGCAGGCAACGCCAGTTCATTGGCGTTGCCTGCCCTTCGTCTCCTATTTGACGTACATTGGCAACCAGCAACGAACGAAGCGAACAAGCCGATGAACCATCGCATGCGGGCACATTCGAAGCTACTCCCTGCCTTGGCAGGCGCCACGCTCATCCCCTGGTCGCTCTGGTTGCTGGTGGTTGGGCTCTTTCTGCTGAGCGCCTGGTATTCCCTGCACCAAGACGGTCCGATCGCCCTCTCCCCGAGCACGGTCCAGGACATCCTCTACCTGGCAGCGGTCATTGGTCTTCCCTATGCCAGCATTGGCGCATTCATCGCGGCGCGCCAGCCCTGGAATGCGATCGGCTGGACCCTGTGGAGCATTGGCGCGATTTCGGCGACCGGCCAGTTCATCGCGGCCTACTGCCACTCCAGCCATCCGTTGAATATCGAGCTTGCGGCCGTATTGACCGGCGCCAACGAGATCGCATGGATGCTTCCCATTCCCCTTGCGATCGTGCTGGTCCCGCTGCTCTTTCCCAACGGGCACCCCCCTGGACCCCGATGGAGATGGTTGTACGCCATTCTGACGCTCGCGCTCCTCAGCTTGCTCGTCGCATCCGGTTTGGAAGGATGGCGAGAGCGCGACGCGATCGCCGCCGGCGCGACCCATCTTCCCGATCCGAGCGGAGTCACGATGTACGTTCTGCTGGTGGCGCTCGTTGCCGCCGTGGTTGCCACCGTCGGCGCGTTTGCCTCGCTCGCCTTCCGCTATCGCTCGGCGCGCGCCAACGAGCGCGACCAGTTGAAGTGGTTCTTCTTCGGGCTGCTGATCGTGGTGGTGACTATCGTTCTGGAAATGACCGTCGTTCCATCATCGATCGAACGGATCGTCTGGTTCGCGACCCTGGCCCTTCCGGCCAGCATGGCCATCGGCATTCTGCGCTACCAGCTCTTCGATATCGATCTCATAGTCAGCCGCACCGTGCTTTGGTCGCTGCTGACCGCCTTCGTCTTCGGCGTCTATGTGATCATCGTTGGTGTGATCGGCTCGCGTCTCACCCGCGTTCATGATCTGGCGCTCTCGCTCGCCGCCACCGGCATCGTGGCGGTCTGCTTCCAACCGGTGCGCGTTCGTCTGCAGTCCGCGATCGATCACCGCCTTTTCGGTGACCGGGACGATCCCTACGCCGCCGTTGCTCGCTTGGGCCGCCAGCTCGAACGGGTCGCCAATCCGCAGGCCATGCTCGGGGCCATCGCCGAATCGGTCGCCAACGGCCTGAAGCTTCCTTATGCCGCCATCGCCTTGCGCGATGGCGATCGCTATCCCATCGCCGCCACCTATGGAGCCATCGAACCCGGCGAAGCGACCCTCACGCTGCCCCTCATCTCCAGCTCCGAACACGTCGGCGAGCTGATTTTGGCGCCGCGCACACCGAACGATTCCTTCGGACCGGCCGATCTCCGCCTGCTGGAAGATCTCGCCCGCCAGATCGGGGTTGCCGCACATGCCGCCCAGTTGACCACCGACTTGCAACGCTCGCGCGAGCAGCTCGTGATCGCCCGGGAAGAAGAACGCCGTCGCATCCGCAACGACCTGCACGATGGACTTGGCCCGGTGCTGTCCGGCCTCAAGCTGCGCGCGGAAACGGCTCGCAATCTGGTCGGCGACAATCCCCCGGTCGATGCCTTGCTGGCGGATATTGCCGAGCGTACGGAAACCGCGGTAACTGATATCCGCCGCCTGGTCTATTCCCTGCGTCCGCCCGCACTGGACGATCTTGGGCTGAGCGCCGCGCTCGAAGAACTCGGGTATCAGGCGGACGTGCCCGTGAGTCTGACGCTCCCCAATCCCATGCCACCCCTCTCGGCGGCGGTCGAAGTGGCCGTCTATCGCGTTACCCAGGAAGCGCTGACCAATATCGCTCGCCATTCCGGCGCGCATTCCGCGCTCGTCACGCTACGAACCGGCGCCAGTACGCTCTCGCTGTCGATTTCCGACGATGGCGCCGGACTACCGGCAGACATCCACGGCGGGGTTGGGCTGCGCTCGATGCGCGAGCGCGTTTCCGAGCTGGGCGGCGCCATTGCGGTCGATTCCGCGACCGACCTGGGAACCACGATTCGGGTCGAGCTGCCGCTCGTTCAGACGAGTTCGATGGAGTCGTCCGATGTCGAGTGAAGCTCCGGGCGTCATCCGCATTCTGCTGGCGGACGATCATGAGTTCTTTCGCGACGGTATGCGCGGCTTGCTCGCGACGGTTCCAGCCACCGAGGTGGTCGCCGAAGCCGCAACGGGAGAGGCAGCGGTGGCGCTGGCGACAAAGCTGCAACCCGATGTCGTGCTGATGGATCTGAAAATGGGCGATATGAATGGGATCGACGCTACCCGCCAGATCGTCGCCACCTCACCCCATGTCGGGGTGTTGGTCCTGACCATGTTCGACGACGACGATTGGGTGTTCGCGGCCATGAAGGCCGGAGCCCGTGGGTACCTTTTGAAAGGATCCAATCAGGAAGAGATCGTGCGGGCCATCCGTGCGGTCGGCAACGGCGAGGCGATCTTCGGACCCGGTGTCGCGCGGCGCCTCATGCGCTTTTTCGACGACCCCGCGCCACCGCCCGTCCGTTCGCTCTTTCCCGGACTGACCGAGCGGGAAACCGAGGTGCTGGCGCTGATCGCGCAGGGAATGACCAATCAGCAGATCGCGGATCGGCTCTTCGTCAGTGTCAAGACGGTCCGCAACCACGTCTCCAATGTGCTCTCGAAACTCCAGGTCGCCGACCGCGCCCAAGCCGCCCTGCGCGCCCGCGACGCCGGCCTCGGCTGAAACTACTCACTACTCCGTAGCGCAGACCTCCCTGTCCTGCTGCCTCCAACATCCCGTTTTCAACTGGACACGGAGATACTTCACTTCGATCGTCCGTACCGTCTCCGGGCTCAGGATTCCGCACTCCACTGCTGCACCCCATGCCAATACGGCAACCCATACCCATCCGCATCCTGCAGCGCCACCCCATCCAGCACATCATTCCGCCACGCCACGAAATTGTTCCGGCTGGCGATGAACTGCAGATACGCCTCGGAACTGATCTGCTCTTCGATCGCCTTCAGAATCGCCGTTCGGTCATCCGGCGCGGACGCAACCGAAAGCTGATGCAGCAACGGATCGATCCCATCCCCCTCGGCTCCCACGATGGGATTGAACGATTCGCTGAGAAAATTGAGCAGCATCAGATACGGATCGGTAAATCCGGCGAACCAGAGCAGCGTGAGCTGGGCCGAGTGATCGACCGCCCAGGCCTGCACGAACGACGCCAGATCCTTCTGCACGATCTCGACCCGAATGCCGACCTCCGCCAGTTGCTCCCGCATCAGCTCAGCCATTGGCACCGTCACCGTCAGCACCGGCAACACCATCAGGGTCACATCCAACCCGTCCGCATATCCGGCCCCCGCGAGCAACGCCTTGGCTCCCTCGACATCCCGCGTATAGAGCGGGAGCTCCTCGACCGGGGTGGCATAGGTCGCGAACCCCACCGGCACCGGACCGCTCACCGATGCGCGTCCCGAAATACCCACATCCACCAGTTGCTGCCGGTCGAGCGCCAGCGAAATCGCCTGCCGAACCTCTTGCACCGCAAGCTGCGGATGTGCCGCATTCGCCAGCATCAAATAGGAATTGGTGGTGAGTTGTTCCTCGATCGAGATCGTCGCTTCGGACTGCGCCAGATCCAGCATGACCGGATTGTCGAAGGTCGTAATCTGAATATCACCATTGCGCAGCGCGGCCAGCCGGGCCGATTCGTCCGGCATGATCTGCCAGGCCAGCTCATCGACCAGCGGCAGCCCCTCCTGCCAATACCCCTCATGCCGCGCCATGATCCAATGCTGATCCTCGGCATGATCGGTCACCTTGAACGGCCCGGTCCCCACCATCTGCGTATTCAGATCGATCTCCCCGGATTCGACCTCCGCGCCCGGTACGATCGCGGTCACTGTGGCCGCCAGCGCCTGCAAAAACGGGCTGTACGGTTCGGTCAAGCGAGCCGTGACCTCGTAGGGTCCCGTCGCCTCGAATGACACCCCCACCCCGGCTGCGACCGGAGTAGCGGTGGCCGCGGATGCGACCGGCGGACCCAGCCGCGTACGCCACCAGGCCCCGATCTCCGGATCGAGCACCCGGTTCAGCGAAAAAACCACATCATCGGCCGTCATCTCGCGGCTGTTGTGAAACGTCACGCCTTCCCGAATGGAAAAGACGTACGTGGTGTCGTCCGGACGGGCGATCGATTCCGCCAACCCGGGAACCGTCTCGAACGCGCCGTCCTGATACTCGAGAAAAACCAGGCTCTCATAGACCACGGATTGGATTTCCCAGGCGGTCTGATCGGTCGACGAATGCGGATCGAGTGTCCGCAGCTCATACGGCTTTCCGATCGTGATCCGCTGCGCCGGAGCGTCCTGGGCCAACCCTATCCGGCCCGTCATTCCTGTCGCGACCAATCCGGCCGCACCCATCGTGCCCAACATCCGGCGTCGTGTTGTTTTCATCGTCTCCTCGTAGTCTGCGAACCCTCCTGAAAGAACTGTACCCGCTCCGCCACGCGTCAAGAGTCAAGGGTCCAGTGTCAAGAGATGATTCAGTGAACCCGATGCATGTCTCGTGACTCGTGGCACTTGACTCTTGACTCTTGACTCTTGACTCTTGACTCTTGACTC
>DASTFJ010000275.1:0-4212 GCA_035708745.1 Thermomicrobiales bacterium | reverse complement strand
GGCCGCGCTCAAGGAGACGGATGGCGATCCGATCCTGGTGCAGGGCAGCGGCGTGCTGAGTGCGAGCTTGTTCGATGCGGGGCTCGTGGACCGCTACAACCTGCTGGTCTTTCCGTTGCTGCTCGGGTCCGGCAGGCGGCTTTTCAGCGAAACCGAGCATGACACCACCAAGCTGAAGCTGGTGGAGCATGAGGTGTATGCGAACGGGATCCAGAAGCAGATCTTCGATGTGGTGCGGTGATCGCTCATGCAGCGTCCCCGTAATCACTGCGGCACACCACCTTCGAGCGCCAAGCGATAAAGCTGGACGAGGGCGGCAGATTTGAGCACCAGAAAGAGCAGCGGACCCAAGGACCGTCTTCCTGACCGGAGGGGCTGGCCCTGCTGCGCCAACCATCGCTCATGCCGGGCTCGCGCAGCTTCGAATTCCTTGATGTGATATTCCAGCTCGATGTGGGAGCTGACCATCCCGATCATCTGGCTTCATCCTTTGTTCGATTTGGAAAATCGTGACGCTCTCGCGTGCACCATCGGGGCGCTCGATCATGTGTGGGGAGCCCGGTTCCAAGCTCCCCACAGCACTCGGCATTACTCGTGCGTCAGGGAGCGACCGGCATGCCGTGCTCGTCGATGAAGGTGGTGAAGGTCTCGCCAGCCTTGAGCAGCCGCGCTTCCACCAGCACGGTTTGCCCATCGCTGGCGTTCCAACCGGTGTGCGCCGTAGGCTCGGCGAAATGATCGAAGGAGACACAATCCCGCGGTTCGAGGACGATCTCCTCATCGACACCCAGTGGCTCGTTCGTTGGCTCGGCACCACCCTCGCCGGTGCGGGTCACGATGGCAGAGCCCTGCTGCAGCGCAAAGCCAAGCGCGCCGGATTGGACGCACACCACGATCGCGGTCGGATGGACATGACTGGTCACATAGGCGCCGGGCTCGAAAACGGATTCAGCCAGGACGAGCTGATAGCCCGGGGCAACCGATGTGTCGATACCCGCCAGGACCGCGCCTTGAAACCCGACCGCTCCCGGTGGCGCGTCCGCCGGTGGCGGTCCCCCTTGAGCCAGTACCCCGAATGTCGTCAGGACCAACAGGGCCAGCGCTGAAATGAACAGAACGGCGATTCTCGAACCTCGCTTCGAACGCATGAGTTCCTCCCTGGCGGTACACTCCCTCGTTTGCGGCGAGGCGCTGGCGCCCCGCGCGGCTCCCGCAATCTGCGGACACGAGCCGTGCAGCCATCGTGCATTTCGACACGATAGATGTCAGCGTCAGGAATAGGTATTCGAGGTTCGGTGTTGCCTGAACGATCTCCCCAGAACTGGGGAGACTGGCTCATGCGGGAATAGGGTGCGCTGGGTCAGAGGGCGGTGCGTCCAAGCCGTTCCGTATCGCCCATCCAGCGGCAGCGGTGCGCGAGCTGAGCCCAAGCTTGGAGAGAATGTTGCGCACATGGCTGATTGCCGTGCTCTCGCTGACGCAAAGCGCTTCGGCAATGTCGCGGTTCGACATTCCGGCCGCGAGCAATTGCAGCACCTGGCGCTCACGCGGGGTCAGCCCACCGGCGGCGCCGTATTCGGCTGACCGCTGCTGGGCGCCCAGCGAAGCAAGTGCCGCGATCGCTTCGGCTATCGCACCGTCGATGCCGAGTCGCGACCCGATGTCCCAGGCGCTGGCAAAACGGCCGGCATCGACCTGCCGGCGAACCGTCTCCGTTTCTCGCGCAGCGCGCTCGAACTCATCGGGCGTGGGGGCCATGCCTGTCGACCTACCCAGCGAATGGAGCGCTGCCAGCAAGGCTGCGGCACGCTCGGGGGCGCCATAGGTGTGCACCAGCGCTGCGATGCGGTTGATCGCTCTGAAGAGCAATTCTTTGCTGAGGGTTTCGCCCCAAAGCCCGAGCATCTCCCGATAGCGCTCCGCGGACCCTTCTCGATCGCCCTGTTGCGCTTCCAGCTCTCCGAGGGCGATGAGGGCGCTGGAGATGCCATAGCGGAATCCATCTTCCCGGAACAACGCCAGCGCATCGAGCAAGAGGGTATGCGCCCCTTCGAAATCGCCGCCCTCCAATCGCAACCTCGACCGAGCAAATGTGATCCAGCCGAGGCCGCACGCATTGTCCGCGAGCTTGCTGTAGCGCTCCGCCTCGGTCAGGAGCTCCAACCTGCGCTCTCGTTGATCCACTGGAACGAGGGTGTACGACAGAAAGAGCGCGCGACCGATGCCCCTGATGTCGCCGACCGATCGCCGGATCTCCACTGCCTCCGCTGCGCGAGCCGGATCCGGATGCAACCCCAGGTCGCGTTCGAGAATGGTGAGCTTCACCAGTCCCGTTGCGCGGGCCGCAGGAACCGAGCTGCCGCCAAGGGGCAATGCACGCGCCAGCCAATCCCGTCCTTCGAGCCGGTGACTGCGGAAATGCCAAAGACCACCAAGCGCCGCCGCGATGCGCAGCATGGATGCTCCGTCGCCAGCCGACTCGAGCCAGCCAAGGGCCGCCCGGAAATTCGGGATATCGGCCTCGAGCCGGTCGAGCCAATACAGGTGATCCGGCCCACCCCAGATAGCCTCGTCAGCTTCCTCGGAGAACGCGACGAAGTAGTCCGCGTGGCGGCGGCGCACCGTATCCGCCGATCCGCTCTCCTCCAGTCGTGCAGCGGCAAACGCACGTATCGATTCGAGCATGGAGTACCGGGATGAGCCGTGAACCTCCTGCTCTCTCACCAGGCTCATGCTGACGAGCGCGGCAATGCCTTCCAGGACACCAGAGTCAGAAGGAACGATGGCTTCGGCCGCGTCGAGATCGAACCCACCGGCGAAAACGGACAATCCCTGGAACAATGCGCGCTCGCTGGGGGCCAGCAGCTCGAAACTCCAGCCAATTGCACCCTCTAACGAACGCAAGCGGTCCGGCTGGTCCCGGGGGCCATCGACCAGCACGGGAAGCCGTCGCTGCAACCGATCCAGGAGGGCACGCGGCGCGATATGGTTGATCCGCGCCGCGGCAAGCTCGATCGAGAGCGGCAATCCGTCGAGCTCCACGCAGATGCCGGCCACCGTGGCGGCATTGTCTGGTGTCAACACGAATCCAGCTCGGGCCGCCCGGGCGCGTTCCACGAATAATGTGACCGCCGGATTGGATCGCAGGCGCTCGATCGACTCGATCGCATGTGCGTCCGGGACCGAAAGCGGCTCGACGGCAATCTCATGCTCTCCGCTCAGACGCAAACGGGCCTGGCTGGTGACCAGGATGGTGAGCTCGCGGCAGTGGGATAGCCAATCAGCCAGAAGCGGAGCCGCCGGTAGTAAATGCTCGAAATTATCGAGAACCAGCAAGGATGCGCGCTCGGCCAAGTGATATCGCACGGCCACGGACGGAGCTCTCCCCGCGATCTCGGCGACGCCCAGGGCTCGTGCGACGACGGCGGCCACGTGATCGGCCGTACGCACATCCCCCAGTGGCACAAAGGTCAGCCCGTCGTCGAACTCATGTGAATATTCCTCGGCGACACGCAGCGCCAACCGGGTCTTCCCCACTCCGCCGGGACCAGTCAGGGTGACAAGCCGAACATCGGATCGGCCCAGCAAGTTGCCAATTGCCAGGGTTTCCCGCTCGCGTCCGACCAGCGAGGTGAGCGGCAACGGAAGCGCATCGGCTGGGTCTCTGAGCGCACTGGACGCACGTTGGAGGGGAACCGGCTCGTGGCTTGGATACAGGACCGGGCGGCGTTGCGACATCGGAGGTCCTCACACATTGGTTCGCATTTCTCCATCGTGATAGCGGAGCAGTGCTATGTCAAGTCTCTCTCGCCCGCAAACAGGCGTGAAAACGTACACGCCGATCGAGGCTGCGAGCCGCGCCTGCATCTGTTCCACGGTTGCGCTCACCCCGTCCGGCTACGCAGCGGCACTGCTTTTTTGGTCCCTGCTTCTCGGATCAGGCACCTTGTGGCTTGCTTCCTTCCGGCGTAGCCTGACCATTGGTTGCCGGCGGAACCGTGGCGAGCCCGTCCCCTGCACCATCGACTGTCTGTCTGATCTGCGGCACCTGCGAAAGCAGATCGCCGATCTTGACGCCGGTGAGGGATTCGAGGATGGCGGGGACCTGGGCGATCATGGTGGCCATGTCATTGGTTACCCGGTTCACGCCAGCGCCGTCGCTTCCGCCATCGGCCCCGGTGGAGACAACGGTGATCCTGTCGACCTTGGCCA
>DASTFJ010000274.1:0-17219 GCA_035708745.1 Thermomicrobiales bacterium | reverse complement strand
CGCCACGCTGGTCCGCCTGCTGGGAGATTTCGATCTCGCCGAAGATGCCTTGCAGGATGCCTTCGCGGCCGCGGTAACCCAATGGCCGAAGGACGGCATTCCCGACAATCCCCGCGCCTGGCTCGTCTCGACCGGGCGATTTAAGTCGATCGACGGGATCCGCAAGCGCGCCCGATTCGACGCCTCACTGGCGGTACTGGCCCGCGATCTCGACGAGCGCATGGAGGACGAATACGAGCTCGACGAAAACGATGGCATCGCCGACGATCGTCTCAAGCTCATTTTCACTTGTTGCAATCCGGCCCTGTCGCCGGAAGCCCGCGTCGCTTTGACCTTGCGCGAAGTCTGCGGTCTCACCACCGAGGAAATCGCGCGCGCCTTCCTGGTCTCGCCGTCGACGCTGGCCCAACGCATCGTTCGCGCCAAGAACAAGATTCGCGAAGCCGGCATCCCCTACCAGGTGCCGGGTCCGACCGAGCTTGGCGAACGGCTCGATGCCGTGCTGCAAGTCATCTATCTCGTCTTTTCCGAGGGCTATTTCGCCTCCTCCGGCGTGTCGGTCATCCGCGCCGATCTCACCGGCGAAGCGATCCGCCTGACTCGCCTGCTGCGCCAGCTTCTCCCCGAACCTGAGGTTTCCGGTCTGCTGGCGATGATGCTGCTGCACGAATCGCGCCGCGATGCCCGCACCGATGCCCAGGGCAACATGGTGCTGCTCGACGACCAAGACCGCTCGCGCTGGGATCGCCACCTGATCGCCGAAGGCAATGCCCTGGTCGAGGAGGCCCTCCGCTCGCAACGGTTCGGTTCCTATTCGGTTCAGGCGGCGATCTCCGCGGTGCACGCAACCTCGCCTGCTCCGGATGCGACCGATTGGGTCGAGATCGTTGCGCTCTATGACGTTCTGCTGTCGCTCACCCCGAGCCCGGTCGTGGAGCTCAATCGTGCGGTGGCGGTCGCCATGCGTGACGAACCGGCCAGCGGTCTCGTGCTGATCGACCGGATCTTCGCCCGCGGCGACTTGCTCGAATATCCACTGGCCTGGTCCACCCACGCCGAGCTGCTGCGTCGCAGCGGCGAGCACGAGCGCGCGCTCGCGTCCTATCGCAAGGCGCTCGATCTTTCTCAACAGGAACCCGCCCGCCGGTTTCTCGAAGAGAAGATCGACGATTTGCGCAAAACCGTAGCGGCTTGAGGCCGCCGGTCGATTTCGCCCCCGCACGAACGACCACTACACAACAGAGGGGGTCTGTTCTTGCGCAGTGCGCGCACGTTAGAAGGGGGCTTTCGAGCCATGTCAGGAGTTCGTGTTCTCGTCGGAACCGTCAAAGGCGCTTTCATCTTCGAATCGGACGAGCGCCGGCAACAATGGGAGATCTCCGAACCGCAATTCCCCGGTTGGGAGATGTATCACCTCAAAGGTTCGCCGGTCGATCAGAATCGCATTTACGCCTCCCAGTCCAGCGGCTGGTTTGGGCAGACGATGCAACGCTCGGACGACGGCGGCAAAACCTGGGAAGCGATCAGCAACGAATTCGAATACGCGACCGATCCCGGCACGCATCAGTGGTACGACGGCACGCAGCATCCCTGGAAGTTCGCCCGCGTGTGGCACCTGGAGCCATCGCTCACCGATCGCGACACCGTCTACGCCGGGGTCGAGGACGCCGCGCTTTTCAAATCGACTGATGGTGGCCAGTCCTGGGCGGAGCTCCCCGGGTTGCGCGATATTTCCGGCCCCAAATGGCAGCCGGGCGCCGGCGGAATGTGCCTGCACACGATCGTGCTCGATCCGAATGACGAAGACCGCATCGTGGTCGCCATCTCGGCGGCCGGCGCCTTCCGCACCGATGACGGCGGCCAGACCTGGAAATCGATCAATCATGGGCTCAAATCGGAATGGGAGCTGCCCGACCCGGTGGCCGAGGTCGGCCATTGCGTGCACAACATCTCGATGCATCCGAGTAAGCCCAATACGCTGTTCATGCAGAAACATTGGGATGTCATGCGCAGCGACGATGCCGGCGACAACTGGTTCGAGGTCAGCGGTAATCTCCCCAGCGATTTCGGGTTCCCCATCGCCGTCCATGCGCACGAGCCGGAAACGATCTACGTCGTTCCCATCCTCAGCGACCAGTTCCACTACCCACCCGAAGGCAAGCTGCGCGTCTATCGCTCGAAATCGGGCGGCAACGAGTGGGAAGCACTTACGAAGGGACTGCCCCAGGAAAATTGCTATGTCAATATCCTGCGGGACGCCATGTCGGTCGATGCGCTGGGATCGGGCGGCGTCTATTTTGGCACCACCGGTGGCCAGGTTTATTGCTCGCCCGATTCCGGCGACACATGGAATACGATCGTGCACGATCTTCCCCGCGTGCTCTCGGTCGAAGTGCAGACCCTGGCATGATCCGCGTCTTGTTGCCCGGACATCTGCGCACCCTGGCCGGCAGCAACCGAGAAGTCGCGCTAGAGGTCCCTTCGCCGATCACGCAGCAGTCGGTGCTGGATGCGCTCGAGAGCGCCTATCCGACGCTGCGTGGCACCATTCGGGATCAGCAGACCAAAGAACGGCGGCCGCTCGTGCGCTTCTTCGCCTGCAAGCAAGATCTTTCGCACGAACCGCTCGATGCGCCCCTGCCGGCGGAAGTCGTCGACGGTCGCGAACCCTTTATGATCGTTGGCGCCATGGCCGGAGGATGCACCCCGGCCGGCGCCGAATAGCAGCAGAGGATTCGATGCGCTACATGCTCTTGATCTATGGCGAGGAAAACGTTCTCGACGCCGAGCAACGGGAGGCGTGCTATCACGAATCGGCCGGGCTGGCGCGCGATCTCGCCGCCGAGGGCGTCTATCGGGATGCCTCGCCCCTGCGGATGGTTTCGAGCGCCACCAGCGTGCGCGTGCGTGATGGCAAACGGCTGGTGACCGACGGCCCATTCGCGGAAACCCGTGAACAATTGGGCGGCTACTACATCGTCGACACCGAAAATCTCGACGAAGCCCTCGCTGTGGCGGCCCGCATTCCCGGCGCGCGCTGGGGCACCGTCGAGGTGCGGCCGATTCTTGAGATTCCGGGGCTGCCGGAGGAATAGCCGCAACAGCAGAATCGATCCCCGCCCCGTTCGAGCTCCCGTCCGTCATCCGCGACGAATGGGAGCTTTTTCCTTTGTCGATTTTCGAAACACTCCGGCGACTAATCGGTAAGAATGAGACGAACCCGGAAGGAATCCAACGTGAAGTACCTCTGCATTGCCTTTCAGGATCCGGAGAAACTGGCCGCCTATTCGGACGACGAGTTCGCCCAGATCATGGAGCGGGTGGGACTCTATCTCGAAGAACTGCGCGAGCACGGCAACTATCTGGACGCCTCGCGCCTGCAACCTGCCAGCGACGGCGCGGTCATTCGTGTGCGCGCCGGTTCCATGACCGTTACCGATGGTCCCTTCATCGAAACCCGCGAGCAGATCGCCGGGTACTATCTCATCGAAGCCAACGACCTCAACGATGCCATCCGCATCGCGTCCCACAGCCCTTCCGCCCACCTCGGAACCGTGGAAGTCCGTCCCCTCAAGGAGCTCGGCCCCCGGTAGCGTACCGTCGTCCCGACCGAAGTAGAGGGACCTCTCCCACCCCGCAATCCAGTTTCCCCTGCACCACTCGCTCGTAGCGCAAGAGCTTCTGTGCCACGGGATCGTCCGCAGCTTGCCATCGATGCACAACAAAAACGGCGAAGTCCTCTTCGGGACTTCGCCATTGATTTCGATCGAGGAATGACAAATTACACCAGCGTCGCCAGCAACTCTTCGAGCCGGTCGTACGACTCGTTCGCCCCCGCTTCCATCCCCGACTGCAACATGCCGTCCAGATCCTCTTTCGACATGAACGTCGAGTCGATCGTCACCCTGGTGCCGCCGTCCACCTCGGTCAGCGTCATTGCGTCCGTGGAGATGTGACCGGGCATCGGCTCGAACTCGAAGGTCTGCACAATCCGGCTCGGTGGCTCGATCTCAAGAAACGAACCGCGGAAGGCATATTCCTGACCGTCCGGATTCCGCTGGATCATGCGCCATGCGCCGCCGGGCCGAAAGTCGTATGTTTCGACGATCGTCTCGGCGGAGCGCTGGCCCCACCATTTCGCAACCAGCTCGGGCTCGCTGAAGGCGCGGAAGACCAGCTCGCGCGGGGCGGCAAAGGTGCGGTGCATCGTGATCTCGGTATCCGAGACAATTTCCGACGTGAGTCGATTATCGGTTTGGTTCATCGTTCGGTTCCTTTCCATCTGATTCGATGTTCGCAGCACGGTCTGCCTGGATGCCATTTCCGGACTGCAGCTCCAGCAATAAGTCGTCGAGTCGGGAAAACGATGCTTCCCAGATAGTTCGATGCATATCGATCCAGCTCCGCGCCTCCTCCAAAGGCGCCGGTTCCAGACGGCAGGGTCGCCACTGCGCATCCCTGCCTCGGCTGATCAATCCCGACCGTTCGAGAACCTTCAAATGCTTCGAAACGGCCGGCAAGCTCATAGCGAACGGCTCCGCCAGCTCCATCACCGTGGCCTCGCCCTGAGCCAGCCGAGCGAGGATCGCCCGTCTGGTCGGATCGGCCAGCGCCGCAAATATCAGATCGAGTTGGCGTTCAGTCTTAACCATTATTTATCCAATCGGTTAATTAACCTATTGGTTTTATACACCTGGGTCCGTCCTCTGTCAACCCCCTTTCGACATGCGGATTCGCTGTTGACCTCTCTGCGGTCATCCTGACGAAGGAGCGGTCTCCTCGCAGCAGCGAGTGCCACCAGCGAGCTCATCAACACGATAGAGACCATTGTTCCGGCAAGCCCCTGGAGCGCCGTTCGCTCGATGCTGATTTACTACCGGTATATATCGAACGCATCCAGCCAGGGAAGGTGTCCGTGAAGATTCTGATCGCCGAATGCCGCCAGGAAGTCTCCAGCTTCAATCCCGTCAATTCCGGGATCGGTGATTTCACCATCCGCCGCGGCAGCGAGATGCTCGACTCCCATCGCGGGCGGCGCACCGAGGTCGGTGGAGCCCTCGAGATCTTCGACGCCGCCGGTATCGAAGTCGTGGGCACCTACAGCGCACAGCTCATTACGTCCGGCGGCATTCTCGATGGCAGCGTCTGGGACCAGATGTCCGGCGAGCTGATCGCGCTGGTTCGCGAAAACTTCGCTGGTGTCGATGGCATCTTCATGGCCCTCCACGGCGCGATGGCGACCACCAACGAGCTCGATCCCGAGGGATTTCTTATCCAGGAAGTCCGCAACATCGCCGGACCGGACACTCCCATCGTCGCCTCGCTCGACCTGCACGGAATCCTGACTGATCGCATGCTCGAAAACGCGAATGGCTTCGCCGTTTATCACACCTATCCGCATGAGGATTTCGATTCGACCGGTCGCCGAGCCGCCCGGTTATTGATCAAACTGCTGCGCGAAGACGTTCATCCCGTCACCGCGGTCGTGCGCATTCCCGCCCTGGTGCGCGGTGACGAGCTGATCACTGCCAGCGGCAAGATTGGGAAATCGGTCAGCCGTTGCGTGCAGCTGGAGGAATCGGGCGAAGCGCTCTCGGCCGCCATGATCTGGAGCAATCCTTTTACCGACGTGCCGGAGCTCTGCTCGCTCGCCTTGATCACGACCGACGGCGATCCCGATTTCGCTGCCCACGAAGCGCTCTCGCTCGCCAGCACCTTTTGGGACGACCGCGCCGCCATGCAGGCCGAGCTGGTGCCGGTCGATCAGGCGATCGACCGCGCCACCGGCGTTCCCGGCACCACCGTGCTCGTCGATGCCGCCGACGCTACCAGCTCCGGCGCCTCGGGCGATTCGAATGCCATTTTCCGCGCTGTCATCGAGCAGAACTATCCCGGACGCGGACTCTTCCCGGTGGTCGATGCCCCGGCGGTACGAGCCGCCATGGAGGCCGGGATCGGAGCGACGATTTCGGCCATGCTCGGTGGCAGCCTCGACCCGGCGCGCTTCACCCCGCTTCCCGTCGAAGCGCGCGTGAAGATGCTCTCGGATGGAAAGATTCGCTACGAATCGCACGGGTTCGGACCAGCCGATGCCGGTCCCACCGCGGTCCTCGAAGTTGGACGGCACATCGTGGTCGTTACCAGTCGGCCGGTGAGCCATTTCGACCGAGCGCTCTTTCTCGATCACGGACAGAATCCCAATGACTTCGACCTTGTCGTTCAGAAATCGCCCCATTGTCCGCACTATTGTTTCCGCGACTGGGCCGCGCAACTCATCGGCGTGGACGCGCCCGGGTCGACCAGCGCCAATCTCCCATCGCTCGGTCACACGATCTGCCGGCGGCCGATGTACCCAATGGAACTCGACACCGTCTTCGAGCCTGAGGTGCAGTTCTTCTCCCGATGAGCGATTTCGACCCGCGCAACGACCCAACCCCATGGCTCGAACGCTGGCGCCTCAGCGCCGACGGCGATCGCATCGTCACGCACAGCAGCGTGCTCGTTCCTGCCCTGCGGGGCGAGCAGCCCGTCATGCTCAAACTCACGCAGGAGCCGGATGAGCAAATCGGTGGCGCGGTCCTCGCCTGGTGGCAGGGGCACGGCGTCGTTGATGTGCTGGAGCGTGAGAACGGCGTGCTCCTCATGGAGCGGCCGACCGGCCCCGATTCACTCTACCGCCGGGCACTTGCCGGCGAAGATTCGTTCGCCATCGACATCCTTTGTGAGACCGCAAGCGCGCTCCACTCCCATCAGCCGGCCGATCCACCCAGGGTACCAACTCTCGAAGAATGGTTCGTCGACCTCCTGGAAACATCAGATGCCCGCCCTGAAGTCCTCGAAGGCCGGCGCATCCTCGATCGCTTGCTTGCGACCGGGCAAGACAACGTGATGCTTCACGGCGACATCCACCATCGTAATGTGCTGCAATCGATGGACGGCCGCTGGCTCGCGATCGATCCGAAGGGGATCTACGGCGAGCGCACGTACGACTACCTGAATATCTTTCGCAACCCGAACACCTCGATTGCCACAGATCCCGAACGGTTCGATGCCCGCATCGACCAGATCACCCGGCGGGCCCAGCTCGATCGTCGGCGGCTGCTCGAATGGATCGCCGCCTTCTGCGCGCTCTCCCTTGCCTGGGATTATTATCCCGAAGGCAGCCCCGAGGCCGACCTCACCGTTGCCCGCTTTGCCCTCGGCCGCCTCAAATCAGAGCGCTAAATTCCGGCGCCTGCCATCCAAGCTCTGTCATTCTGACGAAGGAAGAAGCTCCTCGCCGCAGCGAGTCTCATCAGACGAGCCACATTCGATAGATGTCCCGGCCGCTCCGAAATTCACCTCAGTCCTCGGTGCCCGGAATCCGAGTCGGCGACGCCATACGGAACAAATCGTCCGCGCCCTCGCTCGAAAAAGTCGTCCGCTGCATTACCGTCGAAATGGCCGTATCGATATCGCCGTCTTCATAGAAGGCCTTCTTGAAGGCCTTGTCCATCTCCCAGACCGCCGTCGGCCAGGTGGTTGTCGACGGCAACGGCCTGCTGATCGCGATATTGTCCAGATACACCGATGCATTCCGCGGTGACCGCGTATACCCCAGAACCGAGGCGATACTGCCGCCTTTGAGGAACGCATCCGACGCCGCGACTCGCTTCATCGAGGGCACGGTCCGGCCCGAAGCAGCCAGAATCGTCTGACCCTCCTCGCCCATGGCATATTCCAGGAACGCCCAGGCGCCTTCCTTGCGGGCAGAACCGCTGAAGATTCCCAGTCCGTCGCTATGGGACACATTCGCCGGCATCAGCCCGACCGGCAATGGCGCGACATCCCACGGCACGGTCGCGTTATCCCGCAGGAACGCCACCACGCGCCGGCTCTGGATGAGCATCGCCGCCTGACCGCTCCGGAACCGCTGGGTGTCGTCCAGCAGCATGCGCTCCTCCATGGTCGGAGTTGCCTTGATCCCGGTCGGTCCGAGCGAGGTGATCCATTCGATCCCGCGACGCGCTTCCGGGGTATCCAGGGTCAGCTTGGTCGGCTGATAGACATCGTCGAAGAGCTCGCCTCCGGCGCCCCAAACCGCCGCCGCATACCGGTGTATGGTCGGGTCGAACGTCACGCCATAGATATCGGTATGACCGTCTCCATCGGAATCCACCGTCAGCTTTTCCGCGGCCGCGGTGAAGTCGTCCCAGCTCCAGCCGCTACCCGGGTCGCCGATGCCGGCAGCCTCGAACATATCGGTGTTGTAATAGACCACCAGGCTGGAGAGATTTTGGGGAATCGCCATCAGCGGCTTGTTGGCCGGCCGGAAGAGCGCGAGCGATTCGGGATAGAAGTCGTCCTCGTTCAGCGACCGGCTGGTCGCCAGCCAGGGATCGATTGGCTCCAGCACGCCGCGGGTGTCGTACGCGCCCAGATCGCGATAGGTGAACAGGAAGACATCCGGCGGATTGTTGCCGGTGAACGAATCGCGCAACCATTCCGGATATTTGCTGGCCGGCAGCAGGCGCCCCAGCGGCGCCACATTCGACGACGAGATCACGATCGGTTCGATCTTGAAGACATCCTGCGACGCTTCGAAGCCGTCGATCAGCTGGGCGTAGGCCAGCGCTTCCGAGGGGTCGGCAAAGAAGGCGAAGCGGACCGCGTCCGCGCCGAGCGAGCCTTCCGGCCGCATCAGCGTGGCGAGACCGGCGGCGGGCGCGGTTTTCAACAGGGTGCGGCGCTGGATTCTGGTGTCGAGCGGTGTGGTCATCGAGATCGGCTCCTTCTGACGCCGAGACATGTCGGGCACGTGAGTCGAGCGTCTCTTTTCAAACGCCCGGCGATCGTTTCGTCAAGTGTGATCCATCGTTGTCGATCCGTCGATAGCCACTGGTTGCGCCCTCCGTCACGCTCCCGCAGACTGCCGGGAACATACTCAAGAGAACTGCTTGTTTGATCGAACCGACGAATGGAGGTCCAGGCATGAAGGCCCATCGACTCATACGCCGGCAATCGCTTCCCCGCTTCTCCGCGGGACTTGCCCTGCTGATGACGGCGATCGTTATCTCGCTCTGTCAGCACGCGGTCCTGGCTCAGGAACCGGCGGGGATTCGCTTCGCGTTCTGGGGCGACCCGGCCGAGGAAGCCGCCTATCAGGCAGTCGTCGATGCCTTCGAGGCAGCTCATCCAGGGATCGACGTGACCGTCGACTACACCGCCGGCCAGGGAGATTACTACCGTAAGATTGCGTCCGATTTCGCCGCGGGTGCCCCACCGGACGTCTATCTCACCAACTACCGGCAATTCGGGCAATACGCTGGCGCCGGCGGCCTTGCCCCCATCCAGACCTACATCGAAAACAGCGCACAGATCTCCGAGTCCGATTACTACAGCCTCTCGCTCGGCGCCTTCCGTTTCGGCGACGCCAGTGAGCTCTATTGCCTACCGCAAAACATCTCCAGTCTGGTGGTCTATTACAACCAGGACCTGTTCGAATCGGCCGGGATTCCGCTTCCGATAGATGGCTGGAGCTGGGACGAGTTCATCGCGGCGGCGCAGGCGCTCACCCAGGACACCGATGGCGACGGCACGCTCGATCAGTACGGCGTGGTGGTCGAGCCGTCGATGTACCGCATGGTTTCATTCATCTGGGGTTCCGGCGGCGAGGTGGTCGACGATCTCGAACATCCCACCACCCTCACCATCGACACTCCGGAAGCGCTCGCCGGTCTCGAAATGTTCATTAGCCTCGGCGCGAGCGGCTACAACGTGGTTCCGCCAGAAGTAGAAGTCGCCGCAGAATCGGACCAGGATCGATTCATGCGCGGCGGCGCGGGAATGTACATGCAAAGCCGCCGTCCGGTGCCGACCCTGCGCGAGATCGACGGCTTCGACTGGAATGTCGTTTCCCTGCCGGTGATCGATCGGGCCGCCACCGTCCTCCACAGCGATGCCTTCTGCATGGCGGCGGACGCCGAAAATCCGGACGCCGTCTGGACCTTCATCGAATTCGCCGGGGGCGAGCAGGGCCAAATTCTCCTGGCCGAAACTGGGCGCACGGTCCCCTCGATGATCTCCGTTTCCGAATCACCCGTCTTCCTGCAAGGAGTCCCTGCCGGGTGCCCGTGGCGCTGCGATTCCGGATCGCCGGCCGCATCGCCGGTCGCGGCCACGCCCCTGCCACCGGCCAACTCGCAGGTCTATCTCGACAACATCCCGGATATGCACCGGCTCCCATCGATCTCGACCTGGGCCGAAGTCGAGGACATCTTCGATGCGGAATTCGACCGCTCACTTTACATCGAAAACTTCGAGGTGGCCGAGGCAGCCGCGGCTGCCATCGCCAACAGCAAGGACGCCTTCGATCGAGCCGCCGATTAGCGAGGACGATTCTCCTTCCCGGAGCTCCACGTCGAGCTCACCCCGCGCCGGTGCAGCGCAGGACCTCCGTGTCCTGCTATCCAAGACCGCGTTCAACGGGCTGACCGGTCGATCCCACGCAACTCGCCAAAGAAGACGCGTTGCGCCAGCACGAATGCGGCGACCACCGGTACGATCATCAACACTGAACCCGCCATGATGATCGGCCAGTTGGTCGAATCGAGACTGTAGAGCACCCGCAGTCCTAATGAGGCGGTGTACTTGTCGGCCGTCCGCATGAGCAGCAGCGGTTCGACGAAACTATTCCAGTAGTGCACAAAGGCGAGAACTCCCACCGTGCCGGCCGCTGCGCGCACCTGCGGCAACCCGATTCCCGCCCACACCCGATAGGCGCCCGCCCCGTCCAACCGTGCCGCATCGTAGACCTCGCGCGGCACATTCGAAAATGCCCACAGGAACAGCAACACGAAAAAGGGCGACGTTCCCATGAGCGCGGGCGCCATCAGCGCAATGCGCGTATTCATCAAGCCCGCTTCCTCGAAGAGGAGGAAGCGCGGAATCCAGATAGCCGTCAGCGGCACCATCAGGCACAGCGCGGAAAGCACCACCAACCGCATACGGATCCGGACCGGCAGTTGCGACATGGCAAACCCCGCCAGGGACGCAACGACGATCGTCACCGGCACGGCCACCACGGCCACCGCCACCGAATTCAGCGCGAACCGTCCCGCATCGACGATCTCGAAGACCGCTCGGTAGTTGCCCCATGCCGGCGGAGATGGCATCCAGTCGATCTGCCGCGGCAATGGCGCCCCCGTCTGCCGCAACGATGTGGTCAATGCCCAAAACAGCGGCAGCAGGAATATCAGCGCCACGACACCGATAGCGGGAAGTCGCCAGTCCCGCCTAGAACGCACGACCGAACCCCTCGTGCCAGCGTTTGGTCAGACGGTACTGCACGAACAGGATCACACCGGTCATTGCATACATCGCCACGGTCAGCGCTCCCGCGTAGCCGAACCGGAGATAGGAAAATGCAACCGTATAGATGTACATCGGCAGGTACATCGTGGCGTAGTCAGGTCCCCCGCCGTTCCCCACGATCAACGCGGGGACGAAGTTCGCCTGAAAGCTGAAGATGGTGTCGCGACACAGCAAGATCAGCAGCGCCGGCGCGATCGACGGCAACACGACGCCGCGAAACGTGCCCCACCGGCCGCCGCCATCGACCGCCGACTGATCGATCAGATCCCGGTCGACGTTTTGCAACGCCGCCAGGCAGACGATGAACCCTTCGCCCAGCTGCCAGATCATCATCAACACGATGCCAAACCGCGCACTCGCCGGATCGACCATCCACGCCGGACCATCGACCCCGAGCCAGCCGAGCATCTGATTCAGCGGTCCGTAGATCGGATTGAGAATCCACAACCAGATCAACGCCCAGGCCAGATCTGGAATCGCGGTCGGCAGATAGACCACCGCGCGGCCAGCCAGCGCGCCGCGGGACGGCCGTTGCAGCAATCTTGCCAGGAGCAACGCGCCGGCCAACCGGATCGGCACCGCCAACGCGATGTAGAGCAACGAATTGAATACGGCGATACGGAAGACGTGGTCGCCAGGCAGCCGCCGGAAGTTGTCCAACCCCGTCCAGCTCGGCCGCTGGATGGCGTTGTAATCGGTCAGTGACAACGCAAAACCGGCCAGCCCCGGTCCAATGACCAGCAACGACAGCCCGATGAGATACGGCGCCAGCATCGACCCCAGTGCTACCCGTTGCGAATTCCGCTGCCACCATCGCGCGGGGGTCATACGTCGTTCCGTTCGACTATTTGGCTCACGATCACCAGCCGGATCCCTGGCCGCAACTCCTTCAGGTTTCCGTTTGCGAAATCTTAGTCGTGAGCGAGCGTTGCCCGGACCGGGCTCGTCACGCGTGCGGCCAGAAAGAACCCTACCGACAGAATCGCCACCGACCCCGCGGCCAGAATCAAGAACCCCCGCTCGGTCGCAATCTCGTCGATGCTGGTCGCGGCCACAATCGAGCCGCCGATTCCCACTCCAATGGAAACACCGAGTGTATTTGCCAGCTGCCCGGCGGAAATAGTTGCCCCCTCGCTCCCTTCCGGCGCATCATCCAGCACGCTCAACATGAGGGTCGAAAATGAAATCCCCATCCCCAATCCAGAAATTGCCCACGCCGGCAAGGTCGCCACCACCGGTAATCCACTCAGGAAGACAACCGCAGTCAACAGAATCCCGGTGATGATCAACGCCAAACCCGCCCGAAGGAGCACAGCGCGCGCCGTCAGCTTCGAGCGGCGGTCGACGATCCACGCACCCGCCGTCCAGGTCAGCGCGCTGGCGGTGAGCGGCAGTCCCGCCACGACCGTCGACTGATCGCGCAAATCGGTCAACGCCAGCGGAATGAAGAACTCGAAACCGAAAAACCCGATCGTCAGCAAAATCAGGACAGCGACGGCCGCCGCCACCCCGGGCCGCGCCCGTACCGTACCCGGCGGACTCAATCGCCGAAATGCCGGCAACATCACCGCAAGACCGACGATCACCAGCGTTCCCAACACATACCACTGCGAGCGGCCGAATCCCGCCAGCAGCAGCGCCGTGCCGGCCGCAAGCAACAGTGCATCGCGCAGGCGCGCAAAATCGCGCTCGCCCGCTTTGACCACATCGACCGCTCGCAAGGACGGCAGGGTCAACACACCCGCGATCAACGGAAATGGAATCATGCCCAGAAAAACCCAGCGCCAGCCGATCGTTTCCGCCACGAAACCCGCGACCGCCGGACCGACCAGCCCGGGAATAACCCAGGCCGACGACCACAACGCCATCAGCCGGGGCCGCGAATCGGCGTCATAAGCGGTCCGCACCGCGGCATAGGCGACCGAGATCAACATCCCGCTGGCAAAGCCCTGCGCGATGCGGCCCAGGATCAGCACGGGCATCGCGGGGGCCAAGCCGCCGATCGCGAGTCCAATGGCAAAGCATCCGATACCGACCAGAAATGACGGCACCATCCCCTGCCGGTCGATCTCAGAACCGGCCACCACGATGCCGATGAGATTCGCAAGCGTGAACGACGCCAGAATCCAGCCGTAGTACTCGATACCGCCCAGATCGTCGACCGTATCCGGCAAGACCGTCGCCACCGCCAGCGCTTCGAACGCCCCGACCACGATCGTGATCAACAACCCCGCGGTCAGCTTGCCCAGTCGCGGTCCCCAGATCGATTCCACTTCGGCGGACTCGATCGTCACCTCAGGTTCTGTTCGCTCGACCGCCACTGATCCTCGACTCCGCACCCTGCCGTATCGTCGCCCTGGAGTGCGTTCCTACTGCCGCGCCCGTTCCAGCGGCGGCAACGCCTGCATCACCGCCGAATGCTTCATCACCAGATCGGGATTTTCCTGCAGGAGCTGGTTGTACTCGGTCTTGAACGGCGTCTCCGTGCTCGAGGCCAGCACCGCTCGCGTCTCGCTGTAGAGCGATTCCACCGCCCCCACCGAGATCGGCTCTTTATTCGCAACCTGCTCGTCGATTTGCACGATCAGCGTCGTCAGTGGACCGATCCAGGCGAACGACGGATCGCTCGTCGCCAGCCGGAAGAACTCGAATTCGTTCGCCACCGGGCCGACATTGTACTCATAGCGGGCACGCTCCACATTGAGCAGCGCCTTGTGCAGATTCAACAAGGCCTCACGCACCTTGAAGAGCTGCGTGCGATCGTCGGAGGTGGCCACGGCGGTCAAATCTCGTTCCTGATCCATCGAATTCCCCTTGGGGAGCGTCATCGCCCGGCGCTCCCGAGCAAAACGCGGGACGGCCGGCGTTTCCGCCGCCCCGCGTCTCGTCCGTTCTACAGTAGTTCGCCGACTGCTTTGGCCTGGACGAAGTTCAGCAAATAATCGGGACCGCCGGCCTTGGAATTCGTGCCGCTTAGCTTCACGCCGGCAAACGGATGTACCCCCATCATCGCACCGGTCGATTTGCGGTTGAGATAGAGATTGCCGACCTCGAACTCGTCGCGTGCGCGCTCGAGATTGGTGCGATTCCCGGAATAGACCGACCCGGTCAGCCCGTATTCAGAATCGTTGACGACATCCAGCGCCTCATCGTACGAGTCGACCTTCACGATCGTCAGCACCGGCCCGAAGATCTCTTCGCAGGCGATGCGCGAATTGGCCGGTGCGTCCGCGAAAATCGTTGGCGGAACGTAGTAGCCGTTGGCATCGGGCACATCGCCCTGATAGACCAGCTTGCCTTCCTGCTTTCCGATCTCGATGTACTTGTTGATCGAATCGAACTGCTGCTTGTCCACCACCGCGCCCATGGACGCGGCCCCTTCGACCCCCGAACCCACCGAGACGACATCTTTCGTGCGCGCCACGACCCCATCGACCACCTGATCGTAGACATCCGCCAGCACGATCACCCGCGAGCAGGCCGAGCATTTCTGCCCGGAAAAGCCGAAGGCCGAGGTCACGATCCCTTCTACTGCCGCATCGAGATCGGCGCTGCTGTCGACGATGATCGCGTCCTTACCGCCCATCTCGGCCGTCACCCGTTTCAGCCAGCGCTGCCCCTTCTGCACCGTGGCCGCCTTCTCGAAGATGCGAACCCCGACATCTTTCGATCCGGT
Source organism: Thermomicrobiales bacterium (assembly GCA_035708745.1). Taxonomy (GTDB): domain Bacteria; phylum Chloroflexota; class Chloroflexia; order Thermomicrobiales; family UBA6265; genus JAMLHN01. The sequence continues at coordinate 2,191 of DASTFJ010000274.1, read as the reverse complement.
AAAGCCAACGAACCGCACCCGCGGGTCCTCGACCAGCAGATCACCGATTTCGCTGCCTGAACCCGGCACGAAATTCACCACCCCGGCCGGCACACCGGCTTCCAGCATAATCTCGACCATCTTGTAGCCGATCACCGGCGTATTCGTGGCTGGCTTGAGCACGATCGTATTGCCGACCGCGATCGGCCCCATCGTCATCCCGGTCAAAATCGCGCAAGGGAAATTCCAGGGCGGAATGACCACTCCCACCCCAAGTGGTTGATAGATGTAGTCGGTCGCCTCATTCGGCAGATGCGCCAAATCGACCCGCTCGGTCAGCTTGACCGCTTGGGCCGCATACCACTCCAGGAAATCGACTGCCTCGGCCACCTCGCCTTCGGCCTCGTCCCACGGCTTGTCCAACTCGTAGACCATCCAGGCCGCCAGCTCGAAGCGTTTGCGCCGCACGATTGCCGCCATCTTCAGCAGCACACTCGCGCGGCCCACCATCGAGAGCTTGCGCCATTCCTTGAATGCATCCTGCGCGGCGGCGATTGCGTCCAGTGCGTCATCCTTGGACGCTTTTGCAACCTTCCCCACGACCTGATCGATATTGCCTGGATTAGTCGAGACGATCCATTGCCCGGTTTCGCGGCGCTCGCCGCCGATGATCAGCGGATATTCCCGCCCGAGCTCACTACCCACCGTTGCCAGAGCAGCCTGCATGGCATCGCGGACACTGGGATCGGAAAAATCGGCGGATGGCTCGTTCTGAAACGCAGCCCGAAGCATGAAAGACATCCTCTCTGGGTCGTTGAGTCGAATCGCCCACATCAGGGCAAGCGTCAGCGTTCAATCTAATCGAATCGCGCTTCTCCATCACGGATTATCGCGACCCCGTCGTCACCCTGGGTCCGAAGTCGAGCTTGGTGGCACACAACGCGCCACCTCGACGAAGAAAGCTCGGTCCAGATAAATCGTCGTTCCGAGCTTGTCGAGGAACCTCTTGTCGCCCAACCCATGCTTCGATGCGGAAGACTCGTTCGTCCGGCGCCCGTTCGCTAGTCCACCGCAGCGATGAGATTCCGTGCCGCCGTCAGCTCCTCGATATTGATGGTGTGCCCCATTCCTGGGTAGACCCGAAAATCGACCTCGGCTCCCAGGCTCTCCAGTACTTGACCGGTGGTCTCGAATCGCGCCAGCGGAATATGTGGATCGATATCGCTGCACCCGCCGAATGCCGGCATCCCGCCGAGGGCGCCGCTGTAAGTGGCCGGATCGATCTCGGCCCCGATCAGCCCTCCCGAAAAGACGACCAGCCCGCCATACCGTCGCGGATGCCGCGCTACGAATTCCGAAGCCAGGCACGCCCCCTGCGAAAAGCCGAGCAAGACCACGCGCCCTGCGGGTATGCCGGAATCTTCGAGATGCTGCAGCAGACCGCCCACCACCGAAAGCGCTGAATCGAGAAACGGCTGGTTCTGCTCAACCGGCATGAGAAAGCTATAGGGATACCAGGTATGACTCGACGCATCCGGCGCCAGCCAGGTGACATCGGGCAGCTCGATCGCGCGGGCCATGCCGATGATGTCGGCCGCGCTGGCGCCGCGGCCGTGAATGGCAATCACGGCCTTGCGCGCGCCGTCGACCGGGGGACCCGCGCGAAGCACCGCTTGCCCGGCATGTGGACCGACAGGAATCATGCGCTGGTTCACTCCCGGGTCATGGATGACGCACTAATAAGCTTCCAGGTTGGCGATGAAGTCGTCGAGTGTCCCGTTGCCGTTGACATTGATGCGCAGGATATGCCATCGATCGAGCGAGTTGTCGAGCCCTTGCGGTCCCCCGGATACATCGAAGGCCATCAGATACCCCGCTTCGATCACCACATACGGCGTCAGACCGTTATACGCGCCGAATGGATAGGCGAAGCATGTCACCTTGTTGCCCAGGATATTCTCCAGATACTTCTTATTCGCCACGATCTGGTAGTACTGGCCGTCATAGTCGAGCGTGCTCAGATTCTCATGGCTGACTGTGTGCCCGCAGACCTCGCCGGCCCGGTCCAGCGTGCGAATTTGGCTCGCGGTCAACTGCGCATAGTTCGGCAGGGAAAAGACCCCCTCGAAACCGTACCGCTCCAGCAGCTCCAGGAAGAGCCAATCGGTCGAATTGCCATCGTCGATCGAGATGATGACAGGCTTTTCCGGCA
>DASTFJ010000273.1:0-5898 GCA_035708745.1 Thermomicrobiales bacterium | reverse complement strand
GCGATATTGATATCGATATTCGCGTGGTCGTAGAGCTGATCGCCCTCGAGACTCGCATTGAGATTCGGGAAATCGCGCAACGCCAGCGCCGCGGCTTTGACCACCAAATCGTTGAAGGAAACCTTCGACTCCTTCTCCTCGATCTCGCTGTTGATCATCTCGCGGAAAGCGCGCGCCTCGGTCATATCGACCTCGGAAACCACATAGAAATGCGGGATCGCGTCCTTGGATTCGGCCATGCGCTTGCCGGTCGTCCTGCGAATGCGACTCATCTCGCGCGCAACTCCCGCTGGGCGCGTACCTCCCTCGGCAGACGCGGCAAGCGGAACTGTTGCTGGTGCTGTGGTGGCAGGAGCCGGAGCGGCGGTCGGTTTCGGACGAGCGCCGGTCAGATAGGGCGCCAGATCGTCTTTGACGATGCGACCGCCCGGACCGGTGCCGGGAATACCGGAGAGATCGATATCGTGCTCGGCGGCCAGGCGCTTCACCAGCGGGGAGGCGCGCAGCTTCTCGCCATCGGCGCGGGCCGGAGCCGCCGGGGCCGTTTCCACCTGCGGCGCCGGAGCGGCCGCGCTGGCGGCGACCGGCTCGGCGGCTGGGGCCGGCGCTTCCTGCACCGGGGCGGCTTCTGCCTTCGGTGCTTCGGTCTTTGGCGCCTCGGCAGCGGCCGCGGCTGGAGCAGCCTCCGCCGGAGCTTCCCCCTCGGCGCCGATCTGCGCGATGGCGGTGCCGATGGGCACGGTCTGCCCCTCGGTCACCAGCGTCTGGATCAGGTAGCCGCTTTCGGCCGCCTCGATCTCGAGCGCGACCTTGTCGGTCTCGATCTCGGCGATCGGATCGCCCGCGTCCACCTGATCGCCGACGCTTTTCAGCCAGCGCAGCAGGGTGCCTTCTTCCATTCCATCGCCCATTTTGGGCATGATCACCGTCGACACGGCTTATTTCCTCCGGTACAGAACGCGGTGGACCGCGTCGATGACATCGTCTTCACTTGGGAATGCCGCGATTTCGAGATTGCGCGCGTAGGGGGCCGGTACCTCCGCGCCGCTGACCCGCTCGACCGGGGCGTCGAGATAGTCGAATGCGTGCTCCTGCAAATGGGCGGCGACCTCGGAGGCGACACTGAACCAGCGCCATTGCTCTTCGACCACCACCGCCCGGTTGGTCTTCTTGACCGATTCGACGATGGTCTCCGTATCGAACGGCCGGATCGAGCGCAGATCGACGACTTCTGCCTCGATCCCCTCGTCCTTGGCCATCCGCTCGGCGACCTTTAGCAGCAGATTGACCTGCCGGCCGTAGCCGATCAGGGTCACATCGGTTCCCTCACGCGCGATGCGCGACTTGCCGAAGGGAACCGTGTACTCCGCCTCGGGCACTTCGCCCTTGGTGCCGTAAAGCGCGCCCGCCTCCAGGATCAGGACGGGATCCGGGTCGCGGATCGCCTCGGTCATCATCCCGTGGGCGTCGTATGGCGTCGCTGGAGCGACCACCTTGAGCCCGGGGAAGTGGCCATAGAACCCTTCCAGGCTGTGGGTGTGTTGCGCGGAAAGCTGCACGCCACCGCCGTTCGGACCGCGAATCACCAGCGGCACCGAGGCCTGCCCGCCGGAGAAATAGCGGATCTTGGCCGCATTCTGGATGATCTGGTCGGCGGCCTGGAAGGAGAAATTCCAGGTCATCATCTCGACAATGGGGCGCATCCCCGCCATCGCCATCCCGATCGCCGCGCCGGTAAACCCGCCTTCGGCGATAGGGGTATCGATCACCCGCTTCGGACCGAACCGGTCGAGCAGACCATCGGTCACCAGGTGGGTGCCCCCGTACAGACCGATGTCCTCGCCTATCAGGACGACGCGCTCGTCGCGCTCCATCTCTTCCGACATCGCGGATTTGATAGCTTCGCGGTAGGTAACGACAGGCATCGAACGGTGTGTCCTTTCCTGCTACCCGACCGCTTCCGGCTCGGCGTAGACATCGGTGAGCAGCTCTTCGAGCGCGGGCTCGGGGCTCTCTTCGGCGAACTTGACCGCGTCGGCCACCACCTGGTGGGATTCCTCGCGGATTTTGGCGATCTCGTCCTCGGTCACGATATCGCGGTCGAGCAGCTTGTTCTCGGTCAGACCGATCGGGTCGCGCTTGCGGGCTTCGCGCACCTCATCCTTGGAGCGATATTTCTCCAGGAAGTCGGCTGCGCCGTGGGGCGAGATGCGGTAGGTCATCGCTTCCAGCGCATAGGGCGCGGCGGTTTCGCGCACCTGCTCGGTCAGGCGTACCGCGGCGGCGTAGACTGCTTCGACATCCATGCCGTCGACCGTTTCGTTCGGGATCGCATAGGAATCGAATTTCGAGATGAGGTTCGTGTTGGCGGTAGCCCGTTCGATGCTGGTGCCCATCCCGTACTGGTTGTTTTCCAGCACGAAGAGGCAGGGATTCAGTCCTTCTTTGCCCCACAGTCCGGAGAGATTCGCCCCCTCATGAAACGCGCCATTGTGGATGGCGCCGTCCCCGAGATAGAGCTGGGTGATGCCGTTATTGTCCGGCAGATAGCGCTGGGCATAGGCCATGCCGACCCCGAGCGGGATATGCCCGCCGACGATGCCATAGCCACCCCAGAACTGGTTTTCGACATCGAACAGGTGCATCGAGCCGCCCTTGCCCTTCACCAGCCCGGTGCCCTTGCCATAGAGCTCGGCCATCACCTCGTTCGGGGTGGCCCCCAGCAAGAGCACATGCGCATGATCGCGGTAGGCGGTGATGATACGGTCGTCCGGTTGCACGGTCGCCAGCAAGCCGGTGGCGATTGCCTCCTGCCCGATGTACATGTGTAGGTAGCCGCCGACCTTGCCCTGCCGGAAAGCGGTCTGACAGGCTTCTTCGAACGAACGCACGAGCACCATCTTCCGATAGAACTCGAGCAGCTGCTCCGGACTGACCTCGGGTACGTGAGGCTTGTCGCCATTGGTCGCGGCGGCAGTGCGCTTTTTCTTGGTGGTTTCTCGCGATGTCGCCATTCTGATCTCCGATCGCTCCGGATTCGCAACGGGCCCATTCCTGTCGAAACCCGGAGCCGGTCGCGTCCGGCCTTCCTCTTTGCATATGCACGACGAAACAAGGAAGGCGTGACAGCCAGGTTGTCAGATTGTACCCAACCCAGCGATCAGGCGTTCAGGCCGGCCTCATGGCAGCATGAAGCATTCCGCCAGAATTGCGGCAAAACGTGGTGGGGAACTGAGCGAATCGCGCCGCGAAACGGCCTGGGCTGGCTATGACGATCTCACCGGCTTGCCACGTCCTCCACCAGCACCCATGCAACCATCGCCGTAATCGAATGCGGCGAATGGATTGCGAATCGAGGTCGCGCCCTCGTAGTGAATCTCACGAATCTCATAGGCCTGGAGATTCATTGGATAGGCGAATCGAAGTGTGACGATGGCGCGACGGCCCGGCTCGAGGATTTGTATCGGATTCGTGAGGTCACCCGGGGCATAGACCCATTGAAAAGGAGTCTGTGTGAGAGGGCCGCGCCGGAGCCCCGTTTCGGGGTCGCGCACGAGGAATCGAAATCGACTTGCATCGACAGAGAGCGGTACGGCCCCGGTGTTCTCGATGAGGAGTTCGATGCTTGGCGGCGTTGCCTGGTTTCCCCATCGCTTGGAGACTGACACGAACGCAACTTCTCGTCCATTGGCGTCATAGACGAGTTGCGGCTCTCCAAGATTCGGTCCGCCCGAACCGGCGCAATCGCGGGGTATTGGATTTACCAGGTAGTAGTAGCGCGGGCCCGGAGCCTGGAAGGTGCTGCGCGGGAAAGCGATGGACCTGGAGACATTCTCCAGTATCCACCAGGACTGATCGTCGAGTGGCTCGAATGGCGCCGAGATTTCGACTAGCAGCACCGCTTCGCCAGGAACCAATTGATGGCAGGTGATCATCATCGCCAGCGCGCGCCCGTCGCGGAAGACGAGTTCGTACGCGTTCTCGGCCAGGAACATCGAGGAAGACTCGAAACTCAAACCCGCGGCGTCGACGACCGGGTGGATGTCGATTATCGAGGGATCGTTCCGAAGCTGGCGCACCCGGGACTCCAGGCATGCGGCCGGGATCCCGTCGAATCCTCGATAGCCCCAGTAGTTCACATCGCCGGCGGCCCCATGCAGCTCCAGATGGTCGGTTCCTGACGCCGAGGTCTGGTCGCCGGCCGTGAAGTCGAGCGCATCCCATCGAATCATGAAACCCCAGGTCGGACTCTCGAAGAACACTGGGTTTTCGGCGGCAAATTCGAAGCTATTGAACGGATCTTCGCTGCCGATTTGGCGATGAACGACAACATCGTCAGAACCTTCCGGAAGCAAAGGGTCGACAAAAAGTGCGAAAGGAGGCGCGATCTCGAAGCCCTGAGGCGCGATTGTCTCCGTCACAATGTATTCGCCGATTGGAACATCCGTAACGATGACGAGGCCGTCGCCGTCGTCATCACAAAATTCGAAGCCGGAGATCGAGTAGCAAGCGCCTGGCAACACCTGACTTGAATTTGCCTTCACTGCCTCGAGACGTATTTCGCCGAACTCACCCACCTGGTCTGATTGCGCAACAGTTGAAACGAGCGAAGCAGCCAACAGGATCGCGACGAGCAGAATCGAGCCCGGTGCCTTCGATCGACGCATTGGTCTTCCGTCCTTTCGATCACATGACGCGAGTTTCAGTTGCATTGCCAGCGATGGCGCGCTGGAAACCGAGCGCGTCAAGAGGGGTGGTTCCTCGCTACAAGTGAAGGAGCGGCAAAGGTCGGTGGCATCGAGGCGTGTGACCGCCCGGCCATCCAGGGAGACGAGGAAATTACGCAGTCGAGTTCATCCCAACCAACTCCTACGCCTTGACTGGCTTCCCACGTCCACCCGCAGCGCCGCAACCGGCCGGATCGAGCTTCGCGACAAGGCTGTTAACCGGATCGAGACCCAAGTAGTTGATGTCGAAGTGCAGATACTGGTCAGGACCCGACGAGAATTGAAAGCCTAGGCCCAGGATGGAACGGCTACCCGGACCAATTGACTGTACGGGATCAAACTCATTTCCTGCTGAGTTCAGCCATTCGAACTGTGTCACAGGAATTGAAGTGATTTCGGCTTTGGTGCGAGGGTCGAGAACTACAAGTTGAAATTGCAGCGCGTCGATCGTGAGGTCCACTGCGCTGGTGTTCTCGAGAATAAGTACGGCCAACGGCCGCGAGTTCAAGTCGGCCCATCTATACCAGGTAACCATCCCAACCTCGAAGCCCGCGCCATCGCGCAAGGGCCGTGGTGGATATGGTTGGCTTGGGCAGCCAGTTCCCGCACCGGTAAGATAGCCGTCGGAGGCGTCGATTCCTGTGAACGATCGCCGCGGAAATGCGACATCAGTCGAGATATTTACCAGGTCATTCCAGTACAGGTCGAACTGCTCGAATGACCCGACGACGGTGATCCTGAGAACCTCCGCACCAGGAGCCAACTGGTAGCAATCGATCTTCCATAGCTGTGCCTGGCCGTCGGTGTAGTCGATTTGGAAGGTATTGCCGGCATTCCAATCGTCGCTATATGCGAAATCGTAGGTGCCATCGGTAGCCCCTTGGACATTCATGACGTCGGGCTCAGTCCAGATACTTTGCTCGGCAGTAGTCAGGCACGTTGCCGGATCGCCGCTGTACGCCTGCCCACCTAACAGTTCGACGGAGCCCTCTGAACCAGCAATCAACAACCGGTCGACGCCGTTTTCACTCGATTCATCGGTGACTGACCATTTGTTCGTATCCCAGCTGAAGATATATCCCCAATTTGGGCTTTCGTAATACGCGAAGTCTGCCAACGGCACCTCAGTCACCGTGGGAGGTGCAGGAACTTCTGTTGCTGGAGCTTCGCC
>DASTFJ010000272.1:0-7699 GCA_035708745.1 Thermomicrobiales bacterium | reverse complement strand
AATTCGACGTAAAGCTAGGCGAAACGGGGCCGCAAAAAAGTCCACGTCTGACCGGTCCCTCGTCCGCCCAAGACCTTCGCACTCGTGATCGTTGTGACTGGTGACCCCAACGAGAAAAGTTCTGCTCGCGCAGTGAACCAGATCAATTTTCCGCGAGCGCTACCGTGTCGCCGGACTTCGGCCGCCGGCTGCTGGACCCGTTATTCGAGAAAGTCCTTCAGCGTTTTGGCCCGGCTCGGGTGGCGCAGTTTTCGCAGAGCCTTCGCCTCGATCTGGCGGATGCGCTCGCGGGTCACGTTGAACTCGCGCCCCACCTCTTCCAGGGTGCGCGGGCGCTCGTCGATCATGCCGAAGCGCATCATGATGACATCGCGCTCGCGCGAGGAAAGCGTCCCGAGCGCGTCTTTGACCCGCTTCTTGAGATCTTCGTTGCTGGCGATATCGGCCGGCGCCGGCGCTTTCAGATCCTCGATGAAATCCCCCAGGCTGCTGTCTTCCTCCTCGCCGATCGGCATTTCGAGCGAGACCGGATCCTGACTGATCTTGAGAATCTCGCGCACCCGGTCGGGTGGCATCTCCAGCGCAGCGCCGATCTCCTCCGAGGTCGGCTCGCGTCCGAGTTCCTGCTGCAGCTGGCGGCTCTTGCGGATCACTCGGTTGATCGTCTCGACCATATGCACCGGGATGCGAATCGTACGCGCCTGATCGGCGATGGCCCGGGTAATCGCCTGGCGGATCCACCAGGTGGCATAGGTGCTGAACTTGAATCCCTTGTGATAGTCGAATTTTTCGACCGCGCGGATCAATCCCAGGTTTCCTTCCTGGATCAGATCGAGCATGCTCATCCCGCGTTGGGAATATCGCTTGGCGACTGACACGACCAGACGCAGATTGGCTTCGGTCAGGGCGATCTTGGCCTGATCGCCCTGCACGATCGTCCGATTCCAGACCGATTCGAGCCGGCTGGCCCGCTCGCGAAAGATCTGATCGACCTGCTCCGCCGCGGGCCATTGATGGCGGCCGCGACATTCGCTCTGCAAGGACGTCGGGAAAAGCTCCCATTCGACGTAGCGTTGCCGAATCGAGCCTTCCAGCTCTTCGGGCGACAGCTCGGTTTCCCCGGTAACCGCTTTGACATGCTCGGCCGGTACCTGACTCAGTGGCAACACGCTTTTCAGCATGTGGTCCTTGCCAATATTCGCGTCGTCCCCGTATGCCCGGGAGTAGAGGTCTTCGATATGCGGCCAGCCTTGCTGGAAGGCATGGAAGAGCGCCCGCCCCAGCACATCGGCCGCCGGCGGCTGGCCGAAGTCGTTGGTCAGCTGTACATGACGCATTGCCAGATAGCTGCCGCGCTCCATCGCCGAGGCGAGCTCGATTTCGCGGGGGGCATCGAGCAGCTTCACCTGTCCGATCTCGCGCAAGTACATGCGCACCGAGTCGTCCAGATTGGTCGGGCCAACATCGAAATTGACCCGCTCGATCTCGAGGGAGTAGCTGTCCGCCAGATCGTCATCCAGCTCCGTGGGCGCCTCGAGATCTGCCAATGGCTCGATCGAAGCGGTCACCGTGGATTCGGCATCGACCGCGCCGATGATCGCTTCGAGCACAAGCTCGTCGTCTGTTTCGTCTTGCAGCTCCAGCAAAAGTTCGTCGTTCAAACCACTATCTCCATTAGCGCCGACCTGATCGCCGAGCAAATCAGCATCGTCGATCAGATCGTCGACCGGTCCGTGCGACGACCCATTGGCAGAGCCGGTAGACGACCAGCGTACCGCCTCATCGTCTGCTTCATGGTCGTTGGGGGACGTTCGATTCGACATCGATAGCTCCGAACGCGGAAAGGTCGCCTGGTGAGATGTGCGCGTTGGCGCGCGTTAGCTGGTACGTCCTCCCGCGACGGTCAGAGGGGATACGGAACGCTACTACCAATGGGGTTCGCGTGCAAATCGAGTAAAGCGCCCGCATCACGACCCCGGAAGCGTGTCGAGTGCCAGAAGATCGTCGTACGTCTCGCGCCGCCGGATCAGTCTCGCCTGTCCCTCACAGACGAGCACCACAGCAGGCTTGAGCGCGAGATTGTAATTGCTCGCCATAGGAATGCAATAGGCCCCGGCCGCCGGAACGGCCAACAGATCGCCCGGCTCGAGCTGGGGCAAGTCGATGTCGCGAATCAATACATCGCCGGATTCGCAATACTTCCCGGCAATCGTGACGGTTTCCGTCACATCGTCAACGTTTCGATTGGCGAGCGCTGCGGTATACGCCGCATCGTAAAGCGCCGGCCGGATGTTGTCGGCCATGCCGCCGTCCACCGAAACATAGGTACGCACCCCATCGATCTCACGCCGCGAGCCGGTGCGATAGAGCGCCACACCAGCTGGTCCCACGATCCAGCGACCCGGTTCGAACACGAGCGACGGGTGTGGGATGCGGGCCAACGCGCAGGACCGCTCGAGCGCATCCGCGGTGGCGCCCATCCATTCGGCAACATCCATCTCGGGCATTCCCTCCAGATATGAAATGCCCATACCGCCGCCTGGTGAGACGATCGCGGTCTCGACGCCGTAGTTCCGGCGCATCTCGGCCGCAAAAGCCACGATCTTCTCGATCGCCAGCTCGGCCGCTTTTTCATCGAAGAGCTGCGACCCGAGATGGCTATGGAAACCTTTCAACGCGATTCCGGGGATCTCCAGTGTGCGGACGACCGCCGTTTCGGCATCGTTCGTCCAGAGCGGAAATCCGAACTTGGAGTCGAGCACGCCGGTCGCGATCTTGTCGTGCGTATGCACGTCGATCCCTGGATTGACCCGCAGCAGAATGGATACCGGCGTGGTGCGCCCGGCCGTCAACCCTTCCAGTAGATCGAGCTCATACAGGTTGTCGACCGCGATCAGCTCGATTCCGGCGTCGATGGCTTCCCGGAGCTCTTGCTCGCTCTTGTTGTTGCCATGGAAGGTAATGACGTGCGGATCGATGCCGCTCTTGAGCGCCACGAAGAGTTCGCCGCCGGAGACTACATCGATGCCCAAGCCTTCTTCGGCCAGCATGGCGAGAATGACTGGCAGCTCGAGCGCTTTCGAGGCAAAGACGGCGCGACTGCCGGGACCGCCCGCGAATGCCGAGGCGACCGCCCGGCGCGCCCGGTTCCGCAGGGTGACTTCATCGAAGATATAGAGCGGCGTGCCGAACCGCTCCGCCAGCTCGGTGACGGAAATACCGCCGATGGTGAGCTCGCCGGCGTCGTTGCGTTTGGTCGTTTCGGGCCAGAGCATGCGGGGTCCTCTGCAATGATGTATTCGTCCGTTCAGGCAAACGAGTGTACGTACAGCATGTGAGTTCGACAAGCGGCAGGATGGCGGTCTGTATACTTTCCTGCTGATCGCCCCGATCGACCGGGGCGCCGAATGCTGTGCTCAGGTTGATTTCATGCCCCCGACTCCTACGATTCTCTCCGTTCAAAATCTCGGCAAACGATACGGCAGCGAGCAGATTTTCTCCGGAATCTCCTTCCAGATTGCCGAGCGCGAGCATGTCGCTCTGGTCGGCGTCAACGGCGCCGGCAAATCGACCGTGCTGCGAATCATCGCCGGGCTCGAAGAACCGAGCGGGGGCATCGTCGTCAAGGCGGATGGCGCGCGCGTGACCTATCTCCCGCAGGAAGCCCGCTTCGAATCGGGTCGCTCGGTCCTGGAAGAAGCGCGGGAAGCCTATGCGCCGGTGCTGGAAGCTGCCGAGCGCATGCGCGAGCTCGAGCTGCTGATGGGCGTGGTCGATGGTGACTCGCTCGATGCGCTGCTGGACGAATACGCCCAGCTCCAGCAACGGTTCGAAACCCACGGCGGGTTCGAGATGGAGCACCGCACCGAACAGGTGCTTTCCGGTCTCGGGTTCACTGAGGAGCAATTCGAGCAACCGGTCGCCCAGCTGAGCGGCGGTCAGAAAACCCGCGTGGCCCTCGCCAAGGCACTCCTGGGCGATCCCGATCTGCTCCTGCTGGATGAACCGACCAATCATCTCGACCTGGAGATGCTCGACTGGCTGGAGGATTTTCTGCGCTCCTGGGGCGGCGCCTGTTTGATCGTCTCGCACGACCGCTATTTCCTCGACCGTGTCACCACCCGGACGCTCGACCTCTCATTCGGACGGGTGGAAGACTATCCGGCGCCCTATGCCGGGTATCTCCGATTGCGCGAGGAGCGCCGGGCCCGGCACTGGAAGGAATACGAGGAGCAGCAGGAGTTCATCGAAAAAACCGAGGAGTTCATCCGCCGCTTCCGGGCCGGTCAGCGTTCCCGCGAAGCCCGTGGCCGCCAGACACGCCTCGATCGGCTCGAACGCATCGAGCGGCCCCGCGAGCATCAGGAGCTCAACATCAATATCAATCCGGTCACCCGCAGCGGCGAGAACGTCCTGCGGACCTCCCAGATGACCGTTGGCTATGCCAGCAAGCTGCGTGGCAATCTCGACGAGCCCGACGTGCTGGTGCGCACCCCGGAGCTGCTGATCGATCGCGGCGACCGGGTCGGCCTGATCGGTCCGAATGGCGGCGGCAAAACCACGCTGTTGCGTACCCTCATGGGTGAGATTCCGCTGATCAAGGGGCATTTCGAATTCGGCACCAATGTGCAGATCGGCTACTACGCCCAATCGCACGAGCAGCTTCCACCCACCGGCAACCCGCTGTCGGTCGTACTCGACGCCCAGCCAATGGGCGAGGAGTCGGCCCGCACCTTCCTGGGGCGTTTTCTCTTCTCGGATGACGATGTCTTCAAACCGGTCAACGCGCTCTCCGGCGGCGAGCGCTCGCGCCTGGCACTGGGGTTGCTGCTGCTCAAGCGGGCAAACGTGCTGGTGCTCGATGAGCCGACCAATCACCTCGACGTGTCGGCGCGCGAGTCGCTGGAAGAGATGCTGTCCGGCTTCCCGGGCACGCTCCTCTTCGTCTCGCACGACCGCTACTTCATCGACAAGCTCGCCACTCGTCTATGGATCGTGGAAAACGGCACGGTAGTTCAGCGCCTGGGCAATTACACCGATTACTTGCGCAGCAAAGCCGGGGTCGCCACGCAACCGGCCAAACTCGAGCCGGTCAAGGAGGAGCCCAAACCGGCTCCGGCCCGACAGCACACCTCGGCACGCTCGGAAAGCGTCGTCCGCAAGGCTGTCACCGGCGCCGAGCGGGAGATTTCCAAGCTCGAAAGCAAGTTGAACGAGATCAGCGACGCCCTCACGATCGCCGAGGTCGACCAGGACTTCGAAAAGATGGCCGAATTGAGCGATCAGTTCGACACGACTCAGGAGCGCCTGGAGCTCGCCTACGAGAGCTGGGAGACCGCCAGCGCCGAGCTACAGGAGCTCGTTGGGCAGGCAGCCGTTTCGTGACCCGCCCCTGGCTCATCGGCGTCACCGGGAATATTGCCTGTGGCAAATCGGCGGTCATGCAACGACTCGCCGAGCTGGGGGCGACCATCATCGACGGCGACCTCGTCTATCGCGAGCTGACCGGCCCCGGATCCGAGCTGGTGCAGACGCTCGCCCGCGAGTTCGGGCCAGCGATCGTCGGCTCGGACGGGTCGCTGAATCGCCCCGCGCTCGGGAAGATCGTTTTTTCCGACCCCAGGGCGCTTCTGACGCTCGATCAGCTGACACATCCCGTTATTCTGGACGAGGTGTTCCGCCGCATCGCTACCGCATCGACCGATGTTGTGGCCACCGATGGCATCAAATTGCTCGAGAGCGGGCTCGGCGACAGATGCGATGAGGTCTGGGTGGTGGCCTGCGATCCCGCCCAGCAACGAGAGCGGCTGATGACGCGCAGCGGCTACGCAGCCGAGGAAGCCAACCGGCGCATCGACGCCCAGCCACCAGCGAGCGAAAAAATCGCCCGCGCCGATGTCGTGATCGAAAACAATGGCACGCTCGACGAGCTGCGCGATCGGGTCGATGCAGCCTGGATGGAATCGGCCGAGAAGCGCGTCAATGCTGGATACTTACCCGGCGGCTACGAATCGTAAGTGGCTGATTTCACGATAGTGCAAACGGAGGAACGCGTGTCGAATCCCCTCGTGGTCGAGGTCTACTACGACTATCTCTGTCCTTATGTCTATGCTGGGTCATTTTGGGCGCGTGATGTCAAGACCGCGCTCGGTGACGACATCGAGTTCGTCTGGCGCTCGTTTCCGCTCGAGCAGGTGAATTCGCCCGAAGGCCCCGAATGGAAACTCTGGGAGCAACCGGACGACTATGTCAGTCGCGGATTGAACGCCTTTCGAGGGGCCGAGGCTGCCAAACTCCAGGGAACCGACAAGTTTCTGAATTTCCACTTCGCACTCCTGGAAGCGCGCCATGTGGCCGATAAGAACATCGGCCGTAAAGACGTCGTAATCGACACCGCCCGCAGTGCCGGACTCGATGTCGCCGCCTTCACCGAAGCGCTCGCCGATCGCGCGTTGATGGAAAACATCGGCAAGGATTACGAGACCGCGCGCAATGAGCACGGCGTGTTTGGCACACCGACCTTCGTCTTCCCAGGCGGCGAGGCCGCCTACATGAAAATGCGCCCCAAAGCGCCCGAAGAAGACACCATCGCCGTCTGGAATGATTTCGTCGCGATGGTGGTCGACCGGCCATACATCGCTGAAGTGAAACGCCCTTACAAGCCGGAGTAATCCCATTCCCAGCGCCCTTGTCGACCTCGAGACTCCACTGAGCGAAGAGCGCATCGCGGCCATCCGTGGTGCGCTCCTCGTCTGGTTCGAGACGAACCGCCGCGATCTGCCCTGGCGTCACACCCGCGATCCCTACCGCATCCTCGTCTCCGAGGTGATGCTGCAGCAAACCCAGGTCGACCGCGTCATCCCCTACTACGAGCGGTTTCTGCAAACGTTGCCCACCGTCGAAGCGCTCGCCGACGCGCCCACCTCGGTCGTAATCACCATGTGGGCCGGTTTGGGCTACAACCGGCGCGCCGTCAATCTGCAGCGGACCGCCCAGGCGGTGGTGGAACGCTACGGCGGCGTCTTTCCGCGCGATCCGGCTAAGTTGCTGGATTTGCCCGGTATCGGCCCCTACACCGCCGGCGCGATCGCTTGCTTCGCGTTCGAAGAACCGGTCGCCTTTCTCGATACCAACATGAAGCGGGTGATCCATCGCCTGGTCGCCGGCCCGGACTTGCCGAAGCCGATCCTCTCCGATCGTCAGCTTCTGGCGTACGCCGAACAACTGCTCCCTCCGGACGATGCCTGGCGCTGGAATCAGGCGCTGATCGAGTTCGGGGCGCTGCAATGCACCGCCCGTAAGCCGGCCTGCGTCATTTGTCCGCTCCAGTCCGAATGCGCGGCGTTCCCCGCGATCCAGACCGTGATAGCGACGCTGCCGGCCGGCAGCCGCAAGAAATATTAAGCAACGTTCGAAGGCTCCAACCGCTATTACCGGGGACGGCTGGTCGATTCGCTGCGCGCGGCCGAGGGCGCTGGCATCTCGCTCAGTACGCTGGGTCCGCTGCTGCGGACCGATTACACCCCCGAGCATATCGAGTGGCTGCGCGGGCTCGTGCGCGATCTCGAGCGCGATGGTTTGGCCAAGGTTGCCGAGCCGCGGGCTGCCTATTCGACCGCCGAAAACGACGATCCGCTGGTCTCACTCCCATAAGGCCAACGGATCGTTTTGCTTCTGTCGAATTGTGGTTATCCGACTG
>DASTFJ010000271.1:0-4286 GCA_035708745.1 Thermomicrobiales bacterium | reverse complement strand
CTCGAGCGACCGTGTCAGACAAGGTCCAACTCGACTGCCCGCGCCGCGGCCGCGGCGCGGGTATTGACCTCGAGCTTGGTGAGAATGTGCTGCACGTGGGTTTGCGCGGTTCGTTCGCTGACGAAGAGCTGTTCGCCGATTTCCCGGTTGGACCGTCCGTCGCGTACGAGACGGAGCACTTCCACCTCACGCGCCGTCAAGCCGCCCCGCGCCGCCTGGCCCGGGGACGCGGCCCCTGATTCCGGACTGATTCGTTCGGAGAGCGCCAAGGCGATTACCTCGTTCAATGGGCGGCGATGGCCGCGATCCCATGCTTCGGTGAAGGCCGCTTCGCCCAAACGCTGCTTCAACCTCGTGATTGCCGCGTTGTACCCAGAGCGGCGTGGCGAGATCCGGCCTCCAATTGCGTTGCGCAGCTCATCGGCGGCGCCGAAAAGCTCGGCTGCGTCCACGGAAGCGCCAATTGCGACCAGGATTTGACCCAGTCCGCGCATGCATCCCACCATGCCGAGCTGATCGCCGTGCTCCCATCGCAGCGCCAAACTTTCCTTATAGAGCCGGGCCGCATTTGCGTTCTCGCCGCGCGCCCGGGCCACCTTTGCCAGATTCACCAGCGCCACGCCGGCGCCGAGGGTGTTTCCGGTCTCGTGGAAAATCGAGAGCGCTTCCTCGAAACGAGGCATCGATTGATCGACATGGCCCTTTTCGAATTCCGCGTGTCCCAAAGAAATCAGGGCAAAGGCGATCCACGCCTGATTGGCACTTTGACGGTACCCTGCAATTGCCGCTTCATTTAGTGCGATTGCCTCGTCGAAATGACCGAGATCGTCAGCCGCAACACTGAGCACATGTCTGGCCTGCGCGGCTGCAAATGCGTCTCCAACTGCGTCCCCACTGGCGATCGCCTCCTCGAGCAGCGGTCGAGCCGCCTCGTGGTTGCCGGTGAAAATGAATATCCATCCGACCATTTGCAGCAATCTTGGTGGCGAGTGGCCTTGCTGACTGGCTTCGACGGCAGCGAGCGCGCGTTCTGCCCAGGTGAGCGCTTCGGTGAAGTTGCCTCGAAGGTGCAAGTGGAATGCGGCGGTGGCGAAGACGCGGTCGAAGGCAGCGATCTCTCCGCGTTCGAGCTGCCACGCCAGCACCGCGCGGAGATTGTCGATCTCGGCGTCGAAAAACGCCGACCAGATATGTTGTGCTGCGCCCCATTGCTCGTCGAAACCGTGTTCGACACGGACGAAGAACCACCGCGCCAGGGCGTCCATGGCAGCATCGGTTTCTTCGTGTGCCGCGAGCTGTTCGAGGCCATAGGCGCGAATAGTGTCCAGCATCCGAAAGCGCGACTCGCCGGTTGGTTGATCTATTTGCACCAGCAGGCTCTTGTCGAGCAACGATGTCATTCCATCGAAGGGACCGAGCGCTGGAGTGCCCGCCATTTGGCCAAGGACGTCAGCTGCCGATTCGACGGTGCATCCCCCGGGGAAGACCGCGAGCCGGCGAAAGAGCGCACGCTCGTCGTCGGTCAGCAGGTCATAGCTCCAACCGACGGCATCGCGCATCGTGCGCAAACGGTCGGGCACATCCCGCCCTTCCCGATTGAGCAGAGCGAGCCGGTCGACCAGGCGTGCCTGGATCGCCTGCGGGGAGAGCACCTTGACTCGGGACGCGGCGAGCTCGACTGCCAGCGGGAGGCCATCGAGCCGGATGCAGATGTCCGCTACCGCTGCGGCCGTCTCCGGCGTGACCGAAAAATCGGGTTTGACCGCTTGGGCGCGTTGCATGAAGAGCTGGGCAGACTCCGAGCGAAGCAACTGGTCCACCGTGGAATGACGATCGGGAAGCGACATGGTGGGAACTGGAAATTCGTGCTCGCCCGCGATGTGAAGCGGCTCGCGGCTGGTAATCAACATGGTGAGGGTCGGACCGTGGGCCAGCAGGTCGGAGAGGTCGGGCGCGACCGCCATGACTTGTTCGAGGTTGTCGATCACCAGCAAGAAGTCGCGGCCGGCAAGATAGGTCAGCAGACCGTCTCTGGGAGACTGCTCGCCCAGACCAACCAGCCCGAGCGCCTGGGCCAATGCCGGTAACACGAGCTGCGGTTCGTGGATGGCTGCAAGGGGAACGAACCGCACATTTCCATCGAAGGGGTCGATGAGATCGGCCGCGATCTGCAACGCCAGACGGGTCTTGCCGACACCGCCGGGACCGGTCAGCGTGACGAGCGGCACATCGTCGCGCAGCACGAGCGTCTCAATGGCCTGCCGTTCGCGCTCGCGGCCGATGAGTGGTGTACGCGCCACTGGAAGATCGAGCTCGATTGGCCGAGGGGTCGCCACGATCTGGGTCCGAAACGGCTGATTCACATCGATCGATGGCATCATCATGAGTTACACCGGCGCCGGAGTCAATTATCCGGACGTTTGCCGCCACGAATGTCCAGTGTCGAACTCAATCCAAGCTCCACCGCTCGCGCGGCAGCGGCGGCTCGGGTTCTGACGGCCATCTTGTCGAGAATGTGCTGCACGTGGGTCTGCGCGGTCCGCTCGCTCACGAAGAGCTCTTCGGCGATTTCACGATTCGAACGGCCCTGGCAAATAAGGCGCAGAACCTCGATCTCGCGAGCGGTCAGGCCAAATGGCCGTTCCGAGTGCGCGCCTGAGCGTTCGGTCTCCTCGATGTCATCGACGCGAACGGCCCAGGCGACGATGTCACCGATCGGGGTGCTGCGCCCCTTTTGCCAGGCCGCGGCGAATTGCTTGGCGCCGAGCTGTGTTTGCGCAGTTGAAACGGACTGTGCGTAGCGGGAACGTGGGCTTGGGAATTCCGCCCCGATTGCTTCCCGGAGAGCGTCTGCCGCGCCGAAGAGCTGCGCTGCTTCCTCGCATCGACCAATCAGGACTTCGATCTGCCCGAGTCCACGAAGGCAGCCCACCAGTCCAAGCTGATCTCGATGTTCCCAGCGGCAGCCGAGACTCTCTTTGAAGAGCCTTCGGGCTCCGGCAAGGTCCCCGCGGGCCCGAACAAGTTTGGCCTGGTTCACCAGCGCCATTCCTGCGCCATAGGTATTGCCATCCTCGCGGAACATCGCGAGGCCTTCGGCGAATTGCGTTTCTGCCAGCTCGAAATTTCCCAGCCCGAAGTTCGCGTGGCCCAGGCTGATAAAAGCCATTGCCTGCCAGGTTCGGTTTCCCCGATCTCTATAGAAGGTGAACGCCGCCTCGAAGTTGGCAACCGCTTCCTCGAAGTGGCCGAATGCCTCATCGATGTTGCCAAGAATATGGCGACATTGAGCGGCAGCAAATGGATCGCCGCTGGCCTCGGCCAGCTTGCGCGCATCGTTCGTCATTGCGCGGGCGCGTTCGGGCTCTCCCAGGTGGAAGAGAAACCATCCTGCCGCGAGCTCCAGGCGTGCCCGGTTTGTGCCCGGACCGATCATGTCCCCGAGCGCAAGCGTTCGCTCGATCCAGGTCCAGCCTTCCGCCAAGTACCCTCGGATATGCCAGCATCGTGCCGCGCATACGATCGTCCAACTCGCGCGGTCGACGTCGCCCTGATCAAGAGACCAGCCGAGCACCGCGCGGATGTTGTCCGCCTCGGTTTCGAAGAAATCGGTCCACTGTCGTTGGGCAGGTCCCCACTGATCGTCCTGGGTGTTCGCAATCCGGGATGAGAGCCAGTCTGCAAGTCCCGCTCTGGCCGCTGGCTCCTCGCCATGCGCTGCGAGCTGTTCCAGGGCGTACGCCCGAATCGTGTCCAGCATGCGAAATCTCGGTCCACCGGCGGGGGCGTCGTGCTGGACGAGCAGACTCTTTTCCATGAGAGAGACCATGCCGTCGAACGGGTCTGCCGAGCGCCCGTCCTCGAAGCATCCGAGCATGGAAGCGGCCATTTCAGCGGTACAACCGCCCGCGAAAACTGAAAGCCTGCGAAAGAGCATGCGCTCATCGTCGGTGAGCAGGTCGTAACTCCAGCCGACCGCGTCCCGCATGGTGCGTAGCCGGTCCGGCACATCGCGGCCGTCGCGGCTCAACAGCGCGAAGCGGTCGACCAGGCGGCTCTGGATCGCTTGTGGCGAGAAGATCTTGACTCGGGAGGCAGCGAGCTCGATCGCCAGCGGAAGACCATCCAGCCGAATGCAAATGTCCACGATTGCCGCGGCCGTTTCGGACGTGACAGAAAAGTCGGGCTTGACGGCCTGCGCTCGCTGAAGGAAGAGCTGAACCGACTCCGAGCGATCGAGCTCGTCCACTGAGGCGCCGCGTGGCGGCAAGGACATGGCAGGAACC
>DASTFJ010000270.1:0-8393 GCA_035708745.1 Thermomicrobiales bacterium | reverse complement strand
TGCTCGATCGATCTCTCATGCTCACCACCGCCATCCCCGGCGCGTCACTGAACGACGCACCACCCTCGAATCCGGCCCCAATTCTCACCGCCGCTGGAGCCGATCTGGCCCGGATCAATCGAGTGCTCGTCGACGGCTTCGACTGGATTCTCCGCGACGATCCGCGTCCGACCCGACTAAGCGCCGCCCTCCCCACCTGGCACGAGTTCGCCGCCAGCCTCACCACCCATCCACTCGATCCCTGGTTCGATCCGCCCTCCCTCGCTCGCATCACCGAGCTGACCCGCATCCCCCCAGCCAATCCCGCCCGTGCCCTTCTCGCGCATGGCGATTTCGACCCCAGCCACATCTTCTCCCAAAACGGGAACTACACCGGCATCATCGACCTCGGCGAAATCCGCGGCGCCGAAGCCACCTTCGATCTCGGCCATCTCGCCCTCCACACTCCGGATGCGCTCCCCGCCATCCTCCAGGGCTACGCCACCATCACCCGCCTCCCCGACGACCTCCCCCTGCAAATCACCGCCTCCGCCCTCCGCATCGGCTGGTTCCGCCTCACCCAATCCAGCGCTGGCGCCAACCCACCCTACGCCACCCACCTCGTCCATGCCATGACCCGCCTCGCCCTCGACCCAGGAGTCCCTTCGAGCGGCTGAATTTCGTCCCCATAAACACGTCCAACCCGTCGTAGATCGCGTACCGAATTGATCCGAGAAGAACCACCCTCTCCCTTGTCATTCTGAACGGAGTGAAGAATCTCTCCCGTCGGCGCCACCCAGCGACCCGTTTGCCGCCGAGCACAACGTTCCACGACCGTTCGAGCGATCCTTGCACCGCGGACTCGAAAAAACCAACAGCCGCCGGGCGAGCTCGGCGGCTGTTGGATGATCGTTTTTTTCGGTCGCTACCGGTTGGCGCACCCGAAGTCAAACCGCCGTCCGGACGGTTACTTGACCGTCAAGGTTCCCACCATCCCAGCATCCTTATGCCCCGGAACATTGCAGTAGTACTCATACGTTCCCGCCGGGGCATCGATGGTGAACGTGGTCGCCTTGCCCGGCGCCAGATCGACGCTGATGTCGAGCTCATCGATCGAGAAGTTGTGCGGCAGGACTCCGCTATTGGAGAGATCCACCTGCGTTGGCGTATCCGCCGAAATCGTGAGCTCGCTCGGATCGAACGCAATGTCGACCATGTCCATCTTGACCGCGTTCCCGGACGCCGCCGCCGGGGTCGCTTCCGATGCACCAGCCGGGGGTGGCGCTGGCTCGGTCACCGGCGTCGCGGCAGCCGCGCTCTCCGATGGCAGCGGTGATAGCGCCGTGGGAGTCCCGGTGCCATTGCCGCCCAGCCGGAAGGCCAGCAGCTCCATCGTCGGCGTCACCGTGTCGCCCGACTTGGTGTAGAGCGGGCTTCCCACCGGCACGAAGAAGGTGTCGCCCGCGGCCGAGAACGGCGCGTTCAGACCACCCCCGGCCTGGTAGGTCCAGACCTCGTTGCCGGTCGCGGTGTCGTACCCATGCACGATCCCGTCGAGTCCGCCCACGAAAACGATGTCATTGGTCACCGTGGCGCCCGTGGCAACGAAGGTGTCGATATCGACCTGCCACTTGATCTCGCCATTGGTCACATCCAGCGCCAGGAGCTGGCTGCTCGCATCGGCCAGTGTCTGCCCCTCCGGCACGACCCATTCCGTTGCCGAGAAGGCCGATGGCAGATTGAGCACCGGCACGAACAGCGTTCCCTCGGAGAGCGCCATCGGCGACTCCACTCCGCCGTAGGTGCCGGGCAGCACGGTAACCGGGCTCCCCTCCGGCAAGGGCGCGCCGTCGCCATACTCGTTGTGCTCGCCAACACTCTTTTCCCAAACGACCTCCCCGGTGCTGGCATCGGCGGCGATGACCTTCCCCACCTTGCCGGCCCCGATGGCGAGCAGCGTATCCACCCCATCGATCGAAACAGTGGCCAGCACCGGCGTTTGCTGGAAGTCATGATCGAGCACATCGTGCGGCGCGGCCTGCACATACCAGCGCAAGCTCCCGGTGGCCGGTTCGAGCGAAACCATCGAGCTCGAATAGAGATTCGGCCCCGGGCGGCTGACTCCGTTGTCATCTGGGAACGGCGACGGATTCCCGATACCGAGATAGATATTGCCGTCGTCGTCCACCGAGGCCGGATACCAGATATCGGCGCCGCCATTCAGCCGCGCGCTCCCCCAGAGATTGTCCACCGAGGTATCCCACCGCCAGAGCACATCCCCGGTACCGGCATCGAGAGCGTACAGGAACCCACGGGACCCTCCCCGATATCCCTCGTGCGCGCAGGTGTACACCACACTGTCGTACACTGTGGGCGCCATCACGCTGGACTCTCTGCCCGAAACCGACAGGTTTCTCGTCCAGACTTCTTCACCGGTTGCGATATCGAGCGCGAAGGTGTCACCCCCCGGTCCCGTTGCGCCATAGACCATGCCGTACCCGACGGACAAGCCGCCCGGTCCGAACGACGTGATGGCGTAGACCTTTTCCCACTGCAGCTCCCCGGTCGCGAGATCGACCGCGAAGACATTCGATTGCAAATCCTGGAAATACGCCGTGTCACCCAGAATCAGCGCCGGCGACGTAATCGCCCCGTAATAACCAACCCCGGTCAGCGGCACGCGCCAGGCAATATCGAGATCGCCGATGCTCTCCTGACTGATCGTGGAGCTCTCGGCCGTGCGATGCGCCTTGTAGTCGCCATGCACCAGCGGCCAATCGCCCGCGAATTCGGCAGCTTCTTCCGGGAAGGGCGAGCCCAGCGGTGTGACCTGGATCGGTCCCTGATCCTGCGCGTTTGCCGGCAAGGAGACAAAGGACACGACCCCCGCCAATCCGGCCACAGAGACGGCCCCGGCCGCGCCGATGAGCTGCCGGCGTGTCAGGGTTGGTCGAGAAAACGATTCGAGCGTACGTGGTGTTCGCGACATACGGGGTCCTTTCGAATTCTTTGGCCCAGCCAAACGGCGAGTCTTCATACAAAATGGTAGTGGTCTTGGTAGAAGTTTTCAGTGATCATCAGCTTCCGCAACGATCACCCTGACTGACTGGCTGAGTTCTCGCTTCGTCACACGACTCCCCACGACTCCCAAGGAGGGAAGAAACAATGAACGCCATCGGCATTCGCCGGTCAGACCACTCGAACACCCTCACATTGATGGACATTCCGGTCCCCGAAATCGACGAAACCGAAGTGCTCGTTCGTGTCCACGCTGCTGGAGTCGGCATCCATGACGGTTGGGCGCTCCCGCCCAATCCACGCTTCCCCTACGCCATCGGTCTCGAAGGCGCCGGCATCGTTGCGGACGTGGGCAGCGCGGTGCGAGGTATCCAACCGGGCGATCGGGTGATGTTTTCCGGTATGCCACAACCCAAAGGCGGCTCCTGGGCCGAATTCGCTGCCGTATCTGCCGAGATCGTGAGCGCGATACCGGACGGTCTCGGGTTCCCGGAAGCCGCAGCGCTTCCCGTTGCGGGCACGACTGCGCTGGAAGGAATCAAAGCACTTGGGCTGGACCGGGGCAGCACGCTCTTCATAGCCGGTGCATCGGGCGCGATCGGCACGCTGGCGCTCCAGTTGGCAACGATGCGCGGATACCGCATCGCAGCGTCTGCCTCCACGCCGAATCATGCCTATGTGCAGGCATTGGGAGCCGAGCTTGCGGTCGACTATCGCAATCGCGCATGGGTCGAACAGGTCATGCGCTGGGCGCCCGGCGGTGTCGACGCCGCTCTGGCCATCCAACCGGGAACCGGGAGCGCGAGCCTGCCGGTGGTGCGGAACGGCGGCAAGGTCGTCACCATTTCGGGCGATCAAGTCACCCCCGAACGGGAAATTGCGATCGAACAGATCCAGCACCATCCGGAAACACGGCAGGAGCTGTCCCAATTGGCGGCGGACGTGGCGGCTGGTCGGGTACGAGTCGTGGTGGAACGCGCCTATCCACTCGAAGAGGGCCTCGCAGCACTGGAAAAAACGAAGTCGAGACATGCCCGGGGAAAAACAATCCTCACCGTGCCATAGCCCCAGGAACGCCAAAGGCACTTCTATATATTCCAGCACTCTCGATGCCGATCGAAACATATTGACATCCATCTATATATGCCCTACTCTGTCACCATGAACGCGAAGCCGCCAACCGATTGCTGCAGCACCCAGATCATTCCCGTCCCCCTCTCCGGAGACGCGGAAGCCCAGCTCGTCGCCGCGCTCAAAGCGCTGGCCGACCCGACCAGACTCCAGATCTTTCGCTGCATCTCCGCGCAGCCGGAATCGATCTGCGTCTGCGAGATCGTCCCTCGCTTCCAGGTCAGCCAGCCGACCATCTCGCACCATCTCAAGGTGTTGCGCGAAGCCGGGTTGATCACCGTCGAGCGGCGCGGCGTCTGGGCCTACTACGCGGTCGACGCCGCCGGAGTTGCTGCCTTTCGCTCGCTCTTCGGCGCGGTTTCGCCGGTCATGCTCGAGGTCGCTTGACCTCTTTTTTTACAACGAGATATAGATGTGTATCTATATCAAAAGCATCGAAAGGAACGTGCAATGATGTCCACGAATGCCAAACCCTCGATCGAGCTGCGTGAGATCGTGCGCGACAAATACGCCGATCGCGCCCTGAACGTCCTGCAACCGCAGCTCGGCGCCTGCGGTCCGGGCTGCTGCTCCTCCACCTCACTCGATCCGGTCACCTCCAACCTCTATTCCGACGCCGAGGCCGCCGAGATTCCAGCCGATGCCGTCGCCGCCTCCCTCGGCTGCGGCAACCCCACTGCCCTGGCCCAGCTGAACCCCGGCGAGACCGTGCTCGATCTCGGGTCCGGCGGCGGCATCGATGTCCTCCTCTCGGCCCGGCGGGTCGGACCCACCGGCTTCGCTTACGGCCTCGATATGACCGACGAGATGCTCGCCCTCGCCAACAAGAACAAAGCCGCCGCCGGCGCCACCAACGTCGAATTCCTCAAAGGGACCATCGAGGATATCCCCCTCCCCGAGAACACCGTCGATGTCGTCATCTCCAATTGCGTCATCAATCTCGCGGCGGACAAGGGCCAGGTGCTGCGCGAGGCCTTCCGGGTGCTCAAGCCGGGCGGCCGCTTCGCCGTCTCGGATGTGGTCGCCCAGGGCGAGCTCCCGGCCGATCTCCGTGCCGATATGCAAGCCTGGGTCGGCTGCGTGGCCGGCGCGCTGGAAGAGCAGGACTACCGCCGCCTCCTTTCCGATGCCGGCTTTGGCGAGATCGACCTCGAGATCACCCGCGTTTACGATCCCCGCGATCTGGCCGACAGCCTCCGCGGTGACGAATCCTCCTGCTGCGGCTCTCCCACCGGTGGCGGCAACTGGGACGACTCGGCCTACGCCCGCTATGCCGAATCCGGCGGCCAGCTCATCAGCGCCTTCATCCGCGCCACCAAACCCTAGGTACCCGATGCCCACCACCCGTCTCGCCACCGAAGCCGATGCCGCCGCCATTGCCCGCATCTACAACCAGGGCATCGAAGAGCGCATCGCCACCTTCGAAACCGAGCCGCGCACGCCGGAGCTGGTCCTCGATCAGCTCCGGCGCAAGAGCGACCGCTTTCCGACCGTGGTCGTCGAGCAAGAGGGCGAGGTCATCGCCTGGGCATCGGCGGGGAGCTATCGCGAGCGCCCCTGCTACGCCGGCATCGCCGAGCATTCGGTCTATGTCGATCGGGACCATCGCGGCAAAGGCGCCGGCCTGCTTGCGCTCGACGCCCTGGCGCAAACCTATGCCGAGCGCGGTTACTGGAAGCTCCTCTCCCGCATCTTCCCCGAGAACACCGGCAGTCTGCGCCTGCACGAGCGCGCCGGATTTCGCGTTGTCGGGATCTATCAGCGTCACGCCAGACTCGACGGCGAATGGAAGGACTGCGTCATCGTGGAAAAGCTGCTCGTTCCATGACCAGCTTCGCCCCCAGCGGCAAACCGAAACGCTCGCTCCAATCGCTCCAGGTCGAGCGGCGCTACCGTAACGTCATCCGCCTCTTTCTGGCCGGCGAGCTCCCCAATTTCGATCATCAGCGCCATGTCGATGTCGCCAATATCCTGCACCATCTCCCCTACGGGCGCGAGCTGATGCACCTCGGCCTGCAAACCATGGCCTACCGCAATTTCGTGCCGGACAAATACAACCGCGAGATCACCGACTTCTATTGGGATCAGCTCGACGGCACATTGCCAGACCCGGCACGATTCGCCGATCTGCCGGACGGCGCCTGCCCCTCGCCGAGCGCCCCGCTCCCGTAGGGCAGGGACTCCGCGCCCGGCCGAGGAGTTGAGATAATCCGTCCTGACTGCTGACTGCTGCGAAGCCTAGTCCGCCGCGATGGTGCTCAGCTTCACCGGATAGTCGTGCGCCGCCCGGCCGACATTCCCCTCGAAGTCATAGGTCGTCTTGAAGCGCTCGTGCTTGCCGGTCGCATGCGGTTTGGTGCGCTCCAGCAGCTCGGCCTTCTGCTCGTTCGTCATCGGCTCGAAATTCCGGGCAATCTCGAGGTTCTGCCGCATCACCTCGAGACTGTCCATCCCCGACACCACCGTCGCCACCGGCAGGCTCATCGCATACCCAAGCGCCTCGGCCGGGGTCACCGTCGCATCGATCTGGAAGACATCGCCCGAGGCGAACGACTTCATCCCGATCACCGCGATCCCCTGCTCCTGGCAGATCGGCACGATCTCCTGCTCGAAACTCTTGTAATGCGCATCGAGCACATTCAGCGGCATCTGCACCGAGTCGAACGGGAAGCCCTGCGACAGCATCCGCTTGTGGATCGCCGGATCCTTGTGCCCGGTGAAACCGATATAGCGCACCAGCCCCTGCTCTTTCGCCTTCAGCAGCGCCTCCGCCGACCCGCCCGGGGCGAAGATCCAATCGACATCGTCTTCCCAGACCACCTCGTGCAGCTGCCACAGATCGAGATAATCGGTCTGCAACCGCTTCAGGCTCTCCTCCAGCTTCCACATGGAATGGTTCGCCTTGCGGTCGTGCGCGCAATCCTTGGTCATCAGAAACGCCTTTTGCCGGTAGCCGTCCTGCGCCAGCGCCTTACCCATACGCCGCTCCGACTCGCCGTCGTTGTATTCCCAGGCGTTGTCCATGAAGGTGGCGCCGGCATCGATGCACTCCTGCACGATGCGGATCGCATCCACCTCCGAGCACTTCGCGCCGCCGATATGCGCTCCCCCGACACAGAGCAGGCTGACCTGCTCGTCGTATCGGCCAAACTGACGTGTGGGAATCGAACCTGCCATCGGTCTCTCCTTCCGAATTTTCCGTCGCCATCTCGAATTCGCGCTGCAACATTCGTCCCATCATCTTAAGGGACGCATCCCTCCCCGCGCCCAACCCGTTCTCAGCCTCGGAGAGGTTTTGCGCTGTGAGCCCCTGGTTTCAACCTGGGGAACACCGCCATCCACACCGAGACACCCTCCGATACAATCCCTCCTGAACGTACGCCGGAGATCCACCGAGCCAACAACCCACGGAGGGGCCCTACCGGATGGCCGAGACCCATCGCACCTGGAAACAACGCCTGAAGGACTGGTCCATCGTCGGTGGCATCCTCCTCCTCTGTCTCCTCTTCGGCATCTACGTCTGGTTCAACAAGGAAGCGAATCCCGTCCAGCCGGGCTCCTTCTACACCCCGCCGCAACCCTTGCCGGACGGCGCGCCCGGTCTCGTGATCGACACGCAGGAGGTCACCCGCGGCGTGCCGGAGGGCGCCAAAGCCTGGCGCATCCTCTACAAAACCGCCGATCTGAACGACCAGCCGATCGCCGTCAGCGGACTGGTGATCGCCCCCACCGCGGCTTCCGACGAACCCCGCCAGATCATCGCCATCGCCCCCGGCACGCAGGGAATCTACCCCTCCTGCGCCATCAGCCAGCTGCCCGATCCCTTCACCGACCATTTTACCGAGCTGCAAACCATGATCGACGAAGGGTTCGTCGTCGTCCGTACCGACTATCCCGGACTCGGCACTCCCGGTATCCATCCCTATCTGGTCGGCAAATCCGAGGGTCAGGCGGTGCTCGATTCCGTTCGCGCCGCGCACAATCTCGTCCCCGAAACCGGCACCCGCTATGCCATCATCGGCGCGTCGCAAGGGGGCCAATCCGCCATGTTCGCCACCCAGATGGCCCCCGAGTACGCCCCCGATCTCGAGCTGGTCGCCACCGTCACCCAGGCCGGCGCCTTCGATCTGGCCGGCATCCTCGAAGCCCGTTCGCAGGACCGGATCGGCGCCATCCTCTTTCCCTTTGTCTTCGAGGCCTGGTCCGACGCCTACGATGTCTCGCTGGACGGCGTGATCGTGCCCGGCATGGAAGAGAAGGTCGAG
>DASTFJ010000269.1:0-11637 GCA_035708745.1 Thermomicrobiales bacterium | reverse complement strand
CACGGAGGAGAATTTCGAAGAATTCTGGCAATCGATGATGTCGTGGCCGTTTGGGCATCCCCGCGCGGTCGTCACCCCGGAAGGTGACCTGTTGGTCGCCTGGTATGCCGGGAGTGGTGACGTCATCGGCATGAACTGGGCGCGCGTCGCTCTTGATTGATCACACTCGAATGGAGCGTTCGATGTCCACACCAGGCGACACCCTCGCGATCGACGGTGGCAGTCCGGTCCGCACCACTCCGTTGCCGGGCAAGGACCGGTTGATGGGTCAGGACGAGATCGACGAGCTGACCGAGGTGATCCAGTCGGGGCAGCTCGGCCGGCACGGCGGCACCAAGGTCAAAGCGCTGGAACGGGCCTTTGCCGAGCGGTATGGCGTGAAACACGCGATCGCGGTGTCATCCGGTTCGGCGGCCGATCACACGGCCATCGCGATGATCGATCCGGAACCGGGCGACGAGATCGTCACCACGCCCTGCACCGACTTCGGCGGTGTCCTGGGGATCCTGTTCCAGAATGCGATTCCGGTATTCGCCGATCTCGATCCGGACACGCTTTGCCTCGATCCGGCCTCGGTCGACGCGAAGATTACTCCGCGGACACGGGCCATTCTGGCGACGCATCTCTTTGGCGGTCTGGCGGACATGGATGCGTTGAACGCGATTGGCGAGCGGCACGGCATCCCGGTGATCGAGGATTGCGCGCAAGCGCAGCTGGCCGAGCTCGGTGGGCGGCTGGGCGGCACGATGGGCACGATCGGGTGCTTCAGCTTCAACAACACCAAGCATCTGAATTGCGGTGAGGGCGGCATGGTTGTCACCAACGACGACGCGCTGGCCCGACGTGGCCGTCTCTTTGCCGACAAAGCATGGCCTCGCGAGGAGGACGAGCGATACAGTCTCTTTCTGGGACAGAACTATCGTTTGAACGAACTGGAGGGTGCGGTCGCGCTGGTGGGTTTGCGCCGGTTGGACGAGAACGTCGCAGCGCGCCGGAGAGCCGTGGAACGCATCTACGAGCGCATCGCCGGCGTGCCGGGTGTCTCCATTCCCGCGGCTCTGCCGGGCGCCAGATCGAGCTATTGGATTCTGCATCTGTTCGTCGATCAGGGCATCGATCCTGACCGAGTCGCGGCGGCGCTGGCGGCCGAAGGAATCCCATTCAGCGCCCGGTATGTCACACCGCTTTACACCTGGCCGGCGCTGCGCGATGCCAATACCTATGGCAGATCGCGTTTTCCATTCGACTCGCCGTACACCGACCGCGCGTTCGACTACGCTCCGGGCCTGTGCCCGGTCTTCGAAGCACGGCGCGAGCAGTTGATTCTGCTGCCGGTCGATGAGCAGTGGACCGATGCGGATGCAGACGACATCGCCGCCGCGGTCCGGAAGGTCATGCCTCGTGTCCTGCCGGCCGATACCGGCGCCTGAAACCCGCGAGAAATTTTCTTACAACTTTCTCATGCGATTGAAATTCAATCCAGCGGAAAGTAAGATGTCGTACGATCACCATTTTCTGCACCGCGCGCCGGCTGACCATCGTAGGTTCATGGAGTCCTGATGCGCGAAGACAATGCAGAGTCGTCGTTCGACCGCGAAAGGAGGAACCCGCCCGCACGCCGGCCGGTTCTCGATGAACTTGCCGGCGGTATCGATTCGATCGCGTCCCAATCGTCCGGTTCGAGATGCCCGGACGAACGATCTCCAAGGAAGGAGCACGGATTGAGATCACGACTTCGATTGTCGCGGCCGATGCAATGGCTCGGTATCCTGGCGCTGATGGCGGGTTTGATCGCGCCATCGGTCGCAATTGCACAAGACGCGTCGCCCTCGGCTGGCGGCGGCGGGGTGCTGGTTGGCGCGTGGGACGTCGGTCCGGGCGGTTGTCCGGAATGTCCCAATCCGCTGCAGGCGGGCGCGGGGTTCACCTGGTACGAGAAGTATTTCTCGAAGCTGATGCTGTATACCCCGGATTTCTCCAGCATCGAAGGTGATTTGGCCGAAAGCTGGGAGCTGAACGACGATGCGACCCAGTACACACTTCACCTGCGCGATGGGGTGACCTGGCACGATGGCGAGCCGTTCACCTCGGCCGATGTGAAGTTCACCATCGAGCTCGCGGCGAATCCCGATAGCGCCAGCTATATCGGCGCGAAGTTCGCTGGTGTGAGCTCGATCGAGACCCCGGACGACCTGACGGTCGTGCTCCATCTCGATAAGGGCAATGTGACGCTGCTCGACGCCTTCACCTTCCTGGTGATGCTGCCGGAGCACGCGCTGAAGGACATCACGCCGGCCGATCTGACCACCTCCACCTGGTGGCTGGACAACCCGATCGGCACTGGTCCGTTCAAGTGGAAGCAGTACGAGCCGGGCCAGTACATCGAGCTGGAGGCGTTCGATGATTACTGGCGCGGCCGGCCGAAGCTGGACGGCATCATCAACCGTTTCTTCCCCGAAGCGGGCAGCGCGGTCATCGCTCTGCAGGCGGGCGATATCGACTTCACCTATCTGACGCTGGACGAGGCCAACGGTCTCCAGGATACCGAAGGCTTCACGGTACTCGCCGGTCCGTCTCAGGTGCTGAACTACCTCGGTTTCGACCTGACCGATCCGCGCTTCGCCGATCAGCGCGTGCGCCAGGCCTTTATGTACGCCATCGACCGTCCGACGATCATCGAGCAGCTCTACGGCGGACAGGCCACCCTGGCGAATTGCGCCTATATCCTGCCGCAATACGTGCCCGACGGCCTCAATGACTACGCGCAGGATGTCGACACCGCGAAGCAGCTGCTTTCGGATGCCGGATTCGACGCCAGCCAGCCGATCGAAATCCTGACGTACTACGCCGATCAGCTTTCGAGCGACGTGCTGGTGACGATCCAGCAGTTCATGGCCGATGTTGGTGTGACGGTCGATATCCGCGCGGTCGACGTTCCGACCTACAACCAGGTTTCGCCCGATCCGGCGCAATGGGACATCGTCTTCGCTGGTGCCGCCAACGGCCCCGATCCGGATGTGCTGTCGACCCACTGGGAATCGATCGAAGCCAATCCGAGCAATCTGAATCGCTCAGGGATCAAGGATGCCGACCTCGACAAGCTCTTCGCCGAGGGGCGCCAGACGGTCGATCCCGATGCGCGCGCGCAGGTTTACCAACAAATCTGCAAGATCATGAACGACCAGCTTTACTGGGCGCCGCTCTGGG
Organism: Thermomicrobiales bacterium; assembly: GCA_035708745.1. Taxonomy (GTDB): domain Bacteria; phylum Chloroflexota; class Chloroflexia; order Thermomicrobiales; family UBA6265; genus JAMLHN01. The sequence goes on along the minus strand of DASTFJ010000269.1, from coordinate 8,430 downwards.
TACCGACCCGATTCGGTGGGGCATCCGCCAAGATCGAGAATTTCGTCTGGGTGCCTGCTCCGGGTGGTGGCCGCTACTATGACCAGGCGGAGCTCTGGTCTCTGGCGTCCTAGCTCGCCGCGAGTCTTTGCAAAATGTGGGGAGTCCAACTTTGGGCTCCCCACGTGAATTCGATCACCTCCCGGTCACGGGAAAGGAAGCTTCTGCGCAGAGATGGGACGCTACATCCTCCGGCGACTGCTGATCGCCATCCCCATCCTCTTCGCGATTACGCTCATCGTGTTTTCCATTCAGTTACTGAGTCCTGGCGACCCGCTGAACGCGTATGTTCCGCCGGACTTTCCGTTGCCAGAAGCACAGCGCGAAGCATTGCGACACCAGCTTGGGCTGGATCAACCGTTCTTTACGCGCTACGGCTACTGGCTCAAAGAGACGCTTCAGGGCAATCTCGGCACCAGCATCCGCACGCATGAAACGGTTGTGAACTCGATCAGGAACAGAGCGCCCGCGACCCTGCTGCTGATGGGAACCGCGCTGACGATCGGCACCGCGCTTGGCGTGCTGTTCGGCGTCGTGGCGGCCGTGCGGCAGTATTCGGTCCTCGATGGAATCCTGACCGTTTTCGCCTTCCTGGGTATTTCGACCCCGGTGTATCTCACCGGCTTGCTGGCGCTCTATATCTTCGCATTACGGCTTGGCTGGCTCCCCGCCGGAGGATATTCCACGCCGGGGCAGCCATTCTCCCTGACAGATCGGCTCTCCCATCTGATCCTGCCGGCCGCCATCATCGCCGTCAACTACATCGCGCAAACCATGCGTTACACCCGGTCGGCCATGCTCGAGGTACTGGGGCAGGACTATGTGCGCACCGCCCGCGCCAAAGGTTTGGACGACCGAGTCGTCATTGCGCGCCATGCCTTCCGCAATGCACTCCTGCCGATCGTCACGCTGATCGGCGCCAGCGTGCCGGCGTTGATCGGCGGCGCGATCTTCATCGAATCGATCTTCGGCTGGCCGGGAGTCGGGCGCTTGCTGCTGAGCGGCGTGGAGGCCCGTGATTACCCCATCATCATTGGCATCACCTTCATGCTGGCTATCGTCACGCTGATCGCAAACCTGATCACCGATGTCGTCTACGCATTCGTCGATCCGAGAATCCGCCTTGATTGACCAGGCATTCGAACCGAACGAATCGGAGCTGGTCGGGTCAGCAGGCGATATGAGCGATCGAACCGATCAGCTCGGTCCAAAAGACGTCGTGCGCAGCCCGGCGCGCGAGGTGATCCGGCGTTTCATGCGCCACAAGCTGGCGATGACCGGACTCATCGTCTTTCTGGTGATCACGCTGATGGCGGTGTTCGCGCCGGTGGTCACGCAATACGACCCCAATCAGATCGATCTGCGCGCACGCAGTCAGGGACCATCGCTGGATCACTGGTTCGGCACCGACCGCACCGGGCGCGATCTCTACACGCGCACGGTCTATGCCGGTCGTATTTCCCTGCTCGTCGGTGTGCTGGCGGTGGCCATTTCGGTGGCGCTCGCGCTGATTCTGGGTTCCTGCGCAGGCTTTTTCGGGGGTAAGACCGATACGGTCATCATGCGTTTCACGGACGTGATGATGACGTTTCCGCCGGTTGTCATCTTCGTGGCGGTTGCGGCCGCTGCCGGACCTGGATTGCGCAATACGATTCTGGTGATCGGGTTGCTCTTCTGGATGATTCCCTGCCGGCTGGTGCGCGCCAAGATTTTGTCGGTGCGGGAAACGGAATACATCACCGCGGCGCGCGCCATTGGCGTGCCCACCGGCCGCATCGTGCGGGTGCACGCCATTCCAAATGTGCTCGACGTGATCATCGTCTATGCCACACTCGGCATCGCAAATGCAATTCTGCTCGAAGCCGGGCTGTCATTTCTCGGGGTTGGTATCCAACCGCCGACGTCGAGCTGGGGCAACATGCTGAATGTTGCCCGCAATATCAATATCCTCGAATCCGAACCGTGGCTCTGGATTCCGCCCGGGATCGCGATCGTCCTGACCGTGCTCGCCGTGAATTTGATCGGCGACGGTCTGCGGGACGCGCTGGATCCACGATCGAGGCTGTAGTTAGGCAAGAGGCAAGAGGCAATACGCAAGGAGAGTTTCGGAGCCGTGCATTGCCCGGGAATCCGACGTTCTCCTATTTCCTATCTCCTATTTCCGCTCACTCTTGCCTCTTGCCTCTTGCCCGACTTACTGGACTTTGTTCTCCAGTGTGCCGAGCTTTTCGATTTTGGCGACGACGGTGTCGCCGGCTTTCAGATACGTCTCGGTGGTCGCGCCGACGCCGCCCGGCGTGCCCATGCAGAGCAGATCGCCCGGTCGAACGGTGACGAAGCGCGAAAGGAAGGCGATCGACTCGGGGATGGTGAAGATCATCTCGCCCGCGTCCGAGTGCTGGCGCAGCTCGCCATTGACGGTCAGCGCCATTTCCAAGGTGCTGGGATCGCCGGCTTCGTCCTTGGTGACCAGGTAGGGTCCGATCGCCGCGAACGAATCGCACCATTTCCCCAGCAGCCAATCGAAGAACCCATCGCCATTGCGTTCGGTGCGGCCTTCGGCGATCTTGAGCGATCGAGCCGACACATCGTTGAAAACGGTGTAGCCGGCCACATAGTCGTTGGCGTCGTCGACGGAGATGGAGCGGCCTGCCTTGCCGATCACTGCCGCGATTTCGATCTCATAGTCGAGTGTGTCCGAATCGGGCGGGATCACGATCGGGTCGCCGGTCCCGATGATGGCCGTGCTCGGTTTGATGAACGGCCGAGGATTGACCTTGTCTTTTTCGACCGCCGAGCCGCCGCCTTCGATGAGGTGCGACTGGTAATTCCCGGCCAGCAGGAAAATGGTCGGCGGGTTCTGAACAGCCGCTTCCAGCGTCACGTCGCTTTCGGGCGTGGTCGGAATGTTTCCGGTCGCGGCTGCGTCGGCAATGTCTCCGGCGATCGTCATGCCGGCGTCACCGAGGGCTAGAATCTCGACCACGTTGGATGGCAGTGTGGCTCCGATCTGCTGCGCGCCATCGGCCAGATCGACGACCTTGCCGTCGATCGAAAGTCCGGCGCGGATTTCTCCGCCATTCTTCGAATAACTGACGAATTTCACCTGGTTCCTCCTCGAATCTCGATCAGGTCCAATCGACTCGAACGCGTTTTCCAGTTTTTGCCGCTTCATAGGCGGCATCGACCACCCCGAGGGCCGCGACTAATGCGGCGCCGTTAGCTAGTGGCTGGCGATCCGCATCGATCGCCGAAAGTAAATCGCGGATCACCGCCGGAGCCATGCTGCCATACCCGGGTAGTGGCGAAGAGCTATATGTCAACGATTCTTCCCGCACCGGATCGTCGCGATCGCCCGGCCCAATCCATTTGACCGAGCCATCGAATTGCACCGATACCGATCCCTTGGCTCCCCGAATGGCCAGATAGCCCTGGGACAGGGTGCGCGGCAGGACATAGGCGCAATGCAGCGTTCCGATTGCACCCGATTCGTAGCGAAATGCGACCGAGATCGCATCCTCGACGTCGATACCGGCATCGTTGATCTGGCCGGCCAGCGCCTGCACTTCGACGATGCGCTCGCCAGTCAGCCAAAGAAGCTGGTCGATCTCGTGAATCCCCAACCAGAGCAGAATCCCGCCTCCCTGCAGCTGCTTCGAGAAGAGATGGTTGGAGGGATCACGTACGAACGGGGACGACGTGTTGAATACCGTTTCAGTGGAGAGCAGGCGTCCCGGCCGGCCCTCGTGACAAAGTTGGTGCGCGTATTGCCAACCGCGACCGTAGCGGCGCAGCAGCCCGGTGGCGATTTTCACGTTGCGCTCCCGGGCGATGCCAAATGCCTGCTTGGCAGCGGCGCGGTTCGGGGCGCCCGGTTTGTCGACCAGCATATGCACGCCGGCATTTGCCAGCGTCTCGATGGCGGCCGGCAGGGCGACATTCGGTAAGGTGACCAATGCGATATCCGGCCGGTAGCCGGCAATCAGCGCATCGAGCTCGGCCACAAACGGCGTGTCGAGATGACGACCGTGCAGGCGGGCACTGAGATGTGGATCGTAGTAGCGGGGCGCCAGGCCGGCCCAGAGCGACTCGTCCGGCTCATAGATCGCCACGATCTCGAGCTCATCGGGAAAGAGCTCGAGGCTTTCGACCCAACCGGTCGTGTGGTAATGATCGAGACCGACGACCGCAACCCGCCGTTTCGCCATCTCAGTCGGCCCAGCTAAACACGGCGCCGATCATCGAGCGGTCGCCCTTGGAGAAGGTTTCCAGCACATCTCCTGCTTCGCCGGCGGCGAACCGATGCGTGACCAGCTTCTCCAGATCGATTTTGCCCCGCCCGGCTTGCTCGAGCAGGTAGGTGTAATTCGCCTCGCGGGTGAAGGTGTAGGGCGAATCGACCAGGGCTTCTTCCGGGTCGTACCCGCAGCCGACGATATCGATTTTTTTGTAGTGCAGCTTGCTGGGGAAACTGTAGAGCATCTTGTGCAGCTCGAGCGCGTATTCGGCGGTGGGGGTGCGGCGATAAAGACCCATCAGGGCGATGCGGGAATATTCGCGACAGATGGAGAATGCCTGCTCGAACCCGGACCAGGCGCCGCTGGTTTCCATCACCAGATCGACGCCGCGCGGTCCGGCCGCTGCAAGAATCTCGTCCTGGCTGGAATTCTGACCGCCTTGCACGACAGCAGTCAGCCCAAGCGATCGCGCGTAGTCGATCCGTTCCGGCGCGACGTCGATGCCGATGACCCGCGCGCCCATCATATCGGCGACGAGCGCCGTCGAGGCGCCCACCAGCCCGAGACCGACGACTGCCACGGTCTCGCCAGCCGCATAGCGCCCGAGGTGGAGTGTGCTGACCGCCCATCCTGCGAGATAGGACGCGCTGGCTGCCTCAGAAGAAACCGCATCCGGTATCAAGTGCGCCTTCTTCGCGGGAGCGACTGCATATTCCTGATGGCCGATGCCATTGACAGCGACCCGATCGCCGACCGCGATCGAATCGACAGCGTCGCCGAGCTTCGTGATCACCCCGGAACCCATGTACATGCATTCCTGGGGCACGCCGAGCCATTCGCCGGTATAGGACCCAGTCTGGTAGATGTAGACGTTGCTGCCCGGACTGATCGCCGTATGTGTGATCTGGAGCTGAACTTCGCCCGGTCCCGGCTCCGGAATGGGCTCTTCGATGACGCCGATCTGACCGGGCGCGGTGACGTAGTAATGCTTCACCGAATGGGTGGTCCTTTCACCAGGCCAGTGCGTAGCCGTCGCGGCGCGGATCGGCGCCACCGCAGTAGACGCCCGAGTCAGGATCGATCATGATCCCCTGACCGCCGCCCATCAGATTCGACCAGTCTCCCACCGGCTCCAGCACGTGCCCCAGGGCCGCGAGCTCATCGCGGATTTCTGGCGGGACCCGTGTTTCGATCTGGAGGGTGGCGCCTTCGGTGGCCTTGATGCGGGGCGCCTCGATGGCTGCCTGGATCGAATAGCCATGATCGAGCAGATTGCTGATCATCTGCGGCGTCGTCTGCAAAATGCCGAACGAGCCGGGCGTGCCAATGATCGTGAAGAGCTTGCCGTCGCGGAAGATGGCGGCCGGCGCCATGCACATCTCGATTTGGGCGCCTGGGCCGATCACATTTGGGCTGGCCGGATCGAAATCGAACCAATAACCGAAGTTGTTGAGCATGAACCCGAGCTCGCCAGCCATCACGCCGCTGCCGAAGCCGTCTCCGAGCGACTGGGTGACCGAAACCGCGTTGCCCTCGGCATCGATCACATCGAAATGGGTCGTGCATTCCTTGAGCGCGAGCCTGGGATCGCCTGGTTCGATGGCGCCTTCCGGCCGAGCGCCGCGATATCGCTCGCCTTCGACCCTCGCGGCGTGCCCGGCGTCGACCAGTTCCCGGCGATTCGCGGTATAGACATCGGAAAGCAGCGAATCGAGATCGATGCATGGGCTTGTGGTGTAGGCGATGCGGTCTGCCACGGCCAGCTTGAAAACCTCGGCCAGCGTGTGCAGCGTTTCGGTCGAATTCTGCCCCATGGCGGCGAGATCGTCGGATTCGAGCATCTTGAATGCCTGGAGATACTGCCAGCCGCTGCAATTTGGCGGCGGGCAGTTGATCGAATACCCCCGGTAATCGATCCCGATCGGTTCCTTCCAAACCGGTTCATACCCGGCGAGATCGTCCTCGTCGAGGATGCCGCCCTGGGTGCGGATCGACTCGACGATTTCCTTTGCCATGGCGCCGCGATAGAACGATTCTTTGCCTTCCTTTGCCAACCGCGCGTAGGTGGCGGCCAGCTTGGGCTGGCGAATGACTTCCCCGGCCTGGGGCGGTTGACCGTCCGGTATGAAGACGGCTTTGGTCATCTCGGTCAGATTGCCGCCCCGCCACATGAAGTCGTAGAACCAGGCGTTCCTGACGGTTAGCGGCGCTCCGGCGGTGGCATACCCGATGGCCGGGGCGAACAACTTTTCCAGCGGGAGCGATCCGTATTCGGCATGCGCGGTCAGCCAACCGGCCACCGCGCTGGGAATCAGGGGAGATTTCGGTCCGTGATTCTTTTCGCTCTCGCGCTCGAACGAGCTGAGGTCCGCATTGCGGGAGGCCGGACCGATATAGTCGAGCACTTGCAGCCGGCAGTCTTTGGCGGTGTAGACCAGCATGTAGCCGCTGCCGCCGATGCCGGACATGTAGGGCTCGGCAACATTCAGGGCGGCGGCGGTGGCGATTGCGGCATCGACCGCATTGCCGCCGGATTTCAGGATCTCCATACCGGCGAGGGATGCCAGCGGATGGGCCGAAGCCACCGCGCCCCGGATGCCCATCGCCACCGGCCGGTGCGCCAATCCCAGATTCGGCCAGACCATCGAGCTCGACTCCTCATTGAAATCGCCGTTCGCTTCGACCGGCATTTTGTCACAACGGGCGCGGAGCCGCTCGGGCATCATCGCAGACGTAAGACATCTTGCCGCGGCGCCGAGCTTGGTAGAATGCGATCCGCGCCCCCTTCGTGCCGGGAAACCTGCCCGAGCTCGGAATGGATCGTTGCATGACGGATGTCGACCGCTATATCGAGGCGATTCCGGAACCGCGCCGCGAGCGTTTCGTGCGCCTGATGAGCGTCATTCAAGAGGCGTATCCCGCATATGAGCCGCGGTTGTGGGCCGTCCCCGGCGGGATCATCGGGTTCGGCAGGTACCACTATGAATATCCGAGTGGCCGCACAGGTGAGTCGATGCAGCTCGGACTAGCCAATCGGGCCAGATACATCTCGATCTACGCGACCTGCGCCGACGTTGCCGACGAAATCGCCCCGGAATTCAAAGATCGTTTGCCAAAGTGCAAAATTGGAAAGAGTTGTATCGAGGTTCCTGACAGTGCGCCAATCGACGATGCGGTCATCGCCGATCTCACCCGGGCTGTCGCCGAATCGTTTCGGGCAGCTATGAGCATGCCGAAGGAACCTGGCCGAACCTACATCTGGGAGTAATGCCAGCATGACCAAGATCCGCGTCGGAGCCACCGTTCCGCCCCAGCACAATCCGCTCGCCCGTTTGCGCGACGCCTGGAAGACCGTCGACGCGTCCGGGTCGGACACCCTCTGGACCTGGGACCATTTCTTCCCGCTCAGCGGCGATCCCGACGGCACCCATTTCGAGGGATACACGCTCCTGGCGGCGATGGGCGAAGCGACGACGAATGTGCAGTTCGGCATGTTGGTGACCTGCAACTCGTATCGCAATCCGAACCTGCTGGCCGATATGGCGCGCACGGTCGATCACATCTCCGGCGGGCGGCACATCCTCGGGATCGGCGCCGGGTGGTTCGAACGGGACTACCTCGAATATGGCTACGAGTTCGGCACTGCCGCGGAGCGGCTCAAGGCGCTCGATCGGGCGCTGCCGATCATCAAGGACCGGCTGGCGAAGCTCAATCCCGGGCCGGTCAACGGCAAGCTGCCGATTATGATCGGCGGCAGCGGGCCGAAGGTCACCCTGCGCATTACCGCGCAACATGCCGATATCTGGAATGGCGGCGGCACCCCCGAAGAAGCCGGCGAGAAGAACCGAATCCTCGATGAGTGGTGCGAGAAGGTCGGACGCGATCCGAAGGAGATCGAACGCTCGATTCAGGTCAACGCCCCGTTCGACCAAGCGATGGTCGAGGAGTACGTCGCCCAGGGGTTCGATCATTTCATTTTGCGCTTCATTGCGGCCGATTGGCCGGAGGATGCGCTGAACGATCTGGTCGCCTGGCGGGACAAATACGGCACATAAACCTCAACCGCGGTCCCAGAGAACTCGAGCAATGCTCGCCCGAATGTTGCGACAGGGGACGAAGCGGCGTAGTGGGCATGTTGCAGAATCCATGACGG
>DASTFJ010000268.1:0-2260 GCA_035708745.1 Thermomicrobiales bacterium | reverse complement strand
GCCTGCGTCAGCACGGCGACCGCTTCCGCTTCCCCGCCCTGCCAGGCGGTCGGCCGGTAATTCGGATTGACGCAAACCCGCACGCCGAGCGCGCGGCTGCGGCGCGCCAGCTCCAAACCCACCTCGCGCGAATCGGCTGAGCGCAGACTGCTCTCGGTCAAATCGAAGATCGCCGCCCGGCGCAGATAATCGTCCGAGATATCGTCCGATGTCAGGGTGCCCAGTGGTTCGCTATAGCCGGGAAAGCGGTAGTACGCGAACGATTTGTTACCGGCTGCATCGACGCTGGCCAGCGAGATCGGGGTGAGCTGACCGGGCACAGTGCGGATTTCGGAGATATCGACGCCCTCGGATTGCAAGGACGCCCGAATCCACTCGCCGACTTCGTCCTGGCCCAGGCGGGAGATGAATCCGAGCTTCCCACCCAGCTTCTGGAATGCCAGCGCGAAGGTAGTGGCCGAACCCGCCTGCACCATCACCAGCGAGGGAGCCTCGGTCACCCTGGTGCGATTGTCCGGTGGCGAGATCTCCGCCATGATCGAGCCGAGGGCGATGACATCGAGATCGGATGAGCGTGCCTGGGCGGTCATGGACGATCCCGTTCGATACCGGCGGATTCGAATGCCCGGGATAGCACTTCATAGGATTGGGTCGCCGCGGCGAGCGCATCGTATTCAGGTCGCGCCTGCACCATCACGCTGATTTCGACCACGATATGCCCGTCGTAGCCCGCCTCTCGCATCAGCGTCAGATAACGCGCATAGTCCATTTCCCCTTCGCCAGGAATGAGGAAGGCGTGATCGGGCGCAAGACCGCGTTCGTCCTTGACATGGGTATGCAACGACATCGGCGCCAGCAGGGCGACGGACTCCTCCATTGGAATGCCCTGCACATTGAAATGGCTGATATCGAAATGGATGGTCAGCCCGGGTGCGCCGATCTGCTCGACGAGCCAGATCACATCCTCCGGCCGGTGGAGCGCCGCGCCGACGTGCGGCTCGACCCCGATCATGACGCCGCGCTCATCGGCGTACCGCGCCAACCGTCCGACCCGCTCGATGACTTCGCCTTTGCGCGTTTCCCAATCGGACGGCGCCCCACCCGTGGTGGTGGTGACGATCAGGCGCTCGTCCGGCCGTTGCAGCTCCGCTGCCAGATCGAGATAGGTGCGGAAGCGGGCTTCGTTGGCATCGGCTTGGGTCGAGTCATCGACGAGAAGCGGCACATTGCCCGACATGCCGCAGAGCTCGACACCGGCATCGTCGTAGAGCGCCCGGATCCGCCGCCGCTCAGACCGGTCGAGGGTGGCCGCATCGGTCGGCCAGCCGGGAATGACCGTCAACTCCAGGCCATCGAATCCGAGGTCAGCGCAATGCCGCACCGCGTCGTCGATCGGGGTCGTTTGCATGCCCCAGGTGCTGTACGAGAGCTTCATTCGGATCGCTCCTCAGATCAGCCCATAGTGCTGGTCGATCTCGCGTTGATAGTGGTCGGCCGCACCGGATTCGACCTCAGCAATCGTGACCGGCCGACCAAGCGTCTGGGATTCGAACAAGGCATTGATGAGCGCAACTGCCGCGCGTCCCGCGTTGCCATCGACCTCGGGCCGAGTGCCCGTGCGAACGCACCGCGCCAGCTCGGCATATTCCAACGCCAGCAGCTTACGGTCGGTGCGTACGAAATCGAAGTCATAGCCCGCGGGCCGGTCGTTGCCGAAGAGCGCGGCGGCGTCTGCATCGAGCCGCCAGCTGGGCACGAGATCGAGCACGGCCTCGCCGTTCAGATCGGTCCCGTCGTCCAGCACCACCCGCACCGGGTTGCCGTTACGATCGCCGGGCGGCGTGATCGAGCCGCGCGTTCCGAAGACCCGGCGCTCGATGACGCTCTCGCCGTGCCCGGCATGATTGTCGACGAACTGTCCGATGGCCCCATTGGCAAAGGTCAGCAGTCCGAAAATCGCGTCCTCGCCGGTCGGCTCGATCCGTTCGGGCATGTTCGCCGCCCATTTCTCGTAGTAGCCACCGGGACCACCGGTATTCTGGCGCACGCGTATCGGCTCGAAGATGCGGGTTTGTCCATAAGCAAGAACGACATCGCCGAAGTAGTAGCGCAAGATGTCGGCATTGTGGACCCCGGCATCGAGCGTGATCGTGCCACTCAGCTTCATGTGCCGCCAGGGGGTGATGAGGATGTGATCCCGTCCGTGAATGCTGGTTTCGAGGATGCATTGCGGGGCGCCGATGACGCCGGTATCGAGCAA
>DASTFJ010000267.1:0-2186 GCA_035708745.1 Thermomicrobiales bacterium | reverse complement strand
CGCGATGACCGCGGTGGCGTCGCCGGGCGAACCGGCGCCGGTGCCGTCGGCGCAATCGGAGAGGACCACCGGTCCTTGCGGCTCGGCGAGCGCTTGCTGGATTGCCTCGGCGATGGGAACCAGCTGGATGTCCATGAACGCGTGCCGCTCATCCCAGCAGGCCACCGCCAGATCGCAGGCGAGAGCTTCGGCGCGTTTGGGATCGTCATCGGTGACCACCACGGTGGCGAACCCCATCTCGTCGATATCGAGCCAGGGTTGCACCGCGGCGACATTGGCAGAAAGCACGCCGGGAAGTTGCTCCAGCTCTTTGGTGGCGTCCTGCAGCCGTTTGAACGGGCCGGGAAGATGATGGATATGGGTGGAGGCCGGGACGATCATCGGGATTTTGACGAAGGCCATGGTCGGTTTGGCGCCGTGTTGCAGGATGGCGGTCATCACGCGGGCGCCGCGCTCGCCGGTATCGCGCTGATCGATATGGGGCGAGGTTTTGAATCCGACCAGCGCGTCGGCATAGTCGGTCATGCGGGCGATCAGATTGGCATGCAGATCGTAGGTGGCGACCAGCGGGATATCGGGACCGATCAGCTCGCGCACGGCTTGGAGCGTGGTGGTGTCGGGACTGTCGTTGCTATCGGTGACCATGGCGCCGTGCAACGCCAGCAACACGCCATCGAGCGGTCCGGCGTTCGCGATGCCGTCAAGCAATTCGGCGAGCAGCCGCTGATAAGTGGCGTCGTCGACTTTGCCGCCGGACATGGCGAAGGTGGCGATGATGGGCACCGGCTCGATTCCGGCTCCGATCAGGACAGTGAGGAAGCCATCGATCTCGCAATTGGTGCCCTGCGAACCGGCGATCAGCTCGGGACCGGTCCAGTAGTGCCACGTTTCGAAATCGGCCATGGTGGTCGGTCGCGCAACGAAGGTATTGGTTTCCTGTTTGAACTCCGCAATGGCGACGCGCATGGGTCTCCAGTCCTGAGTGCTGGGGCCTGAGCCCTGAGACATTGTTGGTCGTAGCGGAGGGCGTCTCTGCCCTCTCGTGTTCGGGATCCGGGTGTCGTGCAGGACCTCCGTGTCCTGCTGTTGGTCAAGGGTCCAGAGTCAAGTGTCAAGAGCGGCAATCACTGGACTCTTGACTCTAGACCCTTGACTACATTCTTCCCGCCGCCAAATTGCCGGCGACGGTGTCGAACACATCGAGCGATTCGTCCAGATCGGCGTCGGTATGCGCCAGGGAGAAACCGGCGTGTCCCGGAGGTCCCTGCTTCGTATACCCGTGAAAGGCGACGCCGCGTTCCCAGCATTGCTGCACGAACGCCTGGTTCATGCTGTGGTCGTGATGGAAGGCGTCGGTCCAGGTGGTGACCGGTTCGGTGCGACCGAAATAGAGACCGAAGCGCGCGCCCTTGCCCTGAACCTTTACGGGAAGACCGTTGCGATCGAAAACCTCCTGCATTTGCCCATAGAACCGATCGGCACGGGCATTGATCTCGTCGTAGGCGCCGGGGGCGGTGAGGATCTCGAGGGTCGCCAGCGCGGCCAGCACACTCAGCAGATGCCCGGAATAAGTGCCGCTGTGCGCCGCTCCGCCGGTGGGGACGAGCTTGGCCATTAGATCGGCGCGGCCGGAGATCGAGGAAAGTGGTAGCCCGTTGGCAAGCGCCTTGGCGTGGGTGGTGAGGTCGGGGGTGACGCCGTAGGTTTCGGACACGCCGCCGGCGCTGGTGCGGAAGCCGGAAAGCACCTCGTCGAAGATGAGGACGGCGCCGTGCTTTCGGGTTTGTGCGCGCAACAACTCCAGGAAGCCGGGCGCGGGCGGAACGCAGCCGGCGTTGTAGTGAATCGGCTCGCAGATCACCGCGGCCAACTCGTCGCCGTGCTCGCGCATGGCGTTCTCGAAGGCATCGACGTCATTCCAGGGGACCATGACGATATCGGAGGCGAGATGCCCCGGGACACCATCGGAGCTGGGCACGATCGGGCTCGACTGGTCGAAGGGATCAGCGCGCTTGAAGAGCCATTGTTCCGCGAGCCCGTGGAAGTGGCCGTCGAATTTCAGATATTTGCCGCGGCCGGTGGCGGCGCGGGCGACGCGCAGCGCGACCACGGTGGCCTCGGTGCCGACGCTGGAAAAGCGCACCCGCTCGGCGGCGGGGATGATCTCGACCATACGGGCGGCAAGC
>DASTFJ010000266.1:0-3491 GCA_035708745.1 Thermomicrobiales bacterium | reverse complement strand
TCGCCGGGTGATCGCGGGATGCTGCGCGGCGGACGGCCTCGATGGAGAAACCGGCGAGTGGCATTGCGCCATGCGGCAGTACGCGGAGTGGGCGGGCGTTCGCTCGAGCCACAAGCGCCGGCGCTACCGGCTCCACAAGCTTGGCGATGCGCTCGCGTCATTCGATCTGCCGCCAGGCAACCATCGTGCCCTGGCCGACGCCATGGCCTGCCGCAGTCTGGTGCTGGCGTTGGCACAATCGTCGCCCTGAGCTTGTCGAAGGACGTCTCATTGCCCGCACTCATCTCATGCAGCAACCCGTGTCGCACAACGAGGAGTGATGTCAGCCGTTGTGCACCATGGTTCCGGGCTCGGGGTGGGTTTCGGGGCGACGAGAGGTCCCTCCACTGCGGTCGGGACGACGGTGGGGTCTTGACACATCGCTTCGGTGGTCGCATCCTTCGCGTATTCCGACTATTTTCGTCGGAATTGCCGATGGTCTTCGTTCGGATGCGGTGTTGCTGGATTCGCATCTAGGAATCCCTCAAGAGGAGCAGAGCATGTCGAGGTTCCGCCGGCTCGGAGCCGGGATCGCGCTGACGCTGATTGCGTCGCTGTCCTTCCTCCCCGTTGTCTCCGCGCAAGACGCGACCCCGGACACATCGAACGTCTCCCCAGTCGCGCTGGAAGACCTCCAGCTCGAGGCCATCAAGACCTATCTGGTCGAGCATATCGACAAGATCGTGGCTGGCAATACCGAGATTCTGGCGTTCGCCCAGGAGTATTACGACCTCGCCAAATCCTATGACTTCGATTATCAGACGCTTTGGGACGAGCATGGCCAGGAATTGATTCCCAGGATCGAGCAAGCCCGCCAGCAATGGGCGGACGATTCCAGCGGGAACTACGAGCTCTCCGAGGGGATCGTGGCCGGCGTACCGTCGCTCGCGTATTTCGACCTGCTGCTCGACGCTGGGCCGAGTGGCGAGGAAGATCCGGCCAACGCCCTCGACAACGAGGTCACGTTGCCGGACGGCACGAAGATCGAGCGGCCGGGCAGCTTCTACCACCACATCACCGAGCCGGCGCTCTACGGCACCAGCCCCGACTTCCCCGGTTTCGAAGTCGATTTCGACGGCAATGGAACCCGTGAGATCGGCGAAGTGTTGCCAGACGCCAATTTTCTGCTGGGCGGCATGCAGGCTCTGACCCAGGGCACGCTCGATCTGCAAAAAGCCGTCGCTGATTGGGAGCCGAATCCGCAAGACGCGTTCACCGCGCTGCTGACTATGGTTCCGACCATGAACGGTTATTTCGACGACTGGAAGAATTCGCCCTTCGTGCTGGGTGAGGCATCGACGGCCGAAGCGTTCGTAGCCGTCAGCCGGCTGGTCGATGTCGCTGGCATCCTGAACGGCCTGGTCGTGACCTATGACAACGTGCAGCCGGCAGTCGTTTCCGTCAATCCGGAGCTGGCCCAGCAGATCGACGCCGGCCTCGCGGAAATGATGGCCTTCGTCACCGATATCCACGCGCAGGAAGAGGCGGGCACGCGCTTCACCCCGGAGCAGGCCGATATCTTCGCCGGCCAGATCGAGTCGATGTCGGCGGCGAGCGCCGGGCAGATCACGCAGGCGATGGCCCTGCTCGGAATCGAACCAGCCAGCTAGCGCCGCGTCAGGCATTCGGAGGAAAGAAGGCATCGGGTGAATCGGATCGCGCGCATCGCTGGCGCACTCGCAATCGTCGGTCTCGTACTCGTGACCGCGCTTTCGGCCAATCCTCGAGTCTCCGCGCAGGAGCCGGCATCCGTGCCGGCGCTGCTCGCGCATGAGATCGATGCTGGCGTGTTTACGGCCCAATCCCAGCTCCTGCTGGGCAAGGCGGATGCGGCTTTTGCCGGTATCGATCAAGCTGAGACCGCCCTGGCTGCGCTGACGCCCATGCTCTTGCGGGATCCGGCGATCGCGGCCCAGCTCAGTGGCTACCTCGCCGATGCGCGCGCGGCTGTTGCCGGCGGCGACGATGTCGCACTTGCCATCGCCAAGGGACGACTTTCGACGGGGCTACTGCGTGCCTCCTACGAGGAGACGATTGGGGCGGTGCAGGCAGGCGATCCCGACCGCGCCGCTGCCTGGCTGCTGGTGCGGGAATACCGACCGACGACCAAGTTCTCGGGTCCGGACGCCAAGGCCACCATCGCGCTCGCAGCCCTTCGCGCGGGCGAGGTCACCACCGAGGACGCGATCATCGCGATATCCGCGGACTTGCTCGATGCCTATCAGGGACAGCTCGATACCGCGGTGGCCGATGCCGCCCAGGCGTCGAAGAGCGGGTATGCCGTCAGCCAGGCGGAAGACGCGGCCCGCGCCGGCGGCTACTGGCAGATCGTGGCCCCGGTCTACGAAACCCAAAACGGCGCCGAGGCCCGCGCGCAGGTCGACCGGACCTTTGCAAATCTGGTGACCGCGACCGTCGATGTTGATATGGCGACCTTCCAGACCAGCGTGACCGAGGCGCAGGAGGTGCTGGCTCGATTCCGCGCCGCGCCGTTGACCCCGGCCGAGCAATCCGAGCGGGCGCACCAGCTCATCCAGTTTCTCGGTCTGATCCCGGTCGAATACAAACGCGGCGTGAGCGGCACGACGGTGCAGATTCCGCTGGAGATCGAGGAAGCGAAAGCGTTTTCCGAAGCTGCCGGCGCGGCTTTCGCCGATATCCGCCCGACCTTGCATCAGCTCGATCCGGCGGCGACCGGGCAGATCGCCGAATCGATCGAGAGCCTCGACGAGCAGGTGGCGAATGCACGGGCGAAAACCAATGTGGTCGAGGCTGGTGTGATCGAGCAAGCCGTCACGAGCCTCGAAGACCAGCTCCGGGCGATCTATCCCAGGGAATGGAACGAATCGAGCAGCACCGCCGATTTCGAAGTGGTCTCGACGCTGCTCGATCAAGTGCTCGCGGCGACAGCCGCCGGACAATACCAACAAGCTGAATCGGCCCGACTCCAGGCGTATGCGGTGTTCGAATCGGGACCGGAAAAGCACCTGCTCGGTTTCGCGCCGCGGGTCGCCCAGGAAACCGAAGCGCTCTTCTGGACCGGAAATGGCGACACTCGCGGGTTGCAGGTCGCGCTGGCCGATCATGCCTCGGTCGATGAGATCCAGGGAATCCTGGCCGCACTGCAAACATCGCTCGATGAGGGGAAGCAACGCCTGGGCGCCGACCGGCCCGGCGATGCCTCGATCATCTTCAACTCCGCCACCATCGTCTTCCGCGAGGGGCTGGAAGGCATTCTGATTCTCGCGTCGCTGCTGGCGAGCATGATCGGCGCGAACAAGGTCTTCAAGAAGCCACTGGTCATCGGCGCAGTGGGTGCATTTGCCGCGACCGCGGTGCTCTTCTTCCTGGCTCGCACCGTGCTGCTCTCGCTGAACCAGTACGGCGAGAAGCTGGAAGCGGTCGTCTCCCTGGTTGCCATCGGCGTGCTGCTGATCGTCATGAACTGGTTT
>DASTFJ010000265.1:0-2655 GCA_035708745.1 Thermomicrobiales bacterium | reverse complement strand
CGGGGCCGCTCGTTGGCGGAAAAGCTCCATCATCGTGGCCGGATCTCCCTGGATCGAAAGATCTGGTGGCGACGGGTAGCTCGATGGCACCTGGAGTTGTCCGTCGTCGATCTCCCCTCGCACCTCGAAATCGCGCACGGGCACCGCGAAGGTCATGCGCACCCCGCGGGCTGCCTCGGAATGGAACATCCCACGCAGACCAAGGGCGATCGAGCTGCACCCCAGAAAATCGCTGTTCTTCGGCTCCGGCAGGCTCTTGGCCCCCCAACGCCCCAGCCGCAGCAACGGCTCTTCGAGCTCGCGGCCGTATTCGGTAAGCTCGTAGACCACCGAATTCGCCGGCCGGGGCAGGAGTCGGCGTTCTACCAGACCCTGCTCCTCCAGCTCGCGCAAACGCGTCGAAAGCACATTGGTCGGGATACCCGGAAGCCCGTTTTCCAGCTCGCTATACCGCCGCGGACCGAGCAGCAGCTCCCGCACGACCATCAAGGTCCACCGGCTCCCGATCAGATCGAGCGCATGGGACAAACCGCAATACTGGCCATACTCCTTTGCCATAACTTCATTCTAACAATGGGGCTTGACTTTTGCAAGCTTGCTTGATATATCAAAGCTTGCAACCGTGATGCCGGCTGCATGTGTGGAACCGGGCTTTAGAAAAACCAGTACGACGAAAGGAACGTCACATGGAGCAAATCGATCGCACGGTCAATAAGGGAATGATTCTCTTTCTTGTTTGTCTCGCTCAATTTATGGTGGTGCTCGATCTGGCGATCGTCAATGTCGCCCTGCCCTCCATTCAGCTCGATCTGAACATGCGGCAAAGCGCCGTGCAATGGATCGTCATTGCCTATGGGCTGACCCTGGGCGGCTTTCTGCTGCTGGGTGGGCGGTTGGGTGACTTGCTCGGTCGCCGCAAGATTCTGCTGACCGGCTTGGTGCTCTTCAGCAGTGCATCGCTCCTGGCCGGGTTGGCCGGCTCGGCGCAGATCCTCATCGCCGCGCGCGGCTTGCAGGGATTCGGAGCCGCGCTCATGGCGCCCTCGGCCCTCTCGATCCTGGCCGTCACCTTCACCGAAGGGGCTGAGCGCAATCGGTCGCTGGGCATCTTCGGCGCGGTCGGCGGCACCTCGGCGTCCATTGGCGTGATCGCGAGCGGATTGCTGACCGATGGACCCGGCTGGCGCTGGATCTTCTTCATCAATATCCCCATCGGCATCGCGCTGATCCTGTTGGCCTACCGCTATCTTCCCCGCGATGCCGCGCACGATGGCGCCCGTCACTACGATGCCCTGGGAGCCGCCACGATCACCGGCAGTCTGGTCCTCTTCATCTATGGGCTGAATCGTGGCGTCGATCATGGCTGGAGCTCGATGTCGACGCTGGCGCTCTTCGTTGCGGCTGCTGCGCTCCTGCTGGCATTCGTTCGCGTCGAGGCGCGCGCCTCCTCGCCGCTGGTGCCGTTCGCCGCGCTGCGCAACCGCATCATGGTGACCGCCGATCTGGTGTCGTTCCTGGTGCTGGGCGGGCTCTTTTCCTTCTTCTTCCTGGGCACGTTGCTGATGCAGGAAGAGCTCGGTTACTCCCCCACCCGCACCGGTCTCGCCTGGCTCGCCACCTCGGTGCCGGCCTTCATCCTGGCTGGGGTCACCGGCGCGAAATTGGTCAACCGTGTGGGCGTGCGCAAGCTGCTGGTGGCGGGACCGCTCATCTTGGCGGTCGGCGCGGCCTGGATGACCCGCATTCACAGCGGGGCCGATTTCCTGACCGATCTCTTCCCCGCCTTCGTGCTGGCCGGAATCGCCATCGGCCTATCCGCCCCGTCCATCCAGATCGGTGCGCTCTCCGGCGTGAAAGGCGAGCACATCGGCCTGGCCTCCGGATTGGTGGAAACCACCCGCGAGATCGGCGGCGCCGTTGCCATTGCCGTGGTCTCGACCGTACTGGTCAGCCAGACGGTCGGGGTGGCCGGTGGCCGCGGCGCGATCGAGCTGCAGGGCTTCCGCTATGCCTTCTATGTCATCGTCGTCGCGGCGCTGGCCGGAGCCTTCATCTCCAGTGTCGGTTTCCCGTCACGCATGCCGGTCGCTCGCCTCGAAAGCGAGCTCCCAACCGACGACGAGCTTGTCGCCGAGCCCGTCTAGCCGGAGCGGCGGCTCCTTTCCTCCTTCTCACGCAACACGGCGGCCACATGGCCGTCGTGTTGCTTACCCCTCTTGTCATCCTGACGAAGGAAGGAATCTCCTCGCCGCAGCGAGCGTCGCCAGACGACTCCGCTCCGAGGGATGGGACATAGGGGCTTCAGGTGCGTGCGACGGTCGGTCCCGCGCGATAATGCGCGCTATGGACGAATCGCTGGACATCGAGCGCGAAGCGGATCTGCTTGCCTGGCTGCGGACGAACGGCTGGATCGAACCGAACGAAGCCCCGGCCATCACCGTGCTGCAGGGCGGTGTCTCCAACCGGACCGTGCTGGTGGAACGGATCGATGGCGCCGCCTGGGTGCTCAAACAGGCGCTCGCCAAACTACGGGTGCAGGTCGATTGGTTCTCCCCGGTCGAGCGAGTGCATCGTGAGGCGCTCGGTCTCCGCTGGCTCGAACGGATCGCCCCGCCCGGAACCACCACGCCGCTGATCTTCGAGGATTTCCAGCAG
>DASTFJ010000264.1:0-2781 GCA_035708745.1 Thermomicrobiales bacterium | reverse complement strand
CCGACCATCGACACCACCCGGTTGAGCAGATTCCCGAGGTCGTTGCCCAGATCGTCGTTGTATCGCCGGATGAGGTGCGCACGCGAGAAATCGCCATCGGAGCTGAACGAGGTATCGCGCACCAGATAGAAGCGGATCGGGTCGGGTCCGAATTCCTCGGCCAGCTCGACCGGGTCGATGATATTGCCGGTCGTTTTGCTGATTCGTTGCCCTTCCAGTGTCAGGAAGCCATGCACCACGATCCGGCGTGGCAACGGCAATCCGGCAGACATCAGCATCGCCGGCCAGTAGAGACAATGGAAGCGGGTGATGTCCTTGCCGATCACCTGCGAATCGGCCGGCCAGTAGTGCTCGAACTTCGTCATGTCATCCGGGAAGCCGACGGCTGTCAGGTAGGTCGTCAATGCGTCGAACCAGACATACATCACCTGCGTTGGATCCCCTGGAACCGGGATTCCCCAGGCGTCGCTCCCCTCTCGCGCGCGGCGAGAGACCGAAAAGTCCTTCAAACCAGAATCGAGCAGCGCCTTCATTTCCGGGAAGCGCGATGCCGGGGTGACGAACTCCGGATGCTCCTCGAAGTGCGCCCGCAGCCTGTCCTCATATTTGCTCAGCGCGAAGAAATAGTTCTCTTCTTCCAGCCACTCCGGCGTGATGGAGGGATGGTTGGGGCAATGCCCACTGACCAGCTCGGCATCGGTGTAATAGTTGTTGCAATTCGGGCAATACCAACCGGCGTAGACATGCTTGTAGATGTCACCGTTTCGCTGCGCTCGTTCGAAGAGCTCGACCGAGGCTCGCAGATGTCGCGGCTCGGTCGTGCGCGTCCAGGCGTCGACACTGATCTCCAGCGCCTTCCATGCCCGAGTGAACTCGCGGTCCATCCGGTCGATCCACTCTTGTGGGGAAATGCCGTTTTCCTTCGCCGCCCGCACGATATGCTGGCTATTCTCGTCCAGCCCCATGCAAAACGCGGTGTCGTCGCCCAGCAGCCGGTGGTAGCGTGCGACTACATCGGCCGACACCTTTTCGAGCGTATGCCCGATATGCGGTGCCCCGTTCGGATAGTCGATCGCGGTCGTGATGTAAAACGATCGCTCGCTCAACGCAGGTCTCACTTTCGATTCGAATGAGTCAGATAAGGATTATGAGGCCGCGAGCCAGCGGGATCATTCGTCCCCGCCGGCGCGGAGCATGGCGTAGTACTTCGCGTCGGGATGATGCACCACGATGGCCGCGGTTGTCTGCTCCGGGTCGAACTGATACCCATCGGTGAGATCGACGCCGATGGATGGCGCGTCCAGGAGCTTCACGACCAGCTCATGGTGCGAGAGATCGGGGCAGGCCGGGTAACCCCAGGAATAGCGCTTGCCGGTTTCTGGTCCGATACCGAGCTCCGCGCGCACCCGCTGGTGAACGTATTCCGCCAGACCTTCAGCGGTTTGCACGCTCAAACCATGGGAGAAGTAGCTCTCCGAGTACTCGCCCTTCGCTTGCAAGGCGTCGGTCCGGCGCGTCGCTTCCTTGCCGGCTGTCACGACCTGCAGCACCGCCGTATCGCGCACTCCGATCTCGAGCGGCGCGAAGTAATCCGCCAGGCAGAGGCGCTCACGCGCCGGTTGGCGGGGGAACGTCATCCGTCCGAGCTCTTTGTCCTGATCGTCAGGATCGAAGAAGATCAGATCGTTGCCTTCGCGGTTGACCGGGAAATAGCCGTAGCGCACCCGCGGCGCCAGCCAGCCGGTCTCCTCGGCTTCCGCCTGCATCTTGTGCAGTCGCGGCAGGAACTCTTCGTTCTGTAATGCTTCCCAGGCTTCGTCCTTGACGCCTTTGCCGCCCCAATGCAGCCGGAAGAGCGTTTTCAGATCGAGATGCGGCCAAACATCGGCCAGGGTGAAATCGGTCGGCTCGACCACACCCCAGAATGGCGGCGGCACGATCGGCGCCAGCGGCACGGTCGATTCCGCCACTTGTAGGAGCTCTTCCTGCAGGGTGAACGATTGCCGCATCGGCTTGTCGAGCGCTTTGGTCGCTTCCTCGACCGTGTGCTTCAGCATCTCCGAGCGTTGTTCCGGCACGATCAGCCGATCCATGATCGACAGCCCTTCGAAGGCGTCCTTGGCGTAGAAGACACCCGGTTCGTACGCATCGGCGGCGCCGTCGCCTCCGGCGAACAGCGTGCGCTGAGCATAGGGCCGGTTGATCGCCGCGCCGCCGATCATCACCGGAAACTTCAGATCACGATGGCGAAGCTCTTCCACGCAGAGTGGCATCTGCTTGCTGGTCGACACCAGCAGCGCCGATAGTCCGATCGCGGTAGCGCCGACCTCGACCGCCTTTTCGATGATCCTGGTCACCGGCACCTGCTTGCCGAGATCGTGCACGGTGTAGCCGTTGTTGCTCAGGATGGTGTTGACCAGATTCTTACCGATATCGTGCACATCGCCGTACACCGTCGCCAGCACGATCACGCCCTTCGACGCGCCATCGACCCGTTCCAGATAGGTTTCGAGCTGGGCGACCGCGCGCTTCATCACCTCGGCCGATTGCAACACGAACGGCAAAATCAGCTCGCCGGCGCCGAACTTGTCGCCGACTTCTTTCATCGCCGGCAGGAGAACATTGTTCAGCACCTCGACCGCGTCGCCCGATTCGGCAACGGCCTGGTCGATATCGGCTTCGACCCCTTCTTTTTTGCGGAAGACGATGCGGTAATGCAACCGCTCACGCACATTCATCTCGGCCATCGGATCGGGGCCGGTGCCGACCGCGACGTCCTCG
>DASTFJ010000263.1:0-4033 GCA_035708745.1 Thermomicrobiales bacterium | reverse complement strand
CGGTCGTGGTGGGGGCCGGATGGCGGAATTATGTCTTCGTCCAGATCGAGACCGATGCGGGGTTGACCGGTCTGGGCGAGGCATCGCTCGGCGGGCAGACCAATGCGGTGCTCGGCGAGCTGAAGGATCTGGAGCCGTTGCTGATCGGGGCCGATCCGTTGCGGATCGAGCACATCTGGCAACAGGCGTACCGGCATGCCTTCTGGCACGGCGGAGTCACGCTGATGTCGGCGCTGGCCGGGGTCGAGGTGGCGCTCTGGGATATCCGCGGCAAAAGCCTGGGCGTTCCCATATACACCCTGATGGGCGGACGGGTGCGTGACAAGATCCGCGCCTACGCGAACGGTCCACGCGGCGAGACGCCGGATGAGCTGGCCCGGTCGGCCAGCGATCTGGTGGCGCAGGGATTCACGGCGGTGAAGTTCTGCCCATTCGATGCGGTGCCGATCCTGGCGGGACGACGATACATCGACGCGGGCAAAGCCAAGGTCCGCGCGGTGCGTGAAGCGGTCGGACCGGATATCGAAATCATGCTCGACGCGCATGGCCGCTTGAGTCCGGCGATGTCGACCCGGGTCGCGGCAGAGATGGCCGAATTCAACATCCTCTTCCTGGAGGAGCCGACCCTGCCGGAGAATCCGGCGCAATTGATCCGGGTCGCGAAAAAATCGCGCATCCCCATCGCGACCGGCGAGCGGTGCTACGGCCGCTGGGATTTCCGCGAGCTGCTGGCGAGCCGGGCGATCGGCGTGTTGCAACCGGACATCATCCAATCGGGCGGCATGGCCGAGGTGCGCAAGATCGCGGCCTATGCCGAGATGCACTTCGTCAGCGTCGCGCCGCATAACCCCTGGAGCTGGGTCAATACCATGGCCTCCCTGCATATCGACACGGTGATCCCCAATTTCCTGATCCAGGAGGTCATCACCGAGCCGGAGCCATGGAAAGACGCGGTCACGCCGAACCATCCGGCCATCGACATGGACGGGTATTTCGCAATTCCGGATGGCCCCGGTCTGGGAATCGAGCTCGATCTGGATGCGGCGAAGGCGTTTCCACAGGTAAGCGGGCGGCCACCCGCCTTCTGGCATGACGACGGCAGCGTGGCGGACTGGTAGGGATGACGGAGATGACTGAGCACACGAATCCGGCCAGCGGACGCCGCGACCTGAATCTGATAATCACCGAGGTGATACCGCATGTGCTCTTCGCCGGGCGGACGAACCTGATCTTCGTCGAGGTCCGCACCAACGAGGGGATCTTCGGAGTCGGCGAAGCGAGCCTGGAAGGCAAGACCGAGGCGGTGGTGGGCGCGATCCGCGATATCTCGGGCTACCTGATCGGGCAGGATCCGACCCGTATCGAGCATATCTGGCAATCGATCTACCGGCACTCGTTCTGGCGGGGCGGCATGGTCGTCGGCAGCGCGATCTCCGGAGTGGAGCAGGCGCTCTGGGACATTCTGGGCAAGGCGCTCGATGTTCCGGTCTACGAGCTACTGGGTGGCCGGGTGCGCGACAAGGTGCGGCTTTATGCCAACGGCCCGCGCGGGGACACGCCGGAGGCAGTGACCGAGTCGTGCGTGCGCATCGTGGAAAACGGCTGGGGCGCGCTCAAGCTGGTCGGTAGCGGTCCGATGCTGGGGGTCGGCATGCAACCCGATATCCGGGCGGCGCGGCGGCAGATCGAGATGATCCGCACCGCGGTCGGGCCGGAGATCGACATCCTGATCGATTGCCACGGCCGGTTGAATCCGACCACCGCCGTGCAGCTGGCCGATGCGCTGGACGAATACGACATCTTCTTCTTCGAGGAACCGGTACTGCCGGAGGACGCCGCTGGAATGAAGGCGGTCAAAGAGCAGATCACGATCCCGGTCGCGACCGGCGAGCGGCTCTTCACCAAGTGGGGTTATCGCGATGTGCTGGAGATGGGCGCGGCCGATGTGTTGCAACCCGATCTGGCCCATTGCGGCGGCATCTGGGAAGCAAAGAAGATTGCCGCCGTAGCGGAGATCAACTATGCCGGTATCGCGCCGCACAATCCCTATTCCTGGTTGCTGACCATGACGAGCATTCAGCTCGATTTCGCGATTCCGAATTTCACCATTCAGGAGTTCCTGGTCGATCATCCGCCGGAAGTGGAAAAGCTCTTCGTCGAACGGTTCACCTGGCAGTCGGGCGGGTTCGTCGAGCCGCCCACCAATCCGGGACTCGGCGTCGAGCTCGATTGGGACTACCTGCGCGCGCACGAGCAGCTGCCGTATACGAACACTTTCCAGGGTTCCCTCTGGCACGTCGACGGGTCGGTGGCGGATTGGTAAGACTGAGGCAAAAGGCAAGAGGCAAGAGGCAAAAGTGAGCGAGTACACATCCGCCCGATGAAGTGATAGCGAACGGCCGGGGATGCCCGGCCGTTTTATTGTTCGAGTAAACAGTCTCCGAAAGGGAAGTATCGGTAGGGGCAACCTGATGCCAAAAGAGCAAACGACGGCAGACGACGTCACGCAGATCATTCCGGAGCCGTGGGAGAAGTTCGCGCAGGCCGGCAAGGAGCCGGTGCGGATTCGGGATGTGAAGGTGATCCTGACCGCGCCGGACGGCATCCGACTGGTGATCGTGAAGGTGGAGACGACCGAGCCGGGCTTGCATGGGGTCGGCTGCGCGACGTTTACCCAGCGGCCGATGGCAGTGGTCGAGGCGATCGAGGAGTATGTCAAGCCGATGGCGATCGGCCGCGATGTGCACGATATCGAAGACATCTGGCAGTCTGGCTATCTCTCCTCCTACTGGCGCAGCGGTCCGGTCTTGAACAACGCCCTCTCCGGACTCGACATGGCGCTCTGGGATATCAAAGGCAAGCTGGCCGGTATGCCGGTCTATCAGCTCATGGGCGGCAAATGCCGGATGGCGGCGAATGTCTATGTGCACGCCTCGGGAATGGATTTCGCGGCGGTCGAGGAGTCGGCCAGAGCCTTCCTGGAGCGGGGATTTCAGTACATTCGCTGTCAGGTCGCCGTCCCCGGCTCGGCGACCTACGGCGTCTCCGGTCCGACCATTACCCCCAAAGCGGCCTATCATCTCGACCCGAAACAGGATCCCTGGGATCCGGACGCCTACGCCCGCATCGTGCCGAAGCTCTTCGATCACATCCGCTCGACACTTGGTGAGGAGGTCGAGCTGCTGCACGACATTCACGAGCGGGTGCCGCCCATGACCGCGATCCGCATAGCCAAAGAGGTCGAGCCATACCGGCTCTTCTTCCTGGAGGACCCTTTCGCGCCCGAGGACAACGGTTATTTCCCGTTGCTGCGGCAGCATTCGGCAGTACCGATCGCCATGGGTGAGCTCTATGTCAACCAGGCGGAATATGTCGATCTGGTCAAGGACCGGTTGATCGACTTCATGCGCGTGCACATCTCCGATATCGGCGGGCTCACCCCGGCGCGCAAGCTGGCGGCCTATTGCGAGTACTTCGGGGTGCGCACTGCCTGGCACGGACCGGGCGACGCCTCGCCAGTGGCGCATGCGGCCAACTTGCAGCTCGATCTCTGCTGTCCCAACTTCGGGATCCAGGAGGCGTATATGCCGCCGGAACCGACCCGCGCCGTCTTTCCCGGCACGCCGGAGATTCACGACGGCATGATGTGGTCGAACGAGCAACCGGGGCTGGGCATCGACATCGACGAAAAAGAAGCGGCCAAGTACCCCTTCCCGGATCACGCCATCAATGGCGCCTGGCCGCCGATCCGCCTCAGGGATGGCGCCGTACAGCGACCCTGACGAGACGTTAGAAACTCGGGCGTCTAGACAACGCCATCGCGACGACCCAGGGTCCTGTACCCAGCGTTGGTCGTCTATCGGTTCCACTCTTTTCAGCGGCTGGCGCGAGCGGCCGAATCGCGCCAGCCGAATTCCGAAAACGAGCTCATTCCGGCCATGGCACGCGCCCGGGCGATCCCGATCGCCTCGATCGACCCGCTCCAGGTGTGTCTATAGCGCATCGACGACACCGACCCGTTCGATTCGTTGAC
>DASTFJ010000262.1:0-10375 GCA_035708745.1 Thermomicrobiales bacterium | reverse complement strand
GTCGACGTCCATCGGCATCTTGCTCTTGCCCATACCGAGGACCGCCAGCACGCTCTTGGTCAAGGCGGCGTCGTTCAGATCGGCGGCGAGGGTGTAGACCACCGGCGCCAGGGGAACTTTTTCGGTGCCCGGCTCGAGATCCATGGCGACATCGGTGATACGCAGCTCGGGAGTGGTTTTGCTCATGATGCAGTCCTTCATTCCAACAGTTGGGGCAGCGGGTCGGTTCCCGCGCGGCAATGTGCCGAACAGTGTAGCGCCGGGCCGGAGCCGAGATAGCTGAAGGACCGCTCAGGTAGAATTAGCCGTCCGTTCAGCTAGACAGTCTCCGGAGTGGTCCGGTAGGGTTGGAGCACATACGCTGAGATCGTGTCCCCGCACGCTGGCTCTCCCCGCACCGTTTTCGAACGGTAGAGCCGCCATGCCCGAAATCCGGTTTGCCGGTGGGTCGGGCTGGGCGTATCGACAACGGACGGAATCTCGACGACCGCTGCTGGGCCGAGTTGCAGATCGGCAGGTCGGGCGAGATGGAGGGAAGGGCGAATGACGGCACTGCCATACCGTCGCAGCCGGGTCGTGGGCTTGCTCGCGCTCCTGCTGGTGATGGTCGTCCCCATTGCACATCGATTCGACGCCGAAGCCGCGACCGATCTGACGATCGGCGGCGAAGCGGTGGTGGCCGATGCGCAGGGGGACAATGTCAATCTGCGCGATGAGCCGTCGTATGCCGGATCGGCGCTGACCTCGGTAGCTGAGGGCGACTACGTCACCGTGGTCGACGGTCCTTTCACCGATGACACCGACGGCACCGTTTGGTATCAGATCAGCTCCGGCGATCAGACCGGGTATATGCTCGCCGATTATCTGAGCGCGGCGGACGCTGTTTCCGCGGCCGCAGTGATGACCACGACCGCGAATGTGAATTTCCGTACGGGACCTGGTACGGGCTATTCGGTCATGCTGGTCATACCCAATGGTTCGACGGTCAATACGACCGGCGCGGTGCAGAATGGCTATACCCGGCTGACGTACAGCGGCACGACCGGTTGGGTTGCCAGCCAGTATTTGAGCGGTTCGAGTGAGCCGACCACCGCGACGGTGTTCGACGGCGGGCTCAATCTGCGCACGGGTCCGGGGACGAATTACTCCGTGATCCTGGTGATGCCGAACGGCGCGACGGTGACGATTACCGGCGCACTGACGAACGGCTACTATCCGGTTACGTACAACGGCACCGCCGGATATGCGTCGGCTGACTTTCTGCGGCTGAGCACAATCCAGAGTGCGACGACCCGCGCCAATCTCAATTTGCGGTCCGGACCGGGCACGAGCTATTCCGTACTGCTGGTCATCCCGAACGGTTCCGCGGTCACGATTACCGGCGGGCTGACCAATGGGTTCTATCCGCTGACGTACAACGGCACGTCCGGGTATGCCTCGGCCACCTACCTG
Source organism: Thermomicrobiales bacterium (assembly GCA_035708745.1). Classification (GTDB taxonomy): domain Bacteria; phylum Chloroflexota; class Chloroflexia; order Thermomicrobiales; family UBA6265; genus JAMLHN01. The sequence goes on along the minus strand of DASTFJ010000262.1, from coordinate 8,923 downwards.
CAAACCGGCGGGGGTCCGACGCCCGTCGAGCGCACTGGGTACACGACCGCGAATCTGCGTTTGCGCTCGGGGCCCAGCACATCGTTTGGCACGCTCCTGGTCATGCCCAATGGATCGCAAATCACGGTTACTGGTGAAGCGACCGGCGGCTACTATCCGGTGACATTCGATGGCACCAGCGGGTATGCCTCGGCGTTCTATATCACCTTCACGCCGCCTTCCGGCGGGCTGATCGTCTGGCCGGTGTCGGGCGGCGCCTGGGAGGTGCTGCAGGGATACAACGGCTCCAGCCATCAGAACGAGAGCGATCTCTGGCAATATCTCTATTCGCTCGATATCGCCCGGCAAGACGGTCAGACCGCCGGGGTACAGGTGTTCGCCCCGGTTTCCGGCACGGTGCGCTGGTATGAGCGCGCGTCGGGCGGGATCACGATCGACCTGGGCAATGGTTATGCCTTCGCCATGTTCCATCTGACGGTCGACCGCGCGTGGGAACCCGGCGATACGATCCAGCAGGGTGATTTCATCGGTACGGTCTCACCGCCGGGTGGCGAAGGATTCCAGCAGGTGCCGCATATTCACCTCACTCTCTGGCAGACCAACGACGGCGGTAACTGGGATCGTCACGCGGCGCCGTTTACCGGGCAGTTCGCGATCAGCGGCAATAGCTTCCCGGCCGATGGGTCGGCCTATCAATGGAGTGGCTTCGAGTTCACCCCGTAGCCCGCGTCCCTTCTTCAATTTGCCCGCATTACTACCCCGCAGGTGATGGTCAGGAGCGAAAGCTTCTGGCCGTCACCGTTTTTGGGTTCGGAGCCCTGAGACACTTTCGCAGTCAGCAGTCAGCAGTCAGCAGTCAGCTAGGGGCACTTGACGCGAGTGGGCAGTGACGCCCTCCGCGACGATCGTCGCGGAGGGCGCGGAGTCCGTGCCTTACGATCGGCTGCGGGCTGCGGGCTGCGGGCTCCGGGCTCCGGACCCGTCCCGTACAATCCTCCGCAAAGGAGCCCACCCTATGAGTGCCACGTCCGCCACGCCATCGATTCCGGACGCCGGGGTCGCGCAGGTGGCCGATCTGGCCGAACGCATCCTGGGAGAAACCCGCAAGGCCGTTATTGGCAAGGACGATACGGCAGAGCTGATGCTGGCGGCGATGCTGGCCGGCGGTCATGTGCTGCTCGAGGATGTGCCGGGGGTTGGCAAGACGACGCTGGCCCGGGCCATCGCGCAGGCGTTCGGGGGGACGACCCGGCGGATTCAGTTCACCCCCGACCTGCTGCCCAGTGATGTAACAGGAATTACCTATTTCGATCAGAAGGCGTCGGAGTTTCGCTTCCGGCCGGGCCCGATCTTCAGCAATGTGGTGGTGGCGGACGAGATCAACCGGGCAACGCCGCGGACGCAATCGGCGCTGCTGGAAGCGATGCAGGAACGCACGGTGAGTATCGAGGGGGAGACGCACGCGCTGCCGGCGCCGTTTCTGGTGGTCGCGACGCAAAACCCGATCGAGCTGGAAGGCACCTTTCCGCTGCCGGAAGCGCAAATCGACCGCTTCATGATGCGGCTGAGCATGGGGTATCCAGACGAGAGCGAAGAGCTGGCGCTGGTGTCGGGCGAGGTCGGCAGCGGAGTCACGGTCGAGACGGTCGGCTCTCCCGACGATGTGGAGGCGGCCCGTGCCGCGACCCGTGCGGTCTATCTCTCGCCCGAGATCGCGGGTTACCTGACCGCGATCGTGCGGGCGACCCGCACCGCGCCCGGCGTGGAGCTGGGCGCGAGTCCACGGGCATCGCTGGCGCTGGCGGCGGCGGGCCGGGCGCTGGCGGCGATCCAGCGACGGCCGGCGGTGACGCCGGACGATATCAAGCGGCTGGCGCCGGTGGTGCTGGAACACCGGGTAGTCATGACGGTCGAATCCCGCTTGCGGGAGCAGAGCTCGACGGTCCTGATCGCCGATCTGTTGCGTTCCACGCCGGTGCCGGTCGAAGGAAGCGTCGGACTCGCCGGCGGATCATGATCCGGCTGCCCTCCCGGTTCGGTTGGATCCATGCGCCCCGCCTGACGCAGGAGGGCGAGCGCAGTCTCTATTTCGGGCGGATCTGGATCTACAGCGCATTGATCGCGGTCTTGGCCGGCATCGTGCTGGATCATTATCCGCTGGCGCTGGTGGGATTCTTCGTGCTGGCGACGGCAACCGGGTCGAGTCTCTGGAACCGGTATGCGTTGAACGATGTGATGTTCGAGGTGCGATCCTCGGCCCATCGCGCATTCCCGGGCGATATCGTCGAGCTCGACGTTACCCTCGCCAACGAGAAGCCGCTGCCCCTGCCGGAAATCACGGTGAATCTGTCGCTCTCGGAGGCGCTGGAGCCAATCGGAGTCGCGAGCACCGTGGAGGGGGCGTCGACCATCCGCACGGTAACGTTGCGGGCCAGCTTGCGGCCGTTCGAAACACGTACGTGGCGTATTCGGCTCGATTGCACGCGGCGGGGTCCATGGAGTGTCGGGCCGGCGACATTGCGGTCGAGCGATCCGTTCGGGTTCTTCTCGAGTCGCCGCGCCGTGGGAGTGCGGCAGGACGTGTTCGTCTATCCGCACTCGTTCGCGATCCACGAGCCGCCCGCGCGCAACGAACGGTTGATGGGACCGCTCACCGCCCGGCGGCGGTTGGTGACCGATCCGATGCGGCGGGCCGGGGTGCGGGACTACCACCCCGACGATCCCTTTCGCACAATCAACTGGAAGGCGACCGCGCGCACCGGCGGATTGAAGGTGAATGTTAACGACCCGGTGGTCTCGACGGTGGTGATGATCGTACTCAATCTCGACACATTTACCCACTATTGGGAGGGGCTGGCGATCGAGCAAAGCGAGCGGGCGATCGAAACCGCCGCCTCGATTGCCCGCTGGGGAATCGAGCAGCAGATCAGCGTCGGGATCTCCACCAATGGCTTGACGGCGGGGTATGACACGCCGTTGCGGATTCCACCTGGACGGGGGTTGCATCATCAAGCGCAGATCATGAGCGGATTGGCGCGGCTTTGGGCATTTTCGACCGTGCCGGTTGCCAATATCCTGCGGCAGGAGCGGGTGCGCGGACGGCGGGATGTGACGTATTTCATCGTCTCGCCGATGACCTCGCCGGCAATCGACAACGAGCTGCGGCTCTATACGCTGGCCGGGATCGATCCGATCTTTGTGCCGGTAGGGGAGGCGGCGCTCCACCCGCCGGCGGGGGTGCGGCTCTGGTCGGTCGAGCTGCCCGAGCAGGAGACCTCGGCATGAGCGCGCTGGCGCTGACCTATGGCCGGCGGGAATGGGTGCTCGAGCTGTTGCTCCTGCTGGCCGAGGGGATGCTCGTCTGGATGGTGGCCGCGGTGGCTTTCGGGCCGTTCAGCTCGCTTGGGGATCCGGTGTCGCCTGTACTGGCCGTTGGATTGGTGGCAGTGGCCGGGATTCTGCCGCGATTGCTGCACGATTATGGTATCTGGGGTGGGCGCTTTAGCGCGGTGGTGATGCTGGCGATCGCGATCACCACGCTGAGCGCCGTCAAGATCGTCGCGTTTCCGGGGATGCCGTGGCTCGACCGCGCCTGGTTGCGAGAAGGCCTCGATTCGCTGGTGCTGGACCCGTCGAGTGCCGATATCTCGGTGTGGGCGCCGATCGGGTTGAGCGCGGCGGTGTGGTGGCTGGCGCATTTCAACGGTCCGCCGGGGTTGGAGCGCTGCCGGGCGACCTTGCGCACCGGAGCGACGGTGGCCGCGGTGTCGTCGCTGGCGTCGGCGCTGGTCGAAACCGGTCCGAACGATCGGGCGATCTCGCTCGGGGTGGTGGTGTTCTTCGGAGCCACCCTGGTCGCGCTTGCCATCGCGCGGCAAGGGAGCGAGGTGACGCATTCGCATGCGCGGTTGCTCAGCACAGTGCTGCTGCCGACGGTCGCGATCGTTTCGATCGCAGCGGTGTTCGCGCTGCTGGTGACCTTCGATTGGAGCCGGGCTGTGCCGCACGCGCCGTCGTTGCTGGGGACGGTGCTCGATCCGGTGTTCCAGGTGTTGCTGCTGGTGCTGACGGGGTTGGTGATCCTGATCTCTCTGCCAATTTTGTGGCTCTTCTCATTGAGCAATTACGATCCGCCGCGGGTGAACGAGTTCACCGGTACGGGGCAGTACTCGCCGGCGCAGTCGGCGCTGAATTGGCATCCGCCCGATCCGGTGCGGTATCTGCTGGCCGGGATTTTCCTGGTGGTCATCTTCGCGGGGATTGCCCGGTTCGGCCTGGCGATCACGCGACGCGATACCGAGCGCGGGGAAACCGGCGAGCGAGTGTTCGGCTCCGGCAAGGGAATCGGCCGGTGGCTCGAACGCATTCGCTGGCCCTTTGGGCGGGGAGAAGTCGATCCGCTGGCGGGATTGCGCGGCGATCCGGCATGGGCGCATACGGTGCGAGTGCGCGAGACGTATGGCGCGTGGTTGCGCTGGGCCGAGCAACGGCAGCTCGGGCGGAGTGCAGCCGAAACCGCGGTCGAGCTCGACCAGCGCAGCAGCCCGTTCTTGCAGTCTCCGGCATCCGCGAGCGCACTCGATGAACTCACCGCGATCTATGACGACGTACGCTATGGGGGAACGCCGGCGACCGCCGAGCAAGCCGACCGCGCCGCGCAGCTCTGGCGGGAACTGAGAGCGAACGAATCGTCTACCGCGAAAACCGTATGAGTACTCAGTTGTCATCACGACCGAAGCGAAGTGGAGTGGAGGGACCTCGCCGGTTCATCCTCGAACGGAGATTTCCGGTAGGGGAAACTCCCTGTGGTTGTCCTTTTGGCGGGGATACTTCGCTCCGGTTTGGCAGGCCTTTGCCAGATTGCGGTCAAGGAACCGGGGTCTTCGACCATGGCATCGTGCCCTCCACCAAGGGCAACCACAGGGGGTTGCCCCTACCCTATCCCGCCCAGCGAGTGATGGCCTGGGCCCAGCGACCAGTGACAAATTAATGGCTCCTCTGCCCAACGATGCGCCGGTTGGCGTTTACATTCATATCCCGTTTTGCCGGCATATCTGCCCGTATTGCGATTTCAATACCTATCGGGGGTTGGATTCGCTCATTCCGCGGTATGTGGATGCGCTCGTACGGGACATAACGAGCAGTGGGGCGGGGACGGCGGCTCAGACGGTGTATCTCGGGGGAGGGACGCCGTCGCTGCTCGAGCCGGAGCAGATCGGACGGGTGCTGGTGGGGTGCCGGGAGGCGTTCGCGCTCGATGCCAATACCGAGATCACGCTGGAAGCCAATCCGAACGGGGTCGATGAGGCGTGGTTCGCAGCGGTGCGCGCGGCGGGAGTGAACCGGCTCAGCATCGGGGCGCAGACCTTCGACCGGCGGGGGCTGCGCGTGCTCGGGCGGCAGCATGAAGCGAGCGATGTTATCGCCGCGGTCGGAGCGGCGCGAGCGGTCGGATTCGACAATATCTCGCTCGATTTGATCTTCGGCTGGCCGGGACAGACGCTCGAGCAGTGGCGGCGCGATCTGGAAACGATTCTTGGCTTCCCCGGCGGTCCGCCGGAACATTGCTCGCTGTACAGCCTGATCGTGGAGCCGGGCACGCCGATGGCCGATGCGGTGACCCGCGGTGTGCTGACCGTCATCGACGATGACGATGCCGCCGATTTGTACGAAGCCGCCATGGACGCCTTGGCGGGGGCCGGCTGGACGCACTACGAGATTGCCAATTGGGCGCGGGAGGCGCGGTTCGCCTCGCGGCACAATCTGGTCTACTGGCGCAATGGCGCGTACGCCGCCTTCGGGGCCGGCGCACACGGCCGCATCGGCAGCGAGCGGTTCATGAACCATCTCAAGCCGTTGACGTATATCGAGGCGGTCGAATCCGGAGCGTCTCCGCATTCGAATAGCGAAACGCTTTCCCCGGAACTGCAGATTGGGGAGACGATGATGCTCGGTTTGCGGTTGCTCGAGGAAGGGGTCACTGCCGCCGAGTTCGAGGCGCGACACTGGATCGCGTTGATCGATCGATTCGGCAATCAGATCGAAGAGCTCAGTGGATTGGGAATGCTCGATTGGGACGGTGCGCGACTTCGCCTCACTCCGCGCGGGACGCTGCTTGCAAATGATGTCTGCGCGCGGTTTCTCTAACGCCGCGTTTGGCGTGCCCCGATTTCCAGGAGACGAAATGGACGTCATCGACTGGTTGCTCGCTTCCGATCCCGCGATTCGGTGGCAGGTGCGGCGGGATTTGCTGGATGCGCTCCCAGCCGAGGTGGAGGCTGAGCGGGCGAAGGTCGCGACCGAAGGGTGGGGCGCGGAGTTGCTGGCGCAGCAGCGGCCGGATGGGAGCTGGGGTGGCGTGGCCTTCAACCAGGGATATGACTCCACCATGCACGTGCTGACCTTGCTGCACCTCTTTGGGATCGATCCGGACAGCCTGCAAGCTCGTGCGGCGATCGAGCGGGTGCGCGAGCGTGTCATCTGGCCGGGGTGGGGGCCCGATGGGACCGATAATCCTTATTTCGAGGGCGAGGTCGAGCCGTGTATCAATGGTCAGGTGGCGGCTGCGGGGGCATATTTCCGGCAGGATGTTTCCGGTTTGATCGACCGGCTGGTGAGTGAGCAACTCGACGACGGGGGCTGGAATTGCGAGGCCGAAAATGGGTCGGTCCGCGGTTCGTTCAACACGACGATCTGTGTGTTGGAGGCGTTGCTGAGTTACGAGCGGGCATTCGGCGGGCGCGATGAGGCCACCGCCGCACGGGTGCGGGGTCAGGAGTATTTGCTCGACCGCCAACTATTCAAGCGGCTTTCCACTGGTGAGGCGATTCTGATCGACCGCAAGCGTGGTGGCAACTGGACCGAATTTGCCTTTCCAACGTGGTGGCATTACGACGTAATGCGCGGACTCGACTATCTGCGCGCGGCCGGTGTTTCGCCCCACGAGCAGGTGGCCGATGCGATCGAACTGGTGCGTTCGAAGCGGCAACCGGATGGCCGCTGGCTGCTCGATATGCAATATCCCGGAGCGATGCTGGTGGATTTGGGGGAGGTGGCCGGGGAACCTAGCCAATGGATGACGCTGCGGGCATTGCGGGTGTTGCGGTGGTATGAGGGTGGTTTCGGGGAGGCTGGGTTGCGGGGGGAGCGGTCCCTCCACTTCGGTCGGGACGACGAAAAACTTAGCCCTTGCGCTAAGTGAATAAGTGTGAGAAGCTTAGCCACATGGGTAAGTATTCGCGTGAGCTGGATAGCGTTTTTGTGGCGCTGGCGGATCCGACCCGCCGGGCGGTCATTCGACAGCTCGGGGGTGGGCCGGCGAGTGTTGGCGAGCTGGCCGGTGCGTTTCCGATGGCGTTGCCGTCGTTCATGAAGCATGTGCAGACGCTCGAAGCGTGCGGATTGATCCATACCTCGAAGTCCGGCCGCGTCCGGACCTGCACGCTCGACCGCGAGCGGCTGGCGGTGGTGGACGACTGGCTGGCCGAGGAGCGGCGGCGCTGGGACGCGCAGACCGATCGGCTGGAACTACTTGTGACGAATTCGAAGGAGACAACATGACCGAACGGGCTATCGATCCCACGCTCGACCTCACGGTGCAGCGGGTGATTCGCGCGCCACGGCAGGCCGTTTGGCGGGCCTGGACCGATCCCGCGCTGCTGGCGCAATGGTGGATTCCCGCGCCGGCGGTCGCGCGAGTCGACCGGCTCGAGGTGCGGCCCGGAGGTGGATTCGTCACATCGATGAGCGAGGATGGAAGCACATTCGGCCGGCATACGGATTCGATTTTTGTCGTCGTCGAGCACGACTGCCGATTGGTGTTCACCAATGCGGTCGACAGCGCGTGGCGGCCGGCAGCGCCCGATCCAATTTCGATGACCGCCGAGATCATTTTCGTTGACCATCCGGAGGGGACCAACTACCGGGCGATCGTGCGGCATGGCGATCCGGCGCAGCGCGATCGCCATGCGGAGCTGGGGTTCTATGACGGCTGGGGTTCGGTCACCGAAGCGCTGGCCCGCCTGGTCGAATCTGGAGATGCCTCGTGAAAATCACGATTACGCACTTCGTTACGCTGGATGGCGTCAGCCAGGGGCCCGGTTCCGCCGCTGAGGACACGACCAATGGATTCGAGCGGGGCGGTTGGTTCGTTCCGTACCTGGATGAAGCGTTTGTGCGGCAGGCATCGGACTGGCTCGATCTGGCCGATGGGCTCTTGCTCGGCCGCCGGACGTACGAGGCGTTCGCACGGGATTGGCCGCAGATCACCGATCCGGACGATCCATTCACGGTGCGCATGAATACGCTGCCGAAGTACGTGGTGAGCACTACGCTGACCGAGGGCAACTGGAATCCGACGACCGTGCTGCGCGGCGATCCGCGCGAAACGGTCGGCGCGCTCAAAGAGGAGCCGGGCCGGGAGCTGCCAGTTCATGGGAGCGCGCGGCTGGCCGCGTCGTTGCTGGCGGCAGGTTTGGTGGACACGCTGCGGTTGGCGGTGGCGCCGGTGGTCATTGGCGAGGGAAGGCAGTTATTGCCGCTGCAGGGCGCCAGTGCTGGGCTGCGGCTTGTCGATCACCAGAGTACGCCCGGTGGGTTGCTGTTGCTGGAATACGAGACTGCCGGCCCGGCTCCGTTTGCCGAATACGCGGGCAGTCCGGCGCTGATCTAGGCGGTTTTCCTCGATTTTGTTCCCTGTGGAGATGGCTGGCGGCGCAGTTGGTTATCGAGCTGCGCCCTCCCGGGCCGAGGCGCAGGGCGCGGAGGCACCTGCGCTACGATCGATGGCGTTCGCCTACATTGGGTATTGATATCGTTGCCTTTCGTTCGGAACGCTTCGTCTCCCGCGCTCTACAATGCCGGGACGATTCGAGCGCAGGGAAGGGGAGCGTGTGTCCACCGAGATCATTTTTGCGCCGGCCAG
>DASTFJ010000261.1:0-11634 GCA_035708745.1 Thermomicrobiales bacterium | reverse complement strand
CGTGGTCAGCGCCGCGATGCCGAAGCTATTCCAGATCCAGTCCTTCACTGGAAAGAGCTCGAATGCGTTCGGAATATTCTGTAACGTCGGATGTTGCGGAATAAACCGGATGTCCTTGGTGAAGACCTCGCTCGATTCCTTGAACACGGTCGAGATCATCCAGAGGAATGGAAAGATGGTCACCAGGCAGATCGCAACGATCGCCAGCTCGAGCAACAACCGGGAGGGAGCGCGCCGCGCGGCCGCATCATCCATAGTGCACGTGCCTTTCCAGAAAGCGGAATTGCAACCAGGTGAAAAACGCGGTCACCGCGAAGATGATGACGGCCACGGTGCTCGCCGATCCGATCTGGAAAAACCGGAACGCCTGTAAATAGAGGTAGTAGATGATATTGGTGGTCGATTCGAACGGGCCGCCATCGGTGAGCACGTTGATGGCCGCGAAAACATCCTCGTTGACCGAGATGACCGTCGTCACCAGCACAAAAAAGAAGGTCGGCGTAATCAGCGGAAACCGGATCGATTTCATCACCTGGAAGGACGACGCGCCATCCACCTGCGCGGCTTCTACATAGTCGCGCGGCACTCCTTCCAGCGCGGCCAGATAGAGCAGCATGTGAAATCCGAGCGTTTTCCAGGTGGCGACCATGATCACCGACCAGATGGCGGTATTCCGCTCCCCCAGCCAGTTGACCTTGTCGATGCCAACCAGATTCAGCACCTGGTTCAGCACGCCGAAATTCGAATTGAAGATCCAGAGCCAGAGGACCGACGCGACCGACCAGGCCACGATGGTGGGCAGAAAGAGCGCGCCCCGGTAGGCGTTCTGCAACCGGGATTTGCTGACGCCCCACAGCAGCAACGCCAGACCCAACGGCAGAAAGACTTGCAGCGGAATCAGCGCAAGCGTATAGACCGCGGTGCCGCGCAGCGCCGTTTCGAAATGGGAGTCGTGTATCAGGCGGGAGTAGTTCTCGACGCCGACATAGTCCTTGTCGGGCCGAACGAAATTCCAGTCGAACAGCGAGAGGTAGGCCGAGTAGATCAGCGGCCAATAGATAAAGACCGCCACCAGAATCATCAGCGGCGCGACCAACAGATACGGCGTCGCGCCTTCGGAGACGCGATACCAGGTGAGGCGCCTCTCGGGAACGGCGATTCGCTCGGACGGAATCGAGGTTTGACTGGACGCGACCGGCGCCGGAACTCCGGCGCCGGTCGTTGGCTCGACCGCGGTCACGGCTAGCCGGTGATTTCCTCGATCTCGGCCAGCGCCTCGGTGGTGCCCTCTTCGACACTGATGTCATTGGCCCACATGCGCTGCACATACTGGTCCCAGGCATTGCCCGCTTCGGAACCGCGCGCGCCCGGCCAGTTGGTTTCCCGGATCAACCCCGCATCGAACTGCGCGTACGCCGGTTCCTGCCCGGGGAGATGCTCGAGCTCGAGCTTCGAGATGTTGACGTATCCCGTCTTGTTCCAGAGGGTATACCCGGCTTCGCTCCCGCAAAACGCGAGGAATTCGGTCACCGCCGGAAACTTGCTCTCATCCTTGGTGAACGATCCGAGGAACGACCCTCCGGTCGAGGCGATGACCGGCTTCTCGCCGAACTGCGGCCAGGTGTTCGTGCCCAGCGTGTATTGCACGTCGGCGTTCAATCCACCGAGCGAGGCAACGCTGGCCTGCATCACGGCGGTCGTACCGGCAACGAAATTGGCCCGAATCTCGTCGTTGGTCCCGGAGCGGTCATAGAGACCGGCGGTGTCCAGATCGGCGATCGTCTGCATCGCCTGGCGCGCTTCGTCGCTGGTGATGCCGAAGGAGCCATCGTCGTTCATGACGCGGCCGCCATTGCACTGGATGATGGTTTGCGCCGGCCAGTCCTTGTTATAGGAGAGGCCCAGCACCGCACCGCCCCCGAGCGCTTCCTGCAATTTCAGCGCCTCGGTCGCGAACGATTCCCAGGTGGCGAAGGCCGTGGCGGGGTCGACGCCCGCCTGCTCGAAAAGATCGGCGTTGTAATAGAGGATCGGGGTCGAGAGTCCCCAGGGAAATCCGTAGACCTTGTCGTCCTTGGTCACCAGCGGCCAGGCCGTGTCGGACATCAGCCCCTGCAATTCGGCAAAACGATCGCCGGCTACGGTGGGCAGCTCGTTGAGGCCCAACCCCTCGATGCCATATTCGATGAATGCCCACGGGACGGAAACGAGATCCGGCGGATTGCCGGCCGCAATATCGGCCTGGGTTTTCTGCAGCGTTTCGTAGTAATTGCCGGGAGTGACGGAATTGACGGTGACCGTGTCACTTTGCGCGTTGAAGGCGTCGATAACCTGCGTCATCGGATGCGGCGTTGCTGCCGGCGTTCCGCCCGGCGGAGTGCCCCAGATGTGATAGATGGTGATCTCGGTTTTGTCCTGCGCCGCGGCCGGGCGCAATGCCCGTCCACCAGCGGCCAGCGCTCCTGCCGCCGCTGCGCCCGCGAGCGCACTTCGTCCAACGAACTGACGCCGATTGATCATCTCGGTTCGCCGCTCCTTCGCTTGCACTGCCCGTGCCGGGCAACTCTCCAAACGCACCGTCGCATAGGAAGCCACATTGTACTGGCCGAACGGCCCATTCGGTAGGAGATTCGGCCGGGTTTCTCGCAATTCCCGGCGATGCGCCGCAAGCATGATCTGGCGGCGCGCGAACATCGTGCGATACCTTGTCGCGGGGCGAGCGGAACGTCCCGATCGGAACGGCGCGCAAAGGAGCAATAGTGGCAACCGAACCCGTTTTCATCGGTCATCGCGGAGCGCGCTTCGAAGCGCCGGAAAATACGCTGCCCGGATTCCGCTATGCCATCGGCATCGGTATTCAGGCGCTCGAATTCGACGTTCACCTGACGGCTGACGATCGGCTCGCGATCATTCATGACGACACGGTCGACCGCACCACCAATGGCACGGGGCGGGTGGCCGAGCTCACACTCGCCGACATTCAGGCGCTCGATGCGCGCTCGATCTTTCCGGATTGGCCGGAGCCGTGCGTCGTGCCGACCCTCGATGAGGTCCTGGATACCGTTGCCGCGGTGCCCGATCTCTTCATCGAGATCAAAAAGGACACGCCCGAGCGCCTCGCCCGGATCGTGCCGGCCGTTATCGACGCGATCGAAGCCCGCAACCTGACTTCCCAGGTGACGATGACGTCATTCGATCCGGTCGCGGTTGGCCTGGTGCAGTCGATCCGGCCTTCGATCCGGCGGAGCTACATTGGCGACTGGGATACCGCCGCCCAGCTCGAACGTTCCATCGAGCTTGGTTGCACCCAGGTCGATGCGCATATGCCCACGGCCGATCCGTCACTCGTCGCAGCGGCCAAAGCGCTCGGGTGGCGCATCGGCGTTTGGCCCTGCAATTCCGCCGAAGCGCTCGATCAGGCGCTTTCATTCGACCCCGACTTGATTTGCACCGACGTGCCTACCGAGATTCGCGCGCGCTACGCGGAGAAACTGTCCAAACGCGCCTGAATCCTCCGTTCCGGTGGATAGCGCCAGGTCGGCGCGGAGCATCGAGAATTTTCCTTTTGGGAGCAAGTACGGTAGGATGATTTCGAACAAGTATCGACAAGCGAATCAGGTCGACCGGCGGTTAGGCCGAAAGGCATTCCATTTCCCTCGACCCGCCTGAGACCTGTTCGGCGGTACGTTTCTCGGCGCGATCCGGACGTCAGCGCGTTCGGACCCAGTGCACACGGAGGTGCAGCTCGATGAACGATCGACGGATCGACGATCTCGTTTCGGAAGCCAAGTCGCTTCGTTATTCCCGCCGTCAAGTGATGCGGCGCGCCACCGCGCTCGGGCTTTCGGTGCCGGTGGTCTCGGCAGCATTGACGGCGTCCGCCTATGCCGCGCCGGGCGAAGTGCGTAAGTTCGCCAAGGCCCCGGCCCAGCTCGAAGGCACCAAGATCAATGTGCTCGGCGCCTCCTATTTCGTCCCGGCCGGGCAAGAGCGCTTCGACGCCCAGCTCAAGGAATGGGGCGACCAAAATGGTGTGGAAGTCAGTGTCGACTATGTGGCCTGGCCGGACTTGCAGGCCAAGATCGGCGCCTCGATCCAGGCGCAATCCGGACCGGACATCGTGCAGCTCTGGGATCCGTGGCCGTATCTCTATCAGGAGAATCTGGTCGATGTGAACGACATCGCCGGACCGCTCGGGGAGGCCGCCGGCGGGTTCTACGACTGGGTGGTCAAAACCGCTTCGGTCGACGGCTCCTGGCACAGCATCCCCTATGGCACATCGTCGTCGGCCTATGTCTATCGCCCGAGCTACTTCCAGCAGGTCGGCGCCGAAACGTTCCCCGATACCTGGGAAGAGCTTTTTACGGTTGGCAAGGCGCTCAAGGAAATGGGCAAACCGCTCGGTCAGGCGCTCGGGCACAGTCTTGGCGATCCGCCCAGCTTCACCTATGCCTACATGTGGGCCTACGGCGCGATGGAAGTCGAGGAAGACGGCACGACGGTCGCCTTCAACAAACCCGAGTTCGTCGATGGCATGGGCACCTTCATCCAGGGCTGGAAAGACGCCTTCGATGAAACCGGCCTGGCCTGGGACGACAGTGCCAACAACACCGCCTACCTCTCCGACCAGCTTTCGGCGACGCTCAATGGCAGCAGTATCTACCTCAAGGCCATGGGTCCCGAGGCGGATGGCGGCGTGCCTGAAATCGCGGCCGATACCAACCATGCCGACTTCCCGCAAGGTCCGGCAGGGCGCTTCACCAACATCGGCGCGCAGTCGTGGGGGATCACCACCTACTCGGACAATATCGACGGCGCCAAATCGTTCCTGGAGTACTGGTATTCCACCGACCAGCTCACCTCCTGGTACGAGGCCAATGGCGGCTATTACATCCCGGCCGCGCCGAACTACACCTCGCTCGCGGTCTATACCGAGGATCCGAAGCTGGCCCCGTATCTCAATCTGGTCAACTACGGACGCAACAAGGGGTATGCGGGTCCGTCGGACGACAGCGCCGCCCTCTCCTACTCCAAGTACATCGTGATCGATACCTTCGCCAAAGCCGTTCAGGACGGCGACGCCCAGGGCGCCATCGAGTGGGGCGCCGACCAGCTCGAGCGCATCTACGGCGACTAACGGGTCCAGAGTCCAGAGCCGATCGTAGTGGAGGGCGTCTCTGCCCTCTCGTGTCCAGAGTCCAGCGAAACGACCTGGACTCTGGACATTGGATACTGGGCCGATTTGAAGGGTTCCCGGATGGCACTTGCGCAAACCACCAAGGCGACCGAGCAGGGCGACCTTCAGATCGCCCGAGGGCGCCGGTCGCTCCTGCAACGGGATGGCGTGCTCGCCTGGCTCTTCATGATTCCAGGCTGGACGGTGCTGGTCCTGTTCATGGGCTATCCGTTCTTCCTCGGTATCTGGCTGTCGCTGACCGACAAGATGCTGGGGTTCTCCCAATACGACTACATCGGGTTGCAGAATTACCGCGATCTCTGGGCCGACTCGATCTTCCAGCAGACCCTGCGCAACACCGCCTACTACGGCGTCGGCACGGTGCCATTCAAGCTGTTGTTCGGGCTCGGTCTGGCACTGCTGCTGAATCGGCAATTCCGCTTCAGCCGCTTCTTTCGCGCCGGGTTGCTGCTGCCCTGGATCGTGCCGACCGCGCTCAGCAGTCTTGCCTGGCTGATGTTGTTCAGCTCCGTACTCAGCCCGATTTCCCTGGTGCTCCGGCAGTGGGGCCTCATCGATCAGAACATCAACTTCCTGGGCGATGCGTGGAATGCGCGCATCTCCCTCTGCATCGCCAATATCTGGCGCGGCGTACCCTTTTTCGCCATTTCCATTCTTGCCGGATTGCAGGCTGTGCCGACCGAGTTGGTGGAAGCGGCCGCGCTCGACGGCGCCAGCCGTTGGGACCGTTTCCGCGCGGTCATCTTTCCGGTGATCAAACCAATCGTGCTGATCACCACCCTCTTTTCGATCATCTGGACCATTTCGGATTTCCAGCTCGTGTATGTGCTGACCAAGGGCGGACCCGCAAACGAAACCCACGTGCTCGGAACCTACGCCTACCAGATCGGCATGAACGCCACCCAAATCGGGCAGGCTGCCGCCATCTCGCTCTATATGTTCCCGGCGCTGGCGCTGGGGGCGATCCTGCTGCTGCGCTCGGTGCGAGGCGGTGATACGCAATGAACATCGTTGGCGAAAACCGCTGGTGGCAACGATTGCTCTATTTTTATCTTCCGCTGGGAATCTTCGTGGTTCTCTTACTTTTTCCGTTCTATTGGATGCTGGTCGTTTCCCTGAAGCCGAACAAGGAGTTGCTCGACCAGTCGATGAATCCGTTCATCCTCCTGCATCCCACCCTGCGACACTATCGCTATCTCTTTCAGGAAACCGTATTCACCACCTGGATGAAAAACACCATCATCGTCACCGTTGGCGCCACTACGGTGGCGCTCGCATGCAGCATCTTCATCGGCTACGCGTTGGGACGCTTCAAGTTCCGCGGCGGCAATGTGATGGGGGCGGCAATTTTCATCGCCTATCTCGTGCCGCCCACGCTGCTGTTCATCCCACTCGCGCAAGTTGTCTCTAAGTTCGGACTTTACAACCGCTACTGGGCGCTCATCCTCACCTACCCGACCTTCCTCATCCCCTTCGCCAGCTGGTTGCTGATGGGGTATTTCCAGACCATCTCGCACGAGCTGGAGGACGCCGCCCTGGTGGACGGCGCCAGCCGGTTGCAGGCTATGCGCCAGATCATCCTGCCGCTGGCCATGCCTGGCATCCTCTCCGCCGGTATCTTCTGCTTCACGCTGGGGTGGAATGAGTTCCTCTATGCGCTGGTCTTCATGGGCACCGGCAATATGAAGACGGTCCCGGTCGGCGTCGTCAGCGACCTCATCAAGGCCGATGTCTACTTCTGGGGACCGCTCATGGCCGCCGGCATTCTCGGCTCGGTCCCGGTCGCCATCGCCTATTCCTTCTTCGTCGACAACTACGTCTCCGGTCTCACCGCCGGCGCGACCAAGGGCTAGGACCCCGCTTCAGCCGCGGTCGTTTCCCAGCACGCGTTCGAACAGATCCAGGGTTTCCGCGGCCGAACGCTCCCACGCATGCGCCGGCTGAAGTGCCCGCATCGCGTCGGAGCAATCGTCGAGCGTTGCGGAATCGAGCTCGTCCAGCGCGCGGCGCAGCCCTTCGGCGTCGTGTCCATAGACGATGGCGGCATCGCCGAATGTCTCGCTCAGGAACGACCAGTCGGACACGATCGCCGGTTTTGCCACCCCGATGACATCGCCAATGATTCCCGTCGTGAGCATCGAGCCATCGTCGCGGAATGGAAGCACCAGCACATCGATGAACGCCAATCGCCGGTTATAGGCTGCCCGGGAAGCCAGCTTGTACGCGCGGCCGTGAATCCGAGAATGCGCCGGCACGGTTTCGCCATCGGCCAGCGAAAAAATCGAGAGATCCAGGTCGTCGCGATCGCTGGCCAAAAACCCGTCGACTACCAGGCGAAGATCTTTGCCCCGCCGCGGCGCGCCGAGTACGCCCAGGTGGGTGCGGGCCGGATCCATCCCGTAGGGGCGCGCCAATGCATCGCGATCGAGCGATTCCTCGTTAGTCCGAATCGCTCCCCAATGTCCGTGCCGAACGACCCGGTGGATTGCATCCGGCCGGTACGATCGAAAATCGTGCGTCCGCTCCTTGCCCCATTGACTGTGATGGATCACGCCCTGCGCGGCATCGGCCCAAAGCTGATAAATGGCCGGCCACGCGCGATGCTGGATATGCGGCAACAGGTTGTGCTGCGTCCAGACGATGCGCACCCTCCGATCCCGCAGGATTTCGATGAGCCGAACGTGCTGGTCGATTTCCGGCCCGAGCAGCAGCTCCGGCCAGTGCATATGGAATAGGTCGATTCCCTGGAGTGCGACGCGCAGCGCGGTTTCATCGCCGGGATAGCTCGCGGGCACCCCGATGTGCTCGACCCGGCCGGCGAGCGGTTCGTACAACGCCTTGTCGTACCGATGCCCATACCGGGATGTCATGACTCGGATCGGACGTGGCACGTCAGGCGCTGGCAGCGAAGATCAGCGGTCGGGGTCGACGATCAGTTCCACCTCGACCTCGTCGTCGGCTCCGCGGCCCGTGTTCTTCCGGGTTTCCGCATTGAAGGAAATGAACGAGCGGCCACCCAGCACACCGGTGGTGTTCTTGTAGGTGTAGTCGCCGTCGATCGTGACGATGACCGGAACGCGCTTACCACGGCCGAAACTCAGGAGGACGTCCTCCGGCACGGGGAGTCCGACGTTATTTCCGCCGGTGGCCTCCAATACCGTACGAAAAACAGCCATGAGATCTCCTGCCGTTTAGATCGTTCAACGAACGCGGGACGCGGCGTGTCATTGTACCCGACGAGTTAAGGGACCAACGAAAACGGCGTCCCTTCCAATTGGAAGGGACGCCGTGCAGTTTGCTCTGCTTCAGGCGATGTTCGCCGCGACCCAGCGGCGGCTACCGCTCGATCAAGTCCAACGACACCGAATTCATGCAAAACCGGTTGCCGCCCGCCGATCGCGGGCCGTCCGGAAAGACGTGCCCGAGGTGTGAGTGGCATTTCGCGCAGCGCACCTCGGTGCGTGTCATGCCGTGCGACGTATCCTGCAAATACTCGACTGCGCCGGGCAGCGCCTCGGTGAAGCTGGGCCAACCGCATCCGGAGTGGAATTTCGTATTGCTATCGAAGAGCTGGTTGCCGCAGGCGGCGCAGCGATACAGCCCTTCGGTTTCGGTATCGACATACTCACCGGTGAAGGGTCGCTCGGTGCCGGCCTCGCGCAGCACGTGGTACTGCATCGGGGTCAGCCGCTGGCGCCATTCCTCATCGGTCTGCGGCAGCTGGATGTGTGTCACATCGAGCTCCTGGCTGCCTCCGCTGACCGGTTGGGTCGCCCACGGCACCGGGCAG
Organism: Thermomicrobiales bacterium; assembly: GCA_035708745.1. Lineage (GTDB taxonomy): Bacteria > Chloroflexota > Chloroflexia > Thermomicrobiales > UBA6265 > JAMLHN01. The sequence continues at coordinate 2,647 of DASTFJ010000261.1, read as the reverse complement.
GACACCCCGGTTCCGCTCAGTCCGCAATAGCCGTTCGGCACCTTGTGCAAATACTGCTGGTGGTAGTCCTCGGCGTAGTAGAAGGGACCAGCCGGCTCGATGTCGGTCGTGATCTGACCGTATCCGGCATCCTTCAGCTTCGGCGCGAACCGATCGGCGATCTCGCGCGCGGTCGTCGCCTGCTCGTCCGAGGTCGTGAAGATCGCGGAGCGATACTGCGTCCCCCAGTCATTGCCCTGGCGCATGCCCTGGGTCGGATCGTGCTCCTCGAAAAAGGTCTTGAGCAGGTCGGCATACGAGACCTTGGCCGGATCGAACACCACCATCACCGTCTCGGTGTGACCGGTTTTGCTGGAACAGACTTCCTCGTAGGTCGGGTTCGGAGTGTAGCCGCCCATATAGCCGGCCGCGGTCGTATAGACGCCCGGAATCTTCCAGAAGAGCCGCTCGGCGCCCCAGAAACACCCGAGCCCGAAATAGGCAATCTCGAGATTCTGGGGAAACGGACCCTGGATCGGCGTGCCGAGCACTGCGTGAGTGGCCGGAATGGCGAACCGGGGCGCATCGCTGCCCGGAAGTGCCTGATCGGCGTCGATCATCTCGGTCTTGCGGCCACCGAACAGGGTATCGAGTAAAGACATCGTGGTACCTCCCCAGCGGGTCCCATCGTCCGGGACGCGCCTGGTGCTGACGTTCCATATGAAGGATACGGCAGGAAATGCGGTCTGCCGGTTCTGCCTCGCAACTACGCCTCGACGCCCACAGCGCTTTGCTCCACGCGAACCCCGGTCCGGGCATTGGCGGAGGCGATCGTTCTGGAGAACCCTGCACTTACTTTACGTCAGTAAGCCCGTTTTGGATGTGTCATGCGAGATGCCAACCGCCGAATGGAACCAGAGCCGGCCAGGGCATCGAACGGCGCAATCGAGCTTCCTGCGGGCTTCTCTCGCCAACCAAATGAATGATTCTCGATTGGTAACGAATTCGGTGAGAACAAACCGTAACAATTGGCTTGTCGAATTACTTATCGAAGCGTATTCTGAGCAAAAATACCAATCCAACCATTCCATCCGACGGGCTTACGCCCGTGCAAAGGTGTCGTGCCATGGACGATGGACGCTTCGATTCGTTGACCAGGGCCCTGGCTTCGGGCGCCAGCCGCCGATCGGTCTTGAAGGGCCTGCTCGGGCTCGGCGCGGCTGCTGTCACCGGCGCGACCCTGGATGAAACGTCCGAGGCGGCCCGACGTCCCACCCCCACGCCCAGACCCGTCACCTGCCCCGGCAACCAAACCTGGAATGGCGCCAAATGCGTCTGCCCCACCGGGCTGTCGCAATGCAACCCCGGCAGCGGGCCCGCCTGCTGTAACGACCAGAATGTCGATCCGGGCGGACCTGGCTTTTCCACCTGTTGCGACAACGCCTGTTGCCAGGGCACGTGCTATGGGGAAGAACGCTGCTGCGCCACCAACAACCGGCCCGGTGAGCAACCGCCCACCCATCGCATCTGTGAAACGCTCGATGGGGATGCTTGCTGTGCATACAGCGATGTCTGCTGCCCGGTCGACGGCTGTTGTTCCACGGTCTGTACGGACGGCGCCTGCTGTGCGCCGGACGATTTCTGCCCTGGCGGCTCGGAAAGTGTCGATCTCTGCTGTGCCGGGACCACCTCCTGTTGTAATGGAAGCACCAATTTCAACGCATGCGTCGACCTGGGCAGCCCGAATGCCTGCTGTATCGATGCCAATTGCGACAACCCGCCATCGGGTTCCAGCCCGTGCGCGGTGGGAACTTGCGCCGGACATGTCTGCCACTACACCGATTGCGCCGCAGGCTCGATCTGCTGCCCGGATACGACCGGCGACTTCGCCTGCCGGGTCGGAGACGAATGTTGTCTGACCAATCGGGACTGCGAAGACACCTGCGAAGCCTGTGACGATTTCGTCTGCGTCGACGATCCGGACACCTTCCCCTGCGGACCGGACGACGATCCAGACCGTTTCTGTTGTCCCGCGACGAACTACACCCTCTGCTGTCCGGGAGCCCAGGGCGAATGCTGCGGCATCGACGCCGCCCGCGAGATCACGCGGGAATGCATGCCGGACGGGGCGTGCTGCCCATTGGATGCCCCCTCCTACTGCGCTGACAGCGGCGTCTGCTGTGTCCAACTCTGCACCGAAACCGGCGGCAAGGAGCTGTGCTGCGCGGAGGGCGAATTCGGTTGCAACGGCGACTGTTGCCCGAACGCCGATACCTGCTGCGACGGCGAATGCTGCGCAGGTTCCTGCATCCGCGAGGAGGCGGAAACCGAGGTTTGCTGCCCGTCCGAGGGCAGCTTCGTCTGCAACGGCAACGCCTGCTGCACCGACGATCAGAACTGCTGCTCGAGCGATGGCTGCTGCAGCGGCCACTGCGACTCCGCCGGTCACTGCTGTCCGGACGAAAACAGCTTTCTCTGCGCGGGGGCTTGCTGCCCGAACGACAACACCTGCTGTGGGGCCGGCACAGAATTCGAATTCTGTTGTCCGCCCGGCCAGTGCAATCCAGCCTCCGGCGCGTGCTGCGCGGCCGGCAACTTCCCATGCGGCGAGAGCTGCTGCCCCAATGCAGACACGTGCTGCGACGGCGCATGCTGTACGGGTCCGTGT
>DASTFJ010000260.1:0-23714 GCA_035708745.1 Thermomicrobiales bacterium | reverse complement strand
GCGTGGTGCTGGTCGCCACCGCCTTTTTCATCGCGGCCTATCTCTTCGCCCCACAGACCGGTGTCGCCACCCAATACGTTCGCCGCCGCATACACTTTCCCCACCCCGAACGAGACGTCTTCTCAAGTCCCTGACGCCGCCTTATTACATCGCCACCCCACTTTGTCATCCTGACTCTCCTCGCCACGGCGAGTGGCGCCAGAGGACCAGGCTTCAATTGGAACTCGGCGCGCTCCTCCTTTCGTTCCAACGCTCAAACAGGACCGGCACTTGCCGGTCCTGTTCCTGTTCGTACTTCTTGCGAAAAGCGCTCAGCCCACTGCTACCAGTGAACTTCGACCCGCGTACCGATCGAGGCAAAATCGAAGATGGCCGCCGCCGCGCCCAGATCGGTCGCAATGCAACCACCGGTGGCGCCGGCGCCATTCGGCAGCACATTGCCGTTCGCGTCGAGGGAGTAGCTGTGGAAACCATTCGATCGCTCGGCATCGAAGCCGACCCAATACTCGATATAGGTCTGACCCCAATCTGTCCAGGCGATGGGCGCATACTTGGAATAAACGTAGTAGGTGCCGATGGCAGTCGAGTAGAACCCGTCGCTGGAGCCGTCCCAACCGACGGCGCCCCAATAGGACGCCACCGCGGTATCACCATCGTAGAGGGTCACGGTCTGGCTCGTGCGGTCGAAATCGATCCATTGCTCGCCGCCCGCGCTCGACGCGGATCCCACCCCGCCGACCGCCTCATCGTTCGCCCAACCGCCCACACCGTCGATCGAGAGATAGCCGCCATACGCCCAACCGACCGTGCCCTGGTACTCCACTTGGTACCAGCCATCGCCGGTGGGGCCATCGAGCACCGCGACGTAGTCGCCCTGCCACATGAGGCTCAGGACGGCGGAATCGGTACTGGGCGATTCGCGCAAATTGAGAACATCGGTATCGATAGAGCCGTCGGACGCAGCTGCAACGTGCGCCGATGGTGCCAGCAACGCCAGCATCGCGACCATCGCAATTCCAGCCAGCATCAGATGCGCAAGCCGCCGCGGCGCCTTGTTTGCGGCAGAGCCGCGCGCACCCAACGTTCCCTGCGGAACGAGCATGTTGGTTCCCCTCCCTCGGTTTATCGATGGGGTAATCGAGTACGGGCCGGTGCACGCGCCCTGAGTGGCACTGCAATGCCACGGTATCGGCCACGCGACCGCTCGGGTATGCCCCGTCGGTCCCAGGACCCGACCGGCCATTGTGGGCGATTTGTCAGACGGTCACGGGGCGACCAACGTCAGTTTTGTACGTCGATCTCGTATCTCGCTGTGAAAACGCGGCACTTTGGCTGGGATGCTCGACCGCTCGTCGTCCATCCCCCATCGGGTACTGGCTGGTACTAGGACCTCCCTTCGCTGACTACGCGACAATGGCGCGGCTAGCCTGCCGCGCCATTGTTTCGGCCGTATTCCCGAACGCTCGGAACGAACGCCTGGTTTTGCGGACTATACGCCAGCGCCAGCCAGAACCGGCCAGAATTGCGATTGGACGTCGATCGCCGCGCGCAATCCGGCGCCGGCATCGAGCCCGATCTCCCGATTGGACGGAAGCCCCGTGTCGTAGTCGGCAAACGGATCGAAAAGCGGCAGCGTGCCGGTTCCTTTGCCCGTCAGCGTCTCTGCCGCTGCGGCGGAGCAGTACGGTGCGTACGCTGGGGCATAGCCGCCTTCCTGCGCGACGACCAGCCGGCCTTCACACAGGGCGTTCGCGAGATCGAGCATGGTCTGCGCCATGAAACGATACGCGGTGGTGGTGAGGGTCATTCGAGCAAGTGGATCGAATGCACTGGCATCCTGCCCGGCAGAAACAAAGATCAGCTCCGGACCGAAAGCCTCGATGACTGGAGCAACGATCTGCTCGAATGCAGCTCGGTAGGCAGCATTTCCACTCCCGGCCGGCAGTGGGATATTGACGGTATAACCCGCCCCCGCTCCCTCGCCGCATTGGTCCACCAATCCCCAGCCGTTGGGATAGAGCGAATCCTGATGGAGCGAGATGAACAACACATCGGGATCGCCGTAAAACGCGCTTTGGGTGCCATTGCCGTGATGGACGTCCCAATCCACGATGGCAATTTTACGAACGCCGTGCGCCGCCTGGGCATGCCGCGCGGCAATGGCAACGTTGTTGTAAACACAGAAGCCCATCCCGAGCTCAGCCATCGCGTGGTGTCCTGGCGGTCGCACCAGTGCATAACACTGGCGAACCATGCCCCTCATCACCGCGTCGACCGCTGCCATGACGCCTCCTGCCGACAACCGGGCGATGCGCATGCCGCCGATCCCCATCGGCGCGCCGGAGCCGGAATCGCCCCCGGTCGTGTCGAGCTCAGTGATCTGGGCGAGATACTCCTGGGTGTGAAAGCGGAGCAACGCCTCATCGGACGCCTCGTACGGCTCGATCCGAGTCATAAGATCGGTGATGCCGGCGAGGTCCATGAGCTGCTTGGCGCGACCGATCAGCTCCGGGCTCGACGGATGATCGACGGGTTTCGGAAAGGGATACGGCACAGCGTCGCCGATCAGGGAGAGCCCGGTATCGTGCGCAAGATATCGATCGTCGAAAACCAGTCCCACATTCGCGGCGCTCATGCGTTTCCCTCTTTGAATACACGAAGCGCCACCGACTCAGGCCAGTGGCGCTTCGACCAGTTCGTTCGGATACGGCCGGATCAGGAGGCGGGATAGACCGCCAGCCCCATACCGTCGAGCACACTCCACATGCTGTTGAAGGTGCCCCAATCGTAGAAGCGGTAGGTGCCGGTCCCCGGATCGGAAAGATAGATCCCGTCGGTGTCATAACCGTACGCGACCATCACGTGCATGCCGGCGACCAGCGTAAACGACTGGCCGTCATAGTCGGTGCGGAAACTCTGATCGCCCCAGAGCGCGATCCACACCAGCACCGGCCAGCCGTTGTCGAGGCGTGACGTGATCGCCGAATCGTCCCCGGAGCCGTAGAAGGCATCGCCGACATAGCCGAACTGGGAAAGCGCCCAGGAAAGCGGCTGGGCGTAGACACCATAGTCGTCGGTGTTGCCCCAGGTGCCGTTGATATTGCCGCGATAGCCAAGATGCGGATTCGGCGAAAGGCCGACCACATCGTCCAGCGCGTACTCGGAAACCGGATTGCCGAAGGCGCTGGTGGCGATATAGATCGACGCGAATTCACAGGAGAGATTGCGCTGCTGTTGGTAGGTCGGCACGTAGACCTTGGCTCCCGCGCCGGTGCCGGTCATCCCGGTGCGGACGCTGGAATCGGAGGTGTTTGCAGTCGCGCCCGGCACAACGGTGATATCGCCGGAGGTCGCAATCTGCTTCGGCGTACCGCAGCTGTCGGCACTGCCGACCACCGACGTCCCCGTCAGATAGTTTCCGCCAAGATTGATGTCGAGCCAATACCCGACGCCCGCCGAGATGGCCGAGGTGTCGATCGACAGGTAATCGATGCCCGAATCGTTGGTGACGCCGTAATCGGCCGCAATGAGGTTCGTGTCCTGATGCAATGCCAGCTCGATCTCGACTCCGACCACCGGCGCGCCGCCGGAGCGCACTTCCACCGAAACCTCGATCGCACAGCCCGGTGAGGGCGTGACCGTCGAGAGCTCGATCCAGGAGTCGACATTGCGCGAATCGGCCAGTGCCGGAGCAGGCACAACCGCTCCCGACATGCCGAACATCGCCACCACGATAGCGCCGATCAGCAGCAATCGCCTCATCTGATGCACCCCAAGCCTCCCCTGAGCTTTCGCGCACCCCCTGCGCGAGGTAAGTTGTTCGACACATCGATTCGCAGGCGGGACGGCCCGATGTGTGCGGGACCGCGACAGCGGAAGACGGCGCAGAGACCGCCAATTATCACGATCGATTCGGCCAAGGATAGCATAGGCCCCTTCTTGCGGATATATCGCTATCCTGAAAATATGGTGAAGGCCAGACACCCCTAATGTTCGACGCGCAGTCTGATTTTCTTACATCCATCGAGCTGCCTCCGTAAGTTTTCCGTCAGGCTTTGCTAGAATTGGCCGCCATGGCCGCGGGACGTGCGGCTGTTTTTTGATGTGTGTTCGAGCACATATCGCAAAGTACGTGCGCGGACCCCCGCGCGCTGCTGGAGAAAATGACGGAATGCCGCGAAGTGTGACGCCAACCGACCGGGCGATCATCCGTCTCCTGCAACAGAACTCTCGCGCCTCGTATGCCGAGCTCAGCCGCAAAACGGGTATCCCGGAATCGACCATTCGCCGTCGGATGGAGCGATTGCAGGAGATCGGTGTCATCGAGTTCTCGATGGTGGCCGACCCGTCCAAGCTGGGCTACCAGCTCCGGGCGATCATCGGCATCAAGCTCGATGTCCGCGAGCTCGAACCGATTGCAACCACGATCTCGGACATGGAAGAAGTTGCCTTTGCCGCCTTCGTGACCGGCAGCTTCGATATCGTCGTTCATGTTGTCGTCGAGCATCAGGAAGGGCTGGTGCAGCTCCTGCAGCGTCTGGCCCGCATCGAAGGAGTCCGTTCGACCGAAACCTTTGTCATGCCGTGGATCATCAAACCGACCACAGCCTGGGTTTTGCCTCACACCGAGTATGACAATCCCCAACCGCGCCGGAAACGAGCTCCGGACTACGACGAGCATGGCAATGTGATCCCCCGCAAACGCGGGCGTCCGCGTCGAAACCCGGTCGCCTGACACGACCGCACACCGGGGCCGCACGAAACACCCGCCAGCAGATCTGCTGGCGGGTGTTTTCAGTGTTGCCGTGTCCAGTGTTGCTTCGGTGCGTCCACCGGAAACGGGCGCCTATGAGCCGTTGCGCTCTCCGATGACGTAGACCACAACCAGGATTGCCGCGGTGATCACATTGCAGATGAATGCGGTGCGCCGCGCGCGGCGCTGATCGGGCTCCTGCGCCGCAACCATATGCTCGGCCCCAACGGGAACGATCGCCGTGAGCGCCAGGATGTAATGAATCGCTTTCATCTCGTGATCGCTGCCCAGCAGTCCGAACCCGATCACATACTGGATCAGCAGCAACCCGGCCGCCGCAAACGAAAGACCGCGCGCCCAGGACATTTCCGCGCCCCGGAAGGCGCGCAAGCCATTCACGATCGCGAGCAGCACAAACGCGGCCAGCGTCGCCACCCCGATGATCATATGCAGATTGACCAAAGTCCCAAGCTCCTTCTCGCGCGGTTTCCCGCACCAACCTTCGATTCTCCTGGTAATTCTTGTTCCTGCCGCTGCCCTGTGCAACTCGGCGATCGTGTCCGGGAATCGACAAGCTGCCTTTGTATACTGACGTTCTCATGGAAGATCGCGCCTAAGCAGCGCGTGATTCGCGCAGGGGTGCGCCTCGCACCATCGTAGGGAGAGCTGACGCAGATGACAGAGGCACAAAACGGACACGAAGGAATCGAGGCGCTCCTTGCCGAAAACCGCGTCTTTCCCCCCTCTCCGGAGTTCGTCGCCCAGGCGAATGTGAACTCCCCCGATATCTATGCCGAGGCCGCGGCCGACCTGGAAGGTTTTTGGGCGGACGAAGCCGCCAAGCTCGATTGGTTCGAACCCTGGCAGACTGTGCTCGATTGGCAGCTTCCCTATGCCAAATGGTTCGACGGGGGCAAGCTCAACGTCTCCTACAACTGTCTCGACCGCCATGTCGCCGCCGGAAAAGGCGATCGGGTCGCCTACTACTGGGAAGGCGAACCGGGCGACAGCCGCACCATCACCTACCAGGAGCTGCTCGACGAGGTCTCCCGCTGCGCCAACGCATTGAAGGAGCTGGGCATCGGCCGGGGCGACCGGGTCGCGATCTACATGCCCATGATCCCGGAGCTGGCCGTCGCGATGCTGGCCTGCGCTCGCATCGGCGCGCCCCACACCGTCGTTTTCGGTGGCTTTTCCTCCACAGCCCTCTCCGACCGCATTATCGACGCCGAAGCCAAGTTAGTGATCAGTGCCGACGGCGGCTTCCGGCGCGGGGCCCCATCCGGCCTCAAGGTCCATGTCGACGAAGCGTTGAAATCCACTCCAACGATCGAAAAATCGCTGGTCGTGCGCCGCACCGGCCAGCCAGTCGAATGGACCGAGGGTCGCGATGTCTGGTGGCACGACATCGTGCCGCGCCAGTCGGCCGAATGCCTACCCGAGCAGATGGAGAGCGAAGACATGCTCTATCTGCTCTACACCTCCGGCACCACCGCCAAGCCAAAAGGGATCCTGCACACCACCGGCGGGTATCTGGCCGGTGTCGCCACCACCCATCGCATCGTGTTCGACTTGAAGGACGATGACATCTATTGGGCCGCCGCCGATATCGGCTGGGTTACCGGCCACTCCTATATCGTCTACGGTCCGCTCGCCAACGGCGCGACCAGCCTGCTCTACGAGGGCACCCCGGACTATCCCTCCTGGGAGCGCTGGTGGGAGATCATCGAAAAGTACAAAGTCACCCTCCTCTACTGCGCGCCAACCGCGATCCGCGCCCATATGAAGCAGGGACCGCAGTTCGCCGCCGCCCACGATCTCTCCTCGCTGCGCCTGCTCGGCACCGTCGGCGAGCCCATCAACCCGGAAGCCTGGATCTGGTATCACAAATACATCGGCGAAGAGCGCTGTCCGATCGTCGACACCTGGTGGCAAACCGAAACCGGCATGATCATGATCACCCCGCTACCAGGGGTGACCGTCACCAAACCCGGTTCGGCCACCCTCCCTTTTCCCGGTATCGATGCCGATATCGTCGACCAACGCGGCAAGACCGTGCCGATCGGCGGCGGGTATCTGGTTATCCGCAAGCCCTGGCCGGCCATGCTGCGTGGCATCTACGGCGATCCAGAACGGTACGAAAAGACCTACTGGTCCCGCTTCCCCGGCAACTATTTCCCCGGTGACGGCGCCAAACGAGACGACGACGGCTACTTCTGGCTGATGGGTCGCGTCGACGACGTCATGAACGTCTCCGGCCATCGCTTGAGCACCACCGAAATCGAAAGCGCGCTGGTTTCTCATCCCTCCGTGGCCGAAGCGGCAGTCGTCGGCATTCCCGACGACTTGACTGGAGAGGCAATCTTCTCCTTCGTCATCCTCAAATCAGGCGTGGACGGCACCCCCAATCTCGGCACCGAGCTTCGCCAGCATGTCGGCACGGTCATCGGCCCAATCGCGCGACCCAAGTCGGTCATGTTCACACCCGACCTGCCCAAAACCCGCAGCGGCAAGATCATGCGGCGTCTGCTGCGCGATATCGCGCAGAATCGCCCGCTGGGTGACACCACCACCCTGGCGGACACCACCGTGGTCGAAGCGATCCGCACCTCATCCGCCGCTGCGAGCGACGACGAATGAGCGCCGCGCCGGGAACCGAGATCACCGCCGCGGCGGAGCGCCTCGTTCCCGGCGCTGCCATCGAACCGGTCGATGGGCGGTCATGGCTGGTTTCGGCCACGACCGCCGACGGCCGGTTCAGCGTCCGCCAGCTCGATCCCAGTCTCCCGGCCACCCGCATCGAGCTGATCCACGAATTTCTCGCGCAGCCGGAGCTGAGGTGCGCCACCCCGGTGGTAGGGACGGACCATTCCGGGACGGCCGTATTCGATGCGCGCCTCTGGATCGACGGGACCGTGCTCGGATCTGCCATCCCGTCCAGCGAATGGCACTCGCTGCACCTGCCCGCTTCGGTCGAAACCGATGCCTTGGGCTCGGTAGCCGAATCGCTGGGCATCTTCCACCGGACCGGCACATCGACCTCGCTCACGGCGCGCGCGCCACACTTCAAAGCGAAGGACACCATCGCCGCGGTTCGCCGTTCGCTCGAGTTGAACGAACGTGCGCTGGCAACCGAAATCCGTAAAGAGTCGCGAGCGCGGCGCTGGTTGACGGCCAGCCGCCCATTGCTTGCGCAAGCCGAGTCGAATCTCGAGCAGGTCGGATTCTTGCGCGACGAGCCAGACGTGATGGCACATCTCGATCTCTGGGGAAGTCACATCGTGAGCGGACCGGAAGCCGGGACGGCCTTTCTCGACTGCGCCACGATAGGCTCCGCCCCGGCAGTCGTCGACCTCGCGCAGCTCCTCGCGCGCAACGGGGCATGGTCGGACGATCGAGTCGAGCGAGTGCTCAACGGCTACACGGCCGCGATTCCATTTCCGCCATTGCAGCGCCGGTTGCTCCCCTGGCTGACGGCACTCGATGCGATCGCCAGCTGCGGCCGCCTGCTCGTGCGCGAGCAGGACGAGCGTCGCCCGCTCTCCATTCCCGACCGCCGCGCAGTCCAGAGCGCCGCGGATCGACAGCTCGAGCTGCTGCAAACCTTGGCCTCGACCTTCGTTCCCCCTCCCCCCCGACACTATCGCCGCCCTACCGGACGAAAAGCCGCCTCGTCCAGATAACGCCACCCTCCCGCAATTCCGGTAAGGGCAACCCCCTGTGGTTGCTTTTTTTTCCGTACGAACCCTCATTCTGGAAACGACTGTCCATCTCCGTGGAACGATGAGGCGATGTGAGAGCGGTCAGCCCAGGCGATGCAGAATCGAGCCAGCGACGAAACCCAGCACGAGGATCGCAAGCACGATCAACGCAAAACCGACGAACACCACGAACAGGCTGCTGGCGGCTTGCCGGTCGCTGAGTTTCCGCTGCTTGCGTTGCTCGGCGCGCTGCGCCTCACGGATGCGCGCGTAGATATCCTGATCGGCGCCTGGTGCGCCAAGACCACCGGCATAGCGGCTCATGATCTGGTCCTGCACCATAGTCGCCTTGAGCTGCCGGTCGTAGCGTTGCTTGGATTCAGGCTTGGACAGCACGCGAAAGGCCTCGTTCAGCTCGCGGGCGCGCGCTTCGGCGCCGGCTCGCAGCTCCGGTTCCAGCCGGTCTGGATGGCTGCGCTTCATCGCCGCCCGATAGGCACGCTTGATCTCGGCGGGACTCGCCTGATAGGAAACGCCGAGGATTTTGTAGTAGTCCAGCTGAGCGGCGGAGCTCGACATGCGATCGTCCGGTGAGTAAACGCTCGGGCGCAATCCCGATGCGTTTTCCGATTCTAATCGCCGATCCGGTTCGTTCGAGGGGAGCGTCTCATCCGAGTACAATCGAACGCACGGATCGCAATCCAATGTCACACGGGGAGCTCGGGAAGTGAACCTCTATCTCGTTTCGGTTCCGTATCGGTATGACGAGCCGAATCAAGGTTTGGGCGCTGGCCCGATCGCCTTGATCGATGCGGGGCTGGAAAAAGCCGCCGCCGTTCAGGGCATATGTCTGCGAGCAACGCTGACCGCCCATCTCGATCCGGCGGACAAGGAAGAAGGCCGCACCGCGGTCAATATCGGCACACTGGGCGCTTCGACCGCCAAGCTCGTGCGACAGGCGCTTGCCGATGGCTGCCCGGCGCTCGTGCTGACGGGCGACGATACCGCCGCGGTCGGAGTAATCTCGGGCGTGCAGATGGCCAATGGGGCCGACGCGCGCATCGGCGTGGTCTGGCTCGATGCCCACGGCGATTTCAACACCCCGGAAACCAGCTATAGCGGCATCCTGGCCGGTATGTCTCTCTCCATCATCGCCGGACTCTCAGGGCCGAACTGGCGCCGCGCCGCTCGCATGGCGGCTCCGGTGCCAACCAGCCGTATCGTCCTCGCTGGCGTGCGCGAGCTCGATGAAAAAGAAGAAGCGCTGATCCGCGCGACCGATGTAAAGATCATTCCTGCAGCCGGCTTGACCAGCGGCGAGGAGTTCGCGCAGGCGCTCCGCCGCCTCGCGGACGATTGCGATGTCCTCGTACTCCATCTGGACATCGATCTGCTCGATCCCCATCTGGTCCCAAGCACCACCACTCCATCGGAAAACGGTCTCGATCTGGACGCCGCTGCCCGCGTGCTGCGCGCGGTCCTCGCAACCGGAAAAGTTGCGGTCTGGACAATCTGCAATGTCAATCCGGGCGGCGGCGGCCGCGGAGAGCGCTCCATCGCCAGCACGATCGAGCTGATCTCAGCCTCCATCGGAAGCTGGACCACCGCACGCACGGGCGAGTGACGTTCTCCGGCTGTTCTCCCGATCGGAACGCCCACACCTCTTATCATCTCGCCCGGAGCACCTCGATCCCGTCATCCCGACCGGAGCGAGTGCCGCCACATAGCGCTGCTTCGAAGCGGCAGGCAACGCTGATGGCAACCCCTCGACGCGCACGTTTCCGGCGAACGAATCGGCCCAATCGACCCGAACATTGACAACCCCACACCACTCCCATTACACTTCGATTTAGAACAATTGTTCTAAATCGATCGTGCAGATGGGAGGAAGCAATGTCCACCCCAAACAGGAGGCGATCCCCGCAGTTGTCGCCTCCGCGGGAAAAACCCACCCGCTGGGAATGCCACTGCCAGCAGCCGCCGGTGCTGCTGGCCACCTACGACCGCGGCGGACGCGTCAACATCAAAGTGCGCGACCGCTATTGGAACGTCGCCAGCCCGGTCCATACCGTTTGCCCGAAATGCGGAGCCGAGCATTTGCTCGATCTGCCCCTGGACGACGGACTCTTCACCCCCGTTCCCTGATTCCCCTCGCTCGAGCTCCGAAGAGCCCAACCCAGCGCTGAAGCGCACACCCGCCCACGCGGGAACTTCAGTTGGTTCGCCGCTGCCTCCGCGGGCAGCTGGCATCGTGTTGGAGTCGTGCTCATGCTCGCGCTTTCCTCGTATCCCCATACAGATGTCTCCCGCCCGATCGTCGTGCCGGTCGTTCCCCATCGCGGCATGATCGATCCGGCGATCGATCGCATCCTCACCGACCTTGCCCGCTCTCGCCATGTCGACGAGGCAGAGGTGCGAAATGCCCTGTTCATTGCCTACGCGCCCCGTTTACGCCGGATTCTGATGCGGCTCTGGTACCGTTCGCTCTCCGAATTCGGATGCGAGCTGGACGACCTGAAGCAGGAGCTCTACGTGATCTTCGCGACGCTGCTCGAACGATGGTCCGAAAACGGATCGTTTTCCGCTTATATCCACGGGGCGCTGCCGTGGCGTCTCTTCGACGCCGCCCGCCGGTTGGCCCCGCGCGATCGTCCACTCGATGACCGCCCGGTGACCGCGCTCAATCAGGACGATTCGTACGAGGCTGGTGAGGCGGCGGTGCTGCTCGAGAAGCTGGCTGCCACCCTTTCGCCCTTCGATCGCGACCTGCTTCTGCGACGTGTACGCGACGGGCAATCGATGACCACGATCGCACGCGCGCATGGAATGAACCACCGTACGGTTCGCCGCGCATGGCTGCGGCTCCAGCAGCATCTGCGCGCGGCGCTTACGATTTCGTAGCGTGTTACCATCGAGCAGAATCGCGCATGGCGCGATTCTGCTCCTCCGTCACAACAGGCAGGAAAGGATTCCATCGGACGGTGGTTACCAAAAAGAACGGCAATCGCGTCCAGCAAGCGGCGAATACGTCGCGGATCGTTCCGAATATCATTGCCGCGCTCGGAAATACCCCGATCGTCCGACTGAATGCCGTCACGCGCGGCATTCGCACCCCGGTCGCCGCCAAGATCGAATCGACCAATCCGGGCGGTTCGGTCAAAGACCGCATCGGCATCCGCATGGTCGAGGAAGCCGAGCGAAAAGGCTGGCTGCGGCCCGGCGGCACGATCGTCGAACCCACCTCCGGCAATACCGGCGTCGGCCTGGCCATGGCGGCGGCCGTGCGCGGCTATCACTGCATCTTCGTCATGCCGGACAAGGTCGCACCGGAAAAAGTCGCGCTGCTGCGCGCCTATGGCGCCGAGGTGGTCACCACGCCCACCGCGGTCGAGCGGGATTCCCCGGAGAGTTACTACTCGGTCGCCGACCGGCTGACCCGCGAAGTGCCAGGCGCTTTCCAACCCAATCAGTATTTCAACCCCATGAACCCGCGCACCCACTATGAATCCACCGGGCCCGAGATCTGGGAACAAACTGCCGGCGCGATCACCCATTTCGTCGCCGGGGTCGGCACCGGTGGCACCGTCAGCGGCATCTCCCGCTATCTCAAAGAGAAAAATCCCGGCGTCACCGTGGTCGGCGCCGATCCAGAAGGGTCGATCTATACCACCGATCAGCTCCATACCTATAAGGTCGAAGGCGTCGGCGAAGATTTCTGGCCGGGCACCTTCGACCGCAACAGTGTCGACCAATGGGTACAGGTCTCGGATCGGGATTCGTTCCTCACCGCACGCGCCATCACCCGGCAGGAAGGCATCCTCACCGGCGGATCGGGCGGGTTGGCCGCCTGGGCGGCCTTGAAGACCGCGCGCGAGATCGACGATCCGGATGCGCTCGTGGTCGTGCTGCTGCCGGACAGCGGCCGCGGGTACCTCTCCAAGCTCTATAGCGACGACTGGATGCGGGAAAACGGCTTCCTGTCGCGCTTCAGCGGACCCACCCGGCTTGGTCAGCTCATCACGGGCTTCAGTCCCGAGCTGCCCGATGTCATCGCGGTCGCCTGCGACGACACGATCGAGCACGCCATCGAAGTTCTGCGCTTCCACGAGATTAGTCAGGTGCCGGTCGTGCGCTCGCGCCAGCAAACGGACGGCATCGAGATTCAGTCGATCGTCGGCTCCATTCAGGAGCGCACCCTGCTCGACCATCTCTTCCGCAATCCAGAGATCGTCAGTGCGCAGGTGAGCTCCATCATGGACGCCCCATTCAACCTGGTCGATGCCAATGAAGAAATCGAGCGGGTGTTCCCGCTTTTCGGCGGGGGCGCCCCCGCTGTGCTGGTACAGCAGGACGGAAAGCTGGTTGGCGTCGTGACCCGCTCCGACCTGCTCGAGTTTGCCGCGCGACAACCGAAACGACGTGACTGAGGAGACCGAGGTACCAATGACCAACCACGACTGGACCGACAGCCGCTTCGAAACCCGCGCCATTCACGCGGGCCAGGATCCCGACCCCGCCACCGGCGCCATCATCACCCCCATCTACCAGACCTCGACCTTCGTCCAGGACGCGGTCGGCGAGCACAAGGGCTACGACTACGCCCGCTCCGACAATCCCACCCGCACCGCCTTGCAAACCGCGCTCGCCTCGCTGGAAGATGGCGCCTGGGGGCTTTCCTACGCCAGCGGACTCGCGGCGGCCACCAATCTGTTCTACCTCCTTCGGCCGGGCGACCATGTGCTGCTCTCGAACGACGCCTACGGCGGCACCTATCGTCTCGTCGCCAAAGTCATTGCCAATTACGGCATCGAATTCGATCTGGTCGAGATGAGCGATCTCGACGCGGTGCGCGCCGGCATGCGGTCCAACACGAAGCTGGTCTGGGTCGAGACGCCGACGAATCCCTATCTCAAAATCGTCGACATGGCCGGCGTGGCCCAGATCGCGCACGACTCCGGCGCGAAGCTGGTGGTCGACAATACCTTCGCGTCGCCCTATCTTCAGCAGCCGCTGAAGCACGGCGCCGACTTCGTGCTGCATTCCGCCACGAAATACCTCGGTGGACACTCCGATGTTATCGGTGGGGCTCTGATCGGTAACGACGAGACGTCATATGACACCCTCAAGTTCATGCAGAATGCGGCCGGCGCGGTTCCCGCGCCCTTCGATACCTGGCTCATCCTCCGCGGCATCAAGACCCTCGGCGTACGCATGGACCGCCACTGCGCCAACGCGCACGCCGTGGCCGAGTATCTCCAGGGACAGGAGATCGTCGAGCAGGTCTTCTATCCGGGACTCGCGGACCACGCGGGGCACGATATTGCCGCACGCCAGATGAGCGATTTCTCGGGAATGGTCTCGTTCACGACTCGTGGAGGGTTCGACGCTGCCAAAACCTTCGTCGAATCGACCACCGTCTTCCAGCTCGCGGAGAGCCTGGGCGGAGTCGAATCGCTAATCGAGCATCCGGGCCAGATGACCCACCTGAGCGTCGCCGGCACCGGCGCCGCCGTCGCCGATAACCTTGTTCGCCTCTCGGTCGGTATCGAGCACATCGACGACCTCCTCGGCGATCTGGAACAAGCCATCACCGCCATATCCACGAAATTCGCCCTGCAGGTTTAGTCTCTCCATTCCCAATCAATTGCCCGGCCCACACGAGCCGGGCAATTTCGTCATCCACCTCAGAGGCGAAGGGATCGCTTGTCGCCCCACAACCCAGCCTCCCGACCTCGGTCGTAGCGCAGGTGCCTCCGCGCCCTGCGATCGCGCGCCAGCGCGATAACCAACCTCACCCACGACCAACCCGAAAATTGAAAACCCACACCCCTTGACAACAAAAGAACATACGTTCTATGATGAAGATAAGCGGCACATCTGGCATGGGTGCGGGCCTGGGCAGCCACGGACCCTGCTCGGGCTGGTTACCCGTCACCCACACTCGGTGCGGGATCCCGGCTCCGCTCGTCTTGCTAGACAGGCGGAGCGTCTCGGTCGATCCCACCGTTCTCTCCCATTTGTCACTCCCAATCCATTGTCATTCTGAGCGAAGCGAAGAATCTCTCTCGTCGACCTGCCCCACAACCCTGCCGCCGCAACCCGCCAATGGGCACAGGACACCCTTCTGAGCGAAGCGAAGCATCGCTCCGCGTGCTCGCACGTCCGACATGCGGCGTCCACGTCGCCACCGGATCCTCGGCCCCGAAAAGGCGGTGGCCCGCTCCGTTGAAGGGCTGCGCTCGATCCTCGAACCCAGAAATGGCACGCTACCCTCAAAGAGCCGCAATGAAAGCGCATCTGCAGAGCATGACGACATTCCTTCCCACTCCGCCCGTGTATACTTTCAGGCGGCCCGGCGTTTGCCGGGTCTTACTCTGGCAGGCGTCAGGATTCATCCCGGCGTGCCGGCATCGAACGGGGGTGCCGGTCCGGAATGAAGTTGAGTGGCGCCGGTGACAAACGATCTAAGGAGGACCCCGTGGTAGCTTCACTTCCCGATACACCCGATAAAGTCATGCAGCAAATGCTGCAAGCAGGCGTTCACTTCGGACACCAGGCCAAGCGCTGGAATCCGAAGATGAAGCCGTATATCCATTCGACCCGCAACGGGATCCACGTCATAGACCTGGATCAAACGCTTGGCTATCTCGGTGACGCGCTCGAGTTCATCAAGCAGACAACCGCCAACGGCGGCAAAATCCTCTTCGTCGGCACCAAAAAGCAGGCCCAGGAAGTCATCGCCGCCGATGCGGCCCGCTCGGGACAGTTCTTCATCAACCGCCGGTGGTTGGGTGGCACCCTCACCAATTTCGCCACCATTCGCGGGCGCCTCAAGTTGATGAAGGACATCGAGCGCCAGGACGAGCGCGGCGATCTCGAGTTGTTGCCGAAGCAGGAAGCCGCCAATTTGCGCCAGGAGCTCGAGCGGCTGCAGCGCACGCTCGGTGGTATGCGCGATATGACGCAGCTCCCCGCGGCGCTCTTCGTCATCGATCCAAAACGCGAGCACCTGGCCATGGCCGAGGCGCAGAAGCTGAAGATCCCGGTGATTGCCATCACCGACACCAATGCCGATCCCGATCAGATCGAGTACCTCATCCCGGGCAACGACGATGCGATTCGCGCTGTCCGCTTGCTGACCGGCATGGTCGCGGACGCTGCGATCCAGGGCATGATGGAGAATCAGGCCTACCGCGCCGATGAGGCGCTTGCCTCCGAGGCGGTGCTCGCCGATGAACCCGGCGTGCTCGATGCCGATCTCTTCGCGGCCGCCGCGGTCGAAGAAGCGGTCGACGAAGCCGCCGCCGAAGTCACTCCGTAGAGTAGTTGTCCAGGGTCAAGGGTCCAGTGTTCGTCGCAGATTCACGCTTGGCTCTGGACCCCTGACTCTTGACCCGAAAAAAGAATGAGAGCGAAATGAGCGCAACAACCATCAGTGCGGCCCAGGTGAAGGAGCTGCGCGACCTGACCGGCGCGGGCATCATGGAATGCAAGCGCGCCCTGACCGAAACCGGCGGCGATGTCAAAAAGGCCGAGGCCATCATCGTCCAGCAGGGACTGGCCAAGGCCGACAAGAAGTCCGGCCGCTCTGCCAGCGAAGGCGTCATCGAACCCTACGTTCACGGTGGCCGCATCGGCGCACTGGTCGAGATCAACTGCGAAACCGACTTCGTGGCTCGCACAGACGACTTCAAGACCCTCGCGCACGATGTCGCCATGCAGGTGGCCGCCATGTCGCCCCGCTATGTCACCGAGGACGAGATTTCCGGGGCCGACTTGGCCAAGCTGGAGGAAGAATTCGGCGATCGTAAGTCGGCCGTCGCGGCAGTCGTTCTTTTCGAGCAGCCCTTCATCAAGGACTCCAAGGTCAAGATCGGCGACCTGGTGCGCGCCGCGATCGGCAAGCTCGGCGAAAACATCGTGATCCGCCGGTTTGCGCGGTTCGAAGTCGGCGCCGATCTCCCGGCCGCCGGCGACGCTGAATAATTCCAGTCGACCACGCCATTCGGGAAGGGATGGGACGAAGGCGCTTCGTCGCAACGAGGAGCAAGGCACGTGCGTGAACGACACGATCGAGTTTTGCTGAAGCTCAGCGGCGAAGCGCTGATGGGCGAGTCGCACTACGGTATCGACCCGGCCGTGGTCGCTTCGCTGGCGCAGCAAATCAAGAAGATTGCCGAAAAGGACATCCAGGTTGCGATCGTCATTGGGGGCGGCAATATCTGGCGCGGCATCTCCGCCAGCATCAAGGGGATGGACCGTTCGACCGCCGACTACATGGGAATGGTCGCGACGGTCCTGAATGCGCTGGCGCTACAGGAAGCGTCGGAGCGCGCCGGCGTCCCTACCCGCGTCATGACGGCCATCGAGATGCACGAAGTGGCCGAGCCCTATATCCGGCGGCGGGCCATTCGCCATATGGAAAAGGGCCGCGTCGTCATTCTCGCCGCGGGCACTGGCAATCCCTATTTCACTACCGACACCGCCGCCGCTCTGCGCGCCCTCGAGCTCAACTGTGACATCTTGTTGATGGCCAAGAACGGGATCGACGGCGTCTACGATGCCGACCCGCGGACGCATCCGGAGGCGCGGCGCTACGAACGGCTCTCTCACCAGGAAGCGATCGAAAAAGATCTGAAGGTGATGGACGCGGCCGCGCTCTCACTTTGCCGCGAGAACAACGTTCCCATTCTGGTCTTCAATATCCGGGAAGACGGAGCCATCGAACGCGCGGTCGAAGGCGGTCAGGTCGGCACACTGGTCACTGCCGGCGAATCGCGCTTCTCTGACCGCTGAACCCGCCCCGGCCGCGGTACCGAGTAGAATCGACCCAACAGAAGGGGCATCACGATGATCAATGAGACACTTGCCGACGCCGAAAGTCGGATGGCCAAATCGATCGAAGCGCTGCACCGCGACTTGAACACGATCCGCACCGGCCGCGCTTCCCCGGCGCTGCTCGATCGCGTCCAGGTCGACTATTACGGCACCCCGACGCCGATCAACCAAATGGCCAACATCTCGGTACCGGAGGCTCGCATGTTGGTCATCCAGCCGTGGGACCGGGGCGTCATTCCCGATATCGAGCGTGCCTTGCAGAAGTCGGACATCGGCATCACGCCTTCGAGCGATGGCACCGTTATCCGGCTGGCCATTCCCATGCTTACCGAGGACCGTCGAAAACAACTGGTCAAACAGGTCCACGCGCAGGTGGAAGACGCCAAGGTTGCCATTCGCAACGTCCGGCGCGATTCGATGTCCGATGTGCGTGATCTAATGAATGAAAAGATGATTTCGGAAGACGACGAGCGCCGCGCCGCGCAGCGCCTCGACGAGCTGACCAAGAAATTCGTCGATGAGGCG
The DNA here is from genome assembly GCA_035708745.1 of Thermomicrobiales bacterium. GTDB lineage: Bacteria > Chloroflexota > Chloroflexia > Thermomicrobiales > UBA6265 > JAMLHN01. The sequence goes on along the minus strand of DASTFJ010000260.1, from coordinate 5,897 downwards.
GACAAGGTCGGCAAGACCAAGGAACAGGAAGTCCTGGAGGTCTAGGACCGGTGGCATCGATTCGCGAGCATGCAGGCGATGCCCCGCCGCTCGTTTCAACGACGCCAATCGAACAGGTGCCGGAGCATGTGGCCATCATCATGGATGGGAATGGCCGCTGGGCTGCCGGTCGCGGGTTGCCCCGGCTGGCTGGCCACGAGGCCGGCACCTCCAACATTCGGCGCATTACCCAGGCGGCCGGTGAGCTGGGCATCCGCTATCTCACCCTTTGGGCGTTCTCGACCGAGAACTGGAACCGGCCTGCCGAGGAAGTCAGTGGCATCGTCCGCATCCTCGGCGAAACCCTGGACCGCGAGCTAGGCGAGTTGCACCGCCAGGGCGCCCAACTCCGGCACATCGGCAGCCTCGACGGACTCCCGCCGGAAATGAGTAAAGCCGTGCTGGATGCCATCGAGCTCACGCGTGAGAACGACAAGCTCGTTCTCACGCTTGCGTTCGACTACGGCGGGCGGCAAGAGCTGCTCTCCGCCATCCGCCGCATCATCGCCGACGGCATCCCGCCAGACGAGATCGACGATTCCACCATCGCCCGCTATCTCTATACCACCGACCTCCCGGATCCCGACCTCATCATCCGCACCTCCGGCGAGTATCGATTGAGCAATTTCCTGGTTTGGCAGTCGGCGTATTCCGAGCTCTATTTCAGCTCGGTCCTCTGGCCCGAATTCGGACCCGAGGACCTGGCGGATGCCGTTCGGGATTTCAGCCGCCGGGAACGCCGGTTCGGCAATATCTCCGCCGAGGCGGCTCGTATGACACGGGAGCGCGCATGAAGACTCGTTCGATCTCGGCTATTGGCGTGGTACTGGTCGGGATCGTCCCGGCATTGTTTGGCGGCCCCGTTTGGGCGATTACCTGGGCGCTCATCTGCATGATCGCGTTCGTGGAATTTCATGGGCTCGCCAGCAATTTCTCCCCGCGCATTCCGAAGGTCGGCATTCTTCTGATTCCCTGTTTTGCCGCTGTCGCCTGGACCAATCACCAGGAACGGCTCGCCATGGGATTGGTGGCGCTTTCCGTTTTCCTCCCCATCATCAGCACCGTCCGTCGCAAGAATTTGGCCGGCTCGGTCACCGACTGGGCGCTGGGCGCAGCCGGCACGCTCTATTTTGGCGTGGCAGTCTTTAGCGCATCGCAGCTGCGGTTGATGGATGGCACCGTCTCTCGCAAATGGCTCACCGATCTCGATGCGAGCTTTTCCATCGCCTGGCATGACGCCCCGCGGGGTCTCGCCTGGTTGCTCGTCGTGATTCTCTGCACTTGGATGGCCGACACCTTCGCGTATCTCGTCGGCAGCAAAGTCGGCAAGCACAAGCTCGCACCGGTCGTCAGCCCCAACAAGTCGAGAGAGGGCTTCGGCGGCGGATTCGTCGCAGCCGCCGTCACTGGAGGCATCACCTTCTGGCTCTTCGGTTTGACGAGTCATTGGGGTTGGTTGTGGGGATTGCTCTTTGGCGCGATCATCGCCTGGGTCGCACTCTATGGCGATCTGGCGGAATCCGTGCTCAAGCGCGATGCTGGTGTGAAAGACAGCAGCGACCTGATCCCGGGTCACGGCGGAATGCTCGACCGCATCGACGCGTTGCTATTCACCTTCACCGCCGGGTGGTTTCTCGCGCTCGCCTTCGATTGTTGGATCCTGTGAGCTCATCCGATCGAACCGGCATCGAGGGACGCACCGGCGTTGCGCTGCTCGGCTCGACCGGTTCCATCGGCACCCAAACCCTCGACGTTCTCGACCAGCTGCAGGACCGCTTCGCGCTGATTGCAATCGCCGCCGGGGGCAATGTCGACCTCCTGGCGCACCAGATCGATCGCTTCGGTCCATCGCTGGCCGTCTACGGCCATCCCGATATCGCACCCACCCGCAAACGCCCGGGCACGCGATATGACTGCGGTGAGGCGGCGCTGATCGATGCAGTCACACACCCCGAGGTCGATATCGTCGTCATTGCCAGCGCGGGACATACCGCGCTTCGGCCGGCTTGTGAAGCGATTCGAGCCGGCAAAGCAATTGCCCTGGCGAACAAGGAGATCATCGTCTGCGCCGGCCAGATCATCATGCCGCTCGTCCGGGACGCTGGTGTATCGTTGCGACCGATCGACAGTGAGCACAGCGCCATCTGGCAGGCGCTGGGCGCCAATCCTTCAAAGTCGATCGCGCGCATCGTCCTCACGGCCTCCGGCGGGCCGTTCCGCTCGACCCCGCTCGATCAGCTGGAGCGGATGAACGTCCACGACGCCCTCAAGCATCCGACCTGGTCGATGGGCGACAAGATCACGATCGATTCAGCCACAATGGCAAACAAGGGACTGGAACTGATCGAGGCGCGCTGGCTCTTCGACGTCGAGCCGGGCCAGATCGACGCGATGGTTCATCCGCAAAGTATCGTTCACTCGCTGATCGAGTTTGTCGATGGCAGCCAGCTCGCCCAAATGAGCTGGCCCGATATGAAGCTGCCGATCCAGCTCGCCCTCACCTATCCCGACCGTTTGCCGAACCAACACCGCCCGCTCGACCTCGCATCGGTCGGGCAGCTCGAGTTCGGCCCCCTCGAGGATGAGCGGTTTCCCGCGTTCCGTCTGGCCCGGCAGGCAATCGCCGCCGGCGGTTCTTATCCGACCGCCTACAGCATCGCCGACGAGCTCGCCGTCGCGGCATTCTTGCGCGGGGACATCGGCTTTACCGATATCGCCCGCACGCTGGCCCTGACCCTCGAGCACCATACGCCGGTCGATGTGTCGACACTCGATGCGGTTCTGGCGGCGGTTGCCGCAGAAGAGCATCGCGCGAAAGAGCTGATTGGAGAGATCGCTACAACCCGTGGGCGATAACGACGGCAGCGACTCGGGTAGTCCCGCCGCTCCTCAGGGCAATCGCGCATTCGGACAGCGTCGCTCCCGTCGTCGCGACATCGTCGATCAGAATCACCGTGTCCGGTGACGAGACACCGTTTGCCAGCTCGAACGCATCCAACAGATTCAGCGAACGCTCTGCTCGCGACAGCCCAACTTGCTGCAGCGTATCGCGGCCCTTCCGTAGGCCAGTGAAGACCGGCTGGCCCGTGCGCTTGCTGACCTCGCTCGCGAGCATCGCCGTCTGGTCATAGCCGCGTTGCCGTCTGCGCCGCGGATGTAATGGCACCGGCGCCAACGCCGCACCCGGATCGATCGACAGGCACGCGGACGCGAGAAGCGACGCGAAATGGGGCGCCCGGGCCGTTTCTCCGCTGAACTTGTAGGAGTGAATTGCGGTGCGCACCCATCCGTCGTATGGCGCCGCTACCCACAATCGATCGATTCGATCGGGCAGCTCCCGGCAATCGCACGCGGCGCCAATGAGCGGCAGACTGCACGCCGGACAGCGCGGATCGGCGAAGAGCGGCGTTCGCTCCAAACACTCGTCGCAGACCCACCGCCCCCGCAGCCCACACCCGGCGCACCGTGGCGGATAGGCGATTTCGATGAGCGCGGTTGCAATTCTCGAACGTCGAGTTGTGTCAAATGCGGCCATCGTTGGTCAGGTGCACGATGGGGAGATCGCGCAAGTTCGGGTCGGTCATCAGCCGGTCCTCGAACCGCATTGTAGCCGCCGCGGCATCCTTCAGCATTTGTCGTTCGTCGATCCGGGTAAAAACCCCGTCCCGGTAGATCACCCGCCCGGCGACCATGGTCATACGCACATCGGCGCCGGTCTCCGCATAGACAAGATTGGCGGCAATATTACGGGCCGGGTGTAAAACCACGGGAGCCATGGGCGGCTTCGTGAGGTCGATCACGATCAGATCAGCCTCTTTGCCAACCTCGAGCGTGCCCACCCGATCGTCGATACCCAGCACCTGGGCTCCGCCAATCGTTGCCATCCGCAGCACCCGCCACGCTGGCAGCGGCATTGGATTACCCGCTGCGATCTTGGCGAACATGGCGGTGGCACGCATTTCGGCAAAGATATTGTGCGAGTTATTTCCGGCCGCCTGATCGGAGCCGAGTCCCACGATCCCACCGAGCGAGTCGAAGTACGCCGCCGGCGGCACGATGCCATCGATGATGCCGATCGAGTTCGTGCAGCATGCCATTGGGGCTCCGCGTCGCGCGACCAGCTCGACCTCCTCCGGGGTGGCTGCGCAAAGGTGGGTGGCAATGGTGCCCCTGTCCAGAACACCAATCGAATCGAGGAACGGAATGGCCCGTAAGCCATACCGCTGCATCGTGGCAGTGTTTTCCCGCGGATCCTGGGCGACATGGAGATGAATTTTGGTGCCGCGTTTGCGCGCCTCATCCTTGGCCCGCAGCAGGAGGTCCTTCGAAACCATATCGGCCGCTATGGGTCCCAGCAGATTGGTAATGCGGCCATGATCGGTTCCATTCCAGCGATCGTAAACTGCGAGCTCCTTTTCGAATTCTTCCTGTCCGTGTGCCGGGTCCAGGAATGCCGGATCGCCCGGCTTCCAACCCTGCTTCATCCATTGTTCGCGCTTGGACCAGTCGATCTCAGTGACTCCCTGGCAGATCACAGCGCGATTGCCCATCGCCTCGTGGCTCGCCGCGATATCCATCATCGGCGCTTCGTAGTCGCCGAACGTGGTGGTTCCGTTCGAGACCCCTTCCATCAGCGCCAGCATCGAGAAGAGCGGTGCGTCCTCATCGGCGATATGTCGCACGATGGGACCGTACGCGCTTCCCATCCAGGCGGAAACCTCCTGCGCCAAACCGCGTGCCACTGTGGCAGCCGAATGCATATGGACATCGATCAATCCCGGCATGACCAGACACCCGGTCGCATCGATCGTCTGCACGGGGCGGTCGACTGCAGCGATCGTCTCTTCGGGCCCGACTGCAACGATCTGGCGCCCCTGAATTGCGACCGCGCCGCGCTCGACGAACCCCACGCCCTCTCCGGCCATCGTGAAGAGGTGTCCACCGCGAATCAAGAGGTCGTGCACATGAGCTCCTTGATCATTCGACGATCGGTTTGCGGCGCAAGAACGCGCCTGAGCCGCGATTCTGCTGCCGGTTGGCTAAACTCAAAACCCGCGCGCTGATAGAGCCGCTGGGCTTCCACCTTTTCCGGCTCGACGGAGAGTTCGAGGTAGGACATCCCGGCTGCGCAGGCATATTGGGCAACGGCCCCGAGCATGTGCCGGGCAACACCGTGCCCGCGAGCGCCTTCGTCCACTGCGACAAACTCGATGCGAATCGTACCGGGTTCGAGCGGCCGATCGAGGAGCTCGATCGCGAGGCGTGCGCGGATTGCCCCGGCTCCGAGCTCACGCCGGAGAAGACCGAAGCGCATGGTATCGAAGACACTCGACGCCTCGGTCTTCAGGCCGATCACTCCGGAGAGCCGGCCATCGAGATATCCACCGATAATGGCCGAACGATTCACGCCATCGGCCAGGACACGAAGTCGAGCATTTCGTTCAGGCAGGAACGCGGCCAGGCTCGGACCAAACGCGTCGTCGATGACCTCTGCCATCCGAACGCGATCGATGTCTGCTATGGCGCCGCACTGAATTCGGCCGTCGTCCATCGATCCACTTCGTCACCTGGGGAAATAACAAATGACCGGTACTCGAGGTACCGGTCATTTCATTTGGTGGCGGGGGGGGGATTCGAACCCCCGACCTTTGGGTTATGAGCCCAACGAGCTACCGCTGCTCCACCCCGCGTCACGCAACTATTCAATTGTACTCTATTTCCCGCACCCGGTCTGTGATCGGGGGGGCTCGCAGCGGCCTCGCCTCCCGTGGGGCGACCCCACAGTACTCTCCGGCGCTGCGGTGGGTCACGACCGGGTTCGGGATGGGACCGGGTGGGGCCACCGCGCTCTGGGCCAC
>DASTFJ010000259.1:0-2920 GCA_035708745.1 Thermomicrobiales bacterium | reverse complement strand
TCGAGCGTATCGAAGCCGGAGGCGAGCACGGTCATCTCCCCAGTGGTAGCCACGGAAACCCCTCCTTCGTTCGAGCGTGGTGATGGACGAGGAACCCTAGTCCAAATGCTTGCTTGGTCAGCCAGGGACGAAGAGCGGAATCTCCTCGTCCACCTCCTCGTGAATGATGGGCTGATACCCGACGCCGAGCACATCGGCCACCGCGCGGGAGATCTCTTCGAGCTGCACACGGAGAAAGCCCATGGTGGTGTAGGCAATGGTTCCGTTCTGGCGGATCAAATAAAGCGTTGGGGTGGCAAAGATATCGAAAGCGATCGAAACCGGATACTCGTCCCCCTCGAGCAGCACCGGATAGTCGAGCCCGCCGCTGCGGCGTATGAAAGAGCGGGTGACATTGGCCGAATCCTGCGCGACGCCGGCCACCTGCAGGCCAAAGACGCCGTAGCGATCGACGAAGCGGTTCAATATGGGCATCATCGCCTTGCTGGCGCCACACGAGCTCTTGTAGATCCCGATCAACAAGGGACCCTGCTGCAGCAGGTGGGCCAGCACGAGCTCGTTCCCGTCGGTATCGGGATAGGGCATCGACAGAATTGATGGCGCCGGATCGCCGGCTTGAAGTGACACGAAGGACTCGTCCCGTCTCGCCCGTTCGGGGCATCGAATCATGTGGTCTCAGTATCGCCGACCGTGACCGAAAGCGACCAAGCCGGATCGAACGAGGCGGATGGCGCGGCGACCCGGCGGCCTATTCGCTGAAATCGTCCGAATCGTCGTACTCTCCGGAATCGTCGAATTCGCTATTGGGGTCGACCGTGTGTTCCGATTCGGTGAAGCGGTCGAGCGAGAATTGCCAGAGATCGCTGAGTGCGCCCTCCACCCCGTCGCCGCCGAACACGAAATACTCTGCCCCGGCCGCTGCCATCGCGTGGCGCCAGCGACGGTCGATGCCCATCGGACCGTGGTTGACCAGCGTGAGCTCCTGCCAGCCGACCGTGCCGCCGTCGAAATACCCCCGCCAGACATCGGATTCGGGACCGAGATCGGTCATGCCGCCGACTTGCAGGATCGTCCCACCGAGCCGCGCCATCGCGGAGCCGGTGCGGGGTGTCGGCGCCGTAAACGGCGTGATATCGCTCCAGCCGCCGCCGTAGACATCGAACGACCAGAGATCCCCCTGTGGGCAGGACCCGATGCCGTCCGAGCACCCCCCACCGAGCAGGATCGCGCTGTAATCAGGCAATGCGAGCAGATCGTGGTCGTAGCGCGCCATTGGCCGCAGCTCCGGCGCCGGTGAGATATCGGCCCAGGTTTTCGCGCCTGGATCGTAGGCCCAGGTGTCGTCGTAGATCGTGTCGCCGTCGTGACCGTGCGAGATCACGAACCGGCCGAGCGCGTCCATCGCGCCTGCGACACCAGAGCGGCTTGCCGGCGCATCGCCCGAACGTGGTGTGAGCTCCTGCCAGGTCGCAGTGGCAAAATCGAACCACCAGAGATCGGCGAAAACCGCGTCATCGGATTCACCGCCGAAGTAGTAACACCCGGTCCCATCGGCGGAGGCGGCCGTCGCGCTGCCGGCTCGGGCCCTCGGACCACTCAGATCGACGCCCGACCAGGCGAGGCCGGCCAGATCGAAACTCCAGAGGTCGCCTTTGACCGTTCCTCCGGCGTCGCGGCCCCCGATCAAAAGCAAACGGCTCCGTACCGGGTCGACGATGAGCGCGTGTCCCCAGCGGCCCAGTGGTCCGCTGTCATTCCCGGCCAGGATCATCCAGGGTGGATCGCCGGCCGCGTCGTCCTGAGCGCGGATCGATCCGGGAAGAATCGACGCGACCAGGGCCGTGGCCAGGATCGTGCGGCGGCTGGTTCGAATGTGCCGGAATCCGGCTTCCCATCGGCCTTCGAACATGGATCAGGATAGTGGTGGGCGCCGATTCGCCCAGGGAGCCGCTGCTTCGTACGCTGCCGAGGCCGCGATGACCGCAGCATCGTCATGCCAGCGGCCGACGAGCTGCAGACCGACCGGCAGGCCGTCCGACGCGAACCCAGCCGGCACGGTGGCGGCTGGGAATCCAGTCAGATTGAACGGGTAGGTGAATGCGGTCCAACCCAGATAGGTCATTTGCTTTCCGGCGATCGTCGGAGGGAAATCGATTCCGGCCTGGAAGGCCGTGCACGGCTCGGTTGGGCAGACGAAGAGATCGTAGTCCTGCATGAATTGCCGCCAGCGTTCGTAGTACTCGGCTTGGCGCTGCTGCTGGCGGGTCACCTGCGCGCCGGAGAGGCTCAGACCGTATTCGACCACGGTCCTGCGGCCCGGGTCGATCCGGTCCGCCACCTCGGCCAGGTCGTCGATATGCGTCGACGCCATCGCGGCGGCCCAGAGATCGTCGATGATATTCCAGGGATCGGACAGATTCGGATGCGCTTCGACGATCTCCGCGCCCAGATCGCGCAACACCTGCAACTGGCCCTCGCAGATTTCGACGATCTCCGGCTCGACCGCCGCATACCCCAGATCGGGACTCCAGGCGATGCGCCATCCCTTCAGATCGCGCGTTTCGCACAGGGGGAGATAGTCGATGTTCGACGACCAGGAGCCACGGTCGCGCGCGTCCTCGCCGGCGACGACATTCAGCAGCAGCGCGGAATCGGCGACGGTGCGGGTCATCGGCCCGAGATGAGCAACCGAGGCGATAGCGCTGGGTGGATAGGCCGGCACCAATTCAAACGATGGCTTCAGGCCATAGATCCCGCAAAACGACGATGGGATGCGGATCGATCCGGCTCCGTCGCCCCCTTGGGTGAGAGGTCCCATCCCTGCCGCCACCGCCGCTGCGCCGCCACCAGTGGAGCCGCCCGCGGTACGTGCCAGATTCCAGGGATTGCGGGTGGTGCCGGAAACCGGATTGGTCGTTTC
>DASTFJ010000258.1:0-15217 GCA_035708745.1 Thermomicrobiales bacterium | reverse complement strand
GTCGGCCGCACGTTTCTGCCAGGCGCGCGCGCCGCTCCTAGACTGAAATCTGGGAGCCCGCCGAGACGCCGGCTCCATTCGTGTCCACTGATTCACCGCCTCCGGAGGCAATGCATGGCTGCCATTGGCTATACCCTGATGACCGAACAGCGGTCGCCCACCGACATCGTGGCCGACGCCCAGCTGGCCGAGCAGGCCGGGTTCGATTTCGCGACCATCTCCGATCATTTCCATCCCTGGATCGACGCGCAGGGGCATGCGGGCTACGCCTGGTCGATGCTGGGCGCCATCTCGCAGGTCACCACACGCCTGCCGCTGACCACCTATGTCACCGCGCCGATCATCCGCTACAACCCCGCGGTCGTGGCCCAGAAGGCCGCGACGATGGCCCTGCTCATGCCCGGCCGCTTCCGACTGGGGCTCGGCACCGGCGAGAACCTGAACGAGCATGTCGCCGGACTCGGCTTTCCCTCGGCCGATGTGCGCCAGGAGATGCTGGACGAGGCGATCCAGATCATGCGTATGCTGTGGGAAGGCGACACGGTTACCTTCCACGGGGACTTCTACGATGTGGAACGAACGCGTATCTACGATTTGCCGAGCGAGCTGATTCCGATCGGGGTCGCGGCAGGGGGTCCGGAAGCGGCCGAGCTGGCGGCCGAGGCCGGAGAGTTCCTGATCTCGACCTCGCCGGACGCCGAGCTCATCGCTGCCTATCGCAAGGCAGGCGGCGACGACCAGACGGTCGTCGGGCAAATGAACGTCTGCTGGGGACCTGACGAAAAGGCCGCGCGCAAGCTGGCTCATACGCTGAACGGTTGGACCGTGGCGGGCTGGCGCGTGCAGACGGAGCTGGTCGGCCCGGAAAGCTTCCAGGAAATCGCCGATCAGGCGACGGAAGACCAGGTGGCCGCAACGATTCCCTGCGGTCCCGATCTCGACAAGATCGTCGCCTCGTTCAAAAAATACGTCGATGCCGGATTTACCGAGGTGGCGATCACCCAGGTGGGACCGGATCAGGCGGGGTTCTGCGACATCTTCACGAAGGAGCTTGAGCCCAAGTTGCGCGCCCTGTAGGTCGACGAAATCTGCAGTGTACGGATAGGGGTGGTAGGGTCGTCACATCGTCCTCGTACCGGAGTCCCCGTCATGACAATCTCTATCTTCCGCTGGGCCGATGGGCCCTTTGTTCTCTTCGATGATCTCGACCGCCAGCGGCGCTATGCGCTCGATACCGGCCGCGCGCGGGCGTTGCTCGATCGCCTGGAATCGCATGTGGATGGCAGGCTCGACCGTTCGCTGGTAGTCGAGCAGCGCGTCACGCGCGATCCGAACCGCGATCTGACAGTGACCGACATCTACGTTCAGGATTGCGACAACCTGTTCGAGGTGATGACGGCCACCGGTCCAATGCTCTCGTTGTCGCCAACCGAGGCGGGCACCCTGTTGCTGGTAGCCGTCGATGCCTCGGCCCGCGCCGAGATCCTCGAGGCCGGCGCCATACCGGCAGTCATTCAGCATTCCCCCCCGCTGGAATCGTCGGTCGATTTGATGGGCGCTCTCCCAGCGCTGGCGTTGCCGCTCCCGGCAATGACGTCGGCGATGACCGCGCTCATGGCGCTTTCAGATGTGGCTCTGAGCTAGCGCAGGTTGCAAGCAGCGGTTCGCGCTGATACATCGGGACGTTCGAACGCTTCCCCACGTAGTTGCCGACCTCCGTGTCTGCCGGTGATGCCGACAAGCAGACACGGAGGTCGGCAACTACGATCTACAGAGCACGTCTCGGTTTCGGGGATTGCCCAGGATCGAGTCGCGTTGCGACGGGCAGAGCGGACACAATGGCGGGCTATCTGTGAGCGACGATGCAAAACCGATCGTGATTCTGGTTTCCGGGATGCCCGCCAGCGGAAAGTCGACGCTGGCGAAACAGCTCGCGGCTGCGCTCGGCGTGCCATTTTTCACCAAGGACGACTTCAAGGAAATGCTTTTCGATGCCGGTGGGTATGTCGAGGAATCGATGGATGAGTCGACCTCGGAGCGATTCGGCGCCCAGGCGATCGCGATCCTCTTCGATATTGCGCAGCGGTTGATTGAGTCCCGCGTCTCGGTCGTATTGGAGGCGAATTTCCGGGCCGACCTCACCGCGGCGGAAATCGAGCCGATCCGCGCGCTCGCCACCGTCCGCCAGGTGAATTGCCAGGTGCCGGTGCCGGAGATCGTGGACCGCTTCGAAGCCCGGCAGGACGGAGATGAGCGCCATCCAGTGCACGCCGGAGTCGACGATGTCGACCAGTTGATGACCGATTTGCAGCGCAAGGATTACGGTCCGGTCCCGGGGCTCCCCACCTTGATCGTTGACACGAGCGAGGGGTGGGATCCGCCCTTGCCGGAAATCGCTCGCTTTTGCCGGGACGGGTCGATCGAGCTGTCACAATGATGGGTGCGTTGCTCGGTGATGGGCGGCCAACGCCATGCGGAGATCGCCCAGGGCGGCAGCAAGTGGGACCGGTTCGTTGCCGGCGGTCTCGTCCAGATAGTGTTCGATCTCGGACCGCACGTCGGCCAGAAATGCGCCGAAGCAGGCAAATGCGTCCATGCGCGTGCCCTGCGCCAGCTCTGCATGCGCGTGACGAAAACGCCAGCGACCCCGCAGCTCCCGGCGGAGCTGCAGGCGTTCGAGCGAGCGCGCCACTGGTTCGACCAGCACCGGCCGCCGGGCCGGTATGATTCCGGACCATTCCTCCCACCCACCGGTGAGTCGCTGCGTCGAGGTGGTCACTCGTACGCGCGGGCTGTGCCGGATGCTGGCGTCGACCTGTTGCAGGGCGTCATAAAGAGCGGCGTCGTGGTTCGCCGCCTCCGGACTGACGTCGGCGCGCCGGTAGACATCGGTCCGCACCGCCAGACTCGCCCCAAAATGCTGATGGTGACAAGGCGAGGGATCGCTGGGATTGGGATCGACCCGGGCGCCCAGCTCGGCCAGCATCAGGGAATAGCCGATGTTCTGCAGATACATGCGGCGCTGCTCCGGCGTCAGGCGTGCCAGATCGGCGGGCGCGAGGACGATGCGCCCGCCGACCGCATCGGCGCCCTGGGCGAACTCCGCCAGGGTGGCTGCAATCCAGTCGGGCGCGACGGTGGTGTGGGCATCGGTAGACGCGACGATGCCCTCGTGCCCATCCTCATCGAAGCGGGCGCAAGCGTCCTCGATCAGACTGCGCTGGGCGGCGCCGAGCGCAGTCTGATCGACCGAAGTGGTTCGCTCCAACATCCGCAAGCGAAAGGTCGGAAAGCGTTCGGCATAGTCCGTGACCACCGTTGCGGTGTCGTCCTCGCAATTGCTGGCCAGCACCGTGACATCGAACGAATCGGGAGTCAATGGGCGGCCGGTGAGATCGACCTGCCCGCGGAGCGCGTCGAGCGCCTGCACGATGGCGCGCTCCTCGTTTCGGGCCGGAATCACGACCCGCACCTGCATACGATTGGATGAGAGGGAAGAGCTCGTAGGGGACATCGCGAAACCAGGTAGCCTCCAGCCGGGGAGCGGACAGGACGTTCATTTCCAAACGTAGCTGGTTCGCGGTATTTCGATGGTTCTGGATAGGCAGATTTTCCTAGATCAGGTGGTGGATTTCGACATCGTCCCAGGACTGGGCGAGCCGTTCTGCCACGAGCCGCCGGTGGCAGCGGTCGGGCTTGTCTTCACTGCAAAGGAGGCAGACCGGCCCATCTTCGAAGAGCGCGCGATCGAGGGACGCCGGAATCGACCGCTCATCCATCAAGCGTTCGAATCGATCGACATAGGTATTCCAGCTCTTTTCTTTTCGATAGGTATGCAGGATATCGTCCGTCGGGGCGAGCTCGACCAGATGGTGATAGTCGATGCCCGACAGCCGTTCCAGAAAATAGGCCAGATCGTCCTTCTTGGAAAAACCGGACAATTGGCCATAGGGGTTCAGACGAATATCCAGCAGCTTCCTGACCTTGTGATCCTCGAGCAGCTCGAAAAATCGGCGCGCGCTCTTTTGAGTGAACCCGATGGTGTAAACGATCATGGATGCCTCGATGGACCGGTGGAGCGAGTTGCTGAGGCAGTGTACGGGTACGGTTGCCGGATCGCCTCACCCCAAACTGTCCGCAAGTGAACCCTCTGGGGTGAGGCGATCCGGCAGCCCAAAGCTAGCTTATTCCCGAAACCAGCCCGCCCTACAGCGCCGCCGAAATCGCGTCCTCCACGGACATCTTCAGACCGAGAAAGATGGGGGTGTCGAGCGCGGTGTACTTCCGCACCTCAGCGGCACGGAGGCGCTGGACCATTTTGACGAGCTGCGCGGGATCGTCGTCTTCCAGGGCGATGACGAATTCCTGATCGGCGATACCGAACGAGTTGAGGGTGTTGGTCAGGATGGAGGGGAATTCATGCCCCATCTGGCCGTGCTCGGCCATCAGGCGGCGGCGTTCCTCGAAATCGAGCAGAAACCATTCGGGCGTTTTGGTAAAGGGATAGACACTCAGATAGTCCTTGGGTGGGAGACCGCGCAGAAAGGCCGGTCCGTGGTTCGGGTCGTATTGCGAGGTCGAGGCGGCGCCGGCGTAGACCTGGACCTGCTCGAAGAACGCCGAAAACGCCGAGCTGTGCAGATCGGCCGCCAGCGCATGCAGCTTGCGCATGTCACCAGCCACCACCCACAGGATCAAATCCGCCCCGGCGCTGAAGCCGATGGTGGAATAGGCAGCGCGCAGGGTCACGTCCTGCGCGTGGTCATCGAGGATGGTGGCGGTCTCGATGGGAATCGCGCCGGCATCTTCCGGTTCGAGCTCGAAACGCGCCTCGGTGGCGCGGTAGAGCCAGAAGGCGGCAAAGTTCGAATTTGGCTGAGTGTCGGTCATGATCTTCCTTTCATAGAGACCGAAGGCGTTGCACACGGGCGGGTTGTCATAATAAAGCTAGGAGCAACCACAGGGGTTGTCCTTACCAGTTTGGGTGGCGCGACTCGTCGTTGCAGTCATACGGCGGCCGGGATATGCGACATCGCGATACGGTTGGCCAATTCGGTGGACGAGCGAACCACATCGGGAATTCCCGGTCCGCGGAAGGGTGCGCCGGTGACGAAGAGCCCCGGCGGAAGGCATGCTTCGAGCGCGGCGACCGTTTCCAGATGCCCGACCTGGTAGACGGGGCTTCCCTGGGTCCAGCGGGCGATACGCACAAGCTCCGGCGCTCCGGTCGCGCCCACGGCGGTGGCAGCGAAGGCCCGCGCGGCTTCCAGCAGCGCGGTATCGTCGAGCTGGAGCGTCTGGGGGGAGCGAAATCCGCCGAAGAAGAAACGCATCAGACTCCAGCCGTCGGGCGCGCGTCCGGCGTATTTGCGCGACATGACGGTGATGGCATTAAAGGGCACGCCTTCCCGGTGGGGAACGACCAGCCCATACCCGGGTAGCGGACGCCGGATTTGCGCTTGCCGCCCGCCCAGCACGATCGCGCCCGAGGCCGCGGCTTTGAACCGGCCAAGATAGGGACGGCTGGCCGGAGCGGCGAGTGGCAACAGGGCGCGCACAGCCCAAAGGGGAGTCGCCAGCACTACCACCCGCGCGGTGAGCTGTTGCCCGGTCGTCAGGATGACACGATAGCCACCCGGATCGACCTGTTCCAGCAGCTCGACCCGGCTGCGGTAGCGCACGATCGGACCCAGACGCTCGGCCAGGGTGTCCGGCAAGCGCTGGATGCCATTGCGGAATGCCACAAAGAGCGAATTCCCCGAGGGCGGTGGCAAACGGCGCATTCCGGCGGTCACATTGCCGTGCTCGCGCTCCATACGATGGAATTGCGGGAAGGTCGCTTGCAGACTCAGCTCGTCCGGATCGGCATTGTGGATGCCGGCCAGCAGCGGCTCGCCGATCGCCTCCAGATACTCATCGCCAAAGCGGCGGCGGACAAAGCTGCCGAGCGATTCGTCGCCGTCGGATCCCCGTGGCGGGATCGTGGCTTCGGCGAGCGCGCGAGCCCGTCCCGCTTCGGAGAGCAGGGGCGATTGGCGCAGTGCCCCCGGGTCCTGCGGCGCCAGCAACGAGAGACCGCTCGGCAGATCGACCGGGCGGCCGTCATGCCAGATGGCGGTGGGACGCTCGGCGCGCGCGATGGGAAGGAGCTCGTCCTCCATCCCCAGCTCGAGGCAGAGATCGCGCGCCCACGGTTTGCTGGTGAGGATCGAATCGGGACCGAGCTCGATCACGAACCGGCCGGCCTCGTGCTCCAGCAGCTCGGTGCGGATGCGCCCACCGGCGCGCTCGGTGGCTTCCAGCACGGTCACCGCAAGATCGGGACGGTATTGCAACAACCGCCAGGCGACGGTCAACCCCGCCATCCCGCCGCCAACGACGATGACATCCCGCCGCTCGCTCATCGGCGCTGATGCACGTAGTCGACCAGGCGCTGGACATTGTCGACTGAGGTTTGCGGGAGCACGCCATGCCCGAGATTGAAGATGAAACGCGGATCGCCCTCGGCCTGTGTAAAGACCGCGTCGATCTCCCGCCGCAGTACCTCCCACGGAGCCAGCAGCGCGACCGGATCGAGATTGCCTTGCAGCGCCAGCTCGGGGCCGATACGTTGCCGGGCGCTTTGCAAATCGGTGCGCCAACCCGCGCCGATCACGGTGGCGCCACTGGTCGCCATCAGTTCCACCAGGTGCGCATTCCCCGCCCCGAACAGGATGATCGGCTTGCCGGACCGAGCGGCGATGGCGATCGTCTGCTGCACGTAAGGAAGGACGTAGTCCCGGTAGTGCTGGGGCGCCAATTCTCCCATCCAGGTGTCGAAGAGATTGAGCACATCGGCGCCGGCCTCCGCCTGCGCGAGCAGAAACTCGCCGGCCACCGTCGCGAGCTTGCTCATCAGCGCGTCCCACTGCCCGAATTCGGCCAGCATGAGGAGGCGCGTGTTTTCGTGATAGCGGCTCTTGCCGCCGGCGATGGCATAGCAGGCAAGGGTGAAGGGCGCCCCGGCAAAACCGATCAGCGGCAGACCGCGGCTATCGAGCGCAGAACGCGCCATGCGAATGGCGTCCAGGGTGAAGGACATCGATTCGTGCGGATCGGGGGTGCGCAAGGCGGCGATATCGGCCGCGGTCCGCACCGGATTGTGGATCACCGGCCCTTCGCCCTTGACGAACGAGAGCTCCAGGCCCATCCCTTCGAGAATTGGCAGGATGTCGGAAAAGATGATGGCCGCATCGAGATCGAAGGCGTCGACCGGCTGCAACGTCACTTCGACCGCCAGCTCGGGCGACTTGATCAGCTCGAGCAGCGAATGCTTCGCGCGCAGGGCCCGGTATTCGGGCATATAGCGCCCGGCCTGCCGCATCAACCAGACCGGTGTGACATCGGTGGGCTCGCCCTGTATGCGCCGCAGCAACCGGCTTTCCGCCACCGGGGGCGCTGTCGCGATCACGCGTTGCACCAGCCCGCAACGTCCTTCGCGAAATAGGTGAGGATCATATCGGCGCCGGCGCGCTTGGTGCCGATCAGCGCTTCCATGGCGCAGCGCTGCAGATCGATCCAGCCATTCGCCGCGGCGGCGTGCAGCATCGCGTATTCCCCGCTCACCTGATAGGCGGCGATGGGCAGATCGAAGGCGGCGCGCAGATCGCTGACGATATCGAGGTAAGGCATGGCTGGTTTGACCATGAGGATGTCGGCTCCTTCGGCCGCGTCCAGCTCGGCTTCGCGCATGGCCTCGCGGCGATTGGCCGGATCCATCTGATATTGCGTGCGGTCACCGAACGAGGGAGCGCTTTGCGCCGCCTCGCGGAAGGGTCCGTAGAATCCGCTGGCGAACTTGACCGCATAGGCCATCACCGGCACATGTGCGAATCCGGATTGATCGAGCGCGGTGCGGACCGCACCGACCTGTCCATCGATCATGGCCGAGGGCGCGATCATGTCGGCGCCCGCTTCGGCGTGGACGATCGAGGAACGCGCCAGCAGCTCCAGGGTCGGGTCGTTCAGCAAATAGCTCTGGGGCAGCGCGGCATCGAAATGGGCGCTCTGCGGGGTGTTGATGATGCCGCAGTGCCCATGATCGGTGTATTCGCAGAAGCACATGTCCGAGATGACGATCATCTCCGGATGCGCGTTCTTGATCGCGCGGATCGCGCGGGGCACGATCCCATCGGGATTCCAGTTTTCCGAGCCGCAGTCGTCCTTCAGGTCGGGGATGCCGAAGAGCATTACGGCGGGCACGCCCAGCTTGCCGAGGACGGCCACTTCGGTGACCAGCCGGTCGACCGACAGGTTGTATTGCCCCGGCATCGCGCCGATCGGCCGCTGGATATCGGTTCCCTCGCAGACGAAGAGCGGCGCGATTAGCTCTGAAGTCGAAATCCGGTGTTCGCGCACCAGCTCGCGGATCGCGCCCGTGCGGCGCAACCGCCGTGGCCGCGAAATTGGAAACGCGCTCGGTGCTTGCGTGGTTCGGGGTTCGATGGTTACCCCCATAAACGTCCTCCCTGTTGGTGCGATGTCACGACTTCGTTCAATGCGCTGAGTAATCCCGGCAAGGTGTGCTCGCGGGGGCAAAACGCGCGCAGCATCCCCTCGGAGATGGCGCGGTTGCGGGTATGGGGGCCGATACAGGCGATCGGCACCTGGCGGGTATCGTCGAGGTTGCCCTCTTCCCGTTTCAGGCGGGTCACGAACCCGGACACAGCGGACGGGCTGGTGAAGGTGATGGCGTCGATCGTGCTGTCTTTCAGCAAGGTGCCCAGATCGACCCCGCCTTTGCCGGTGGTGGTCTGGTAGACGATCATGCGGGTGACGTCCGCCCCCTTTTGAGTCAGGAATTCGGCCGGCTCTGGCGAGGCGAGATTGGAGACGGGCATCAGCACCCGCTCGCCCGGCTGAATCGGGCATTCCTTCGCCATCGATTCGGCATCGAAGGTCTCGGGTTTGAAGCTGGCGTCGATAGCGAGATGCGTTTTCAGGGCTTCCGCCGTGGCCGTGCCGACCACGGCATAGCGAGGCGCGGTGAGCCGGGCGCGATCGAGACCGATCGCCCGCGCCCGAATTGCCAGCATCTCGGCGGCGTTTTGCGAGGTCAGGCAGATCCAGTCGAAGGTTTGCGTCTGCAGCATCCGGTCGAATGCAGCGACCTCTTTGACCGGCGCGATGGCGATACAGGGAAAGGAGAGGGGCACGGCGCCAGCCTCGCGCAGCAGCTTATTCAGCTCGCCGGCTTGCTCGACCGAGCGGGTATTGACGACGCGCAACCCATCCAGGGCGTTCATCAGGCGGTCACCTGCAGGAGCGCCATTGCTCCCCGCTCCAATGCCATCCGCGCCAGCTCGGTCCCGGCGGCGATTGCCATCGATTCGTCCGCAATTACGCGCTCCAGGGTGACGTCGACCTGCTCCGAGGCATCCAGCGCCACGATCCGGCCGTGCAGCCGCAACCGGCCTTCGGATATCTCGCCGTAACAGGCGACGGGTGACGAACAGCCCCCGCCGCAGCCGGCCAAAAACGCTCGCTCGGCGCTGGTCGCCAGCCGGGCGGCAACATCGTCGATAGCGGCAAGGAGCGCGCGGGAATCCGGTTCGTCCCGGCATTGCACCGCCAGCGCGCCTTGCCCGGGCGCGGGCAACATCAGCTCTAATGGAAGGAACTCGGTCGCCGCTTCCAGCAGATCGAGCCGTTCCAGACCGGCCGCGGCCAGCACGGCGGCGTCGTAGAGTCCGGTCGGATCGGCGGTCTTGCGCAGGCGGGTTTCGATATTGCCGCGGATCGATTCCGTGCGCAGATCTGGCCGTGCCCGCCGCAGCTGGGCCGCGCGCCGGTGGCTGCTGGTGCCGATCGTCGCCCCCTCGGGAAGCTGCATCAGGGTTGCGCCCGATCGGCTGATCAGCGCGTCACGGACCGATACCCGTTCCGGGATCGCGCCGATGACGATGCCCGGCGCCGGTTCGGTCGGCAGGTCCTTGAGGCTATGCACCGCCAGATCGATCTCCCCGGCACGCAACGCCTCTTCGATCTCGAGCGTGAAGAGCCCTTTGCCGCCGATCTCGGGCAGCGGAGTATCGAGCGTGCGGTCCCCTTTGGTCTCGATGATGACGAGGGTGGCGGTCGAGCTGGGCCAGGCGGTGGCGAGCCGGGCGCGCACTGCTTCCGCCTGCCGGCGCGACAGTTGCGAGCCCCGCGCTCCTATCCGAATGTGCATTCCGTCGATCATCGTTGCTCAGGAGTGCGCGGCTGACGCCGCTCGCGACGCCGGGCGACCAGCGCCAATGAGACAGCAGTTCAGCGGGCAGATATCGTGCAGCGGACCGGCCGGACCTAGCGCCGGGCGGTGCGGATCGACGGTCATACGCTCCTCGATCAGCTCGCGGATCATCGACACGAAGCGCGGATGAATCCCGGCCGTGGGAACTCGCTGGAACCCAAGACCCAGCTCTTCAGCGCGCTCGGCGGCTTCGTGATCGAGATCGAAGAGCACTTCCATATGATCGGAGATGAAGCCGATCGGCACGATGACCGCATCGGTGAATCCGGCGGCGGGCAGCGTTTCGAGCTCGTCCAGAATGTCCGGCTCCAGCCAGGGCACCGCGGGCGGCCCGCTGCGGCTTTGATATGCCAGCCGCCAGGAGGAAAGCTCCAGTGCGCCAGCCACCAGGCTAGACGAGGTGAGAAGCTGTTTTTCGTAGGCGCACCCCTGGGCCATCGAAAGGGGAATGCTGTGCGCGGTGAAGATGATCTCGGTGGTGGCGCGCCGATCCGGCGGGATGCGATGTACGCGCTCGGCGGTCAGCTCGATCATGGTTTCGATGTAGCCCGGGTGATTGTAGAACCCGCGGATTTTGTCAAAGGTGATGGCGTCAGCGACATCCAGCGCGTCGACCGCGCGGGTGACATCTTCCCGGTACTGGCGGCAACCGGAATAGGAGCTGAAGGCCGAGGTGACAAAGACCAGCGCGCGTTGCACGCCGTCCGCGCGCATCCGCGCGATCGTATCGGTGACGAACGGCTCCCAGTTGCGGTTGCCGAAATAGATCGGCAACAGGATCTCCTGTCGCCGCAGCTCGTCGCGCAGCGCCACGATCAGCGCGCGATTCTGCTCGTTGATCGGGCTGACCCCGCCAAAGTGGAGATAATGCCCGGCGACCTCGTCCAGCCGCTCGCGGGGGACGTTGCGCCCGCGGGTGACATTCTCCAGAAAGGGGATGACATCGTCCGGACCTTCGGGGCCGCCGAACGAGAGCAGCAGGAGGGCATCGTACTGCCGGGCGACCTGATCGTATCTCGGCGACGTTCGGCTTTGCGCTCCTGCGATGGTCACTCGGTTCCCTTTTTGCATCCCACTGGCCGCCGCTCCGTCTCGACTTGTGATCGATTGTAGGAGAGCAGCCCTCGTCGATTCGGACAAAACGGCGCTACCTAGGAACGATATCTCAAATAAGAGAAGCAGATTTACATAGATTTTCCCCAAGGCGTCGCGGGATCCGTGCCGGTGGTGCCCGGAAGCGGCGGGCTTCCGATGCGTTCGATCTGTCTGGGCTGCTTCGCACAATCCGAGATATGCAAGAATTCAGTCGCCCCGATTCTGGAGAAACATGAGGCGCCACTAATGCGGCAACTGCGGATTTCGACCGATGGCCTTCCCGACCCGCCTGGGGTCGTGCGTAATCCCAGCGTCGATACATTTCCTCCGGGCTATCGGATCGGCGTTACTCGGTATGCCGATCTGATTCTTCGGGATGCGTTTCCGGAGCGATTCGGACAACTCAGCGACGTGCTGGACGAATTCCGGATCGGCGTCGATGAAATTCTTCAGGGAGGCGGTAGCCGTTCTCCCATCGCAGTGCGGTTCGATAGCTTGCTCAAGAATCGAGGGTGGGGGAAACGAACCATTTCGATCAGCAAGTCGATCGATGATGTGCAGATCCATGCAACCCGTGGACACGAGATCGACATGTTCGCGGCCGGTGCTGAAAACGGAGATTACCCCGGGTTGGCCGTGGAAATGGAATGGAACAACAAGGATCCGTTCTTCGACAGAGATCTCTTGAACTTCATGGCGTTGCATCGAGAGGGAGCGCTTGCTGTGGGCGTCATTGTCACGCGCGGTCCGGAACTTCAGCGATATCTGGGAAAGGTGGTCAAAACCAGCGAGCGCGAACGCTCCAAGAAATTTGGCCAGTCTACGACCCATTGGGGCAAGCTCATTCCTCGCATCAATCTGGGCGGTGGGGGAGAGTGCCCGCTCATCGTTATTGGCATCGAGCCAGAGCGAGTCACTGGATTCGAGCGGATTATCGAGGCATATGACCGTGGACGAGAACTGTGGCGGTGAACGTACACCGGATGTGATAAGATCTACTTTCGATGCTTATAAGATCTACTTCTGGGATGAGCATGGCATACCAAGCAGTTCCGCTACGAGAGCAAGCGCCTTTAGCCCCACTTCCCACGACCGAAGGGGGGTTCAGCACCATCCTCGCGGATCCACCGTGGAGATTTACCAATCGCACTGGAAAGGTGGCGCCCGAGCACCGGAGACTCGATCGGTACTCGACGATTGACCTGAAGGAAATTCTCGCGCTTCCAGTGGCCGGAGTTGCCGCGTCGAATGCGCATCTCTACCTCTGGGTTCCGAATGCTCTGCTGCCAGACGGCTTGCGGGTCATGGACGCCTGGGGATTTCGTTATGTGTCGAACATCGTGTGGGCCAAGCGCCGCAAGGACGGTAAACCGGACGGTCGTGGGGTGGGGTTCTACTTTCGAAATGTGACCGAATTGCTGCTCTTTGGAGTGCGGGGCAGCATGCGCACCTTGCCTCCGGCCAGATCTCAGGTCAACATCATCGAGACAAGAAAGCGAGAGCACTCTCGCAAGCCCGACGAGCAATACCGGCTCATCGAATCGTGTTCTCCGGGTCCGTACCTCGAGCTCTTCGCACGCTATCCCCACAAAGGCTGGACCGTGTGGGGGGATGAAGCACCGGAGGATGTCACGCCGCGGGGAGCCGTTCACCCGGGCTATGCAGGGGGGCATATCGAGGCGCCGGATCTGCAGCTTCATATGCGTTTGGAAGAAGAAACGGCGACCTATATCGGTGTAGAACTGAGACGGCATTACGAAGCCGGGCGCTCGATTCGTGAAATCGCTGACGAAACACACTATCCAATTTCGCGAGTGCGCTCGTTATTGCAAATCGCGGACACTCCTCTCCGCCCTCGCGGCAAGGTGCGAGGCAACGGCTCCGGGGATGATGCATCGAATAGTGCAGAGCCCACTCTTTAGGAAAAGAGCGTGTGGGCAAATCGGGTCAAGCGCCCAGGACCCAGAGTTCAGCGGCGTTTCATCAGACTCATCGCACATCATTGGACATACGTAGCCGCCGGATCTGTGCCGGCGGCTACAATCGTCTGAATGTCGCAGAGCAAAGGAGTGCCCCACCGTCATGCCCCACCGCCAACACCGGCCCACCCCCGACGCCGCCCTGGCCGAGCTGATCGCCGGCAACGAGCGCTATGTCAGCGGCGGCGCGGAGCTGGAGGATTTTTCGGCAGACCGAGCCGCCATGGTCGAGGAACAGGCGCCTTTGGCCGCGATCCTCGGTTGCGCCGATGCTCGCGTGGCCGCCGAGCTGATCTTTCTGCGCGGACCGGGCGATCTCTTCATGGTGCGAGTGGCGGGCAATTTCCTGAGCGAATACGGGCTGGCCAGTCTGGAGTTCGCGGTCCGCTTTCTGCAGGTGCCGCTGCTCATGGTGCTGGGCCATACCCAATGCGGCGCGCTCTCGGCCGCGGTCAAGGTGGTGGAGGAACGGATTCATCTGCCGGGACGCCTCCCCTATTTGATCGATGCGGTCGAGCCGGCGGTGCATATCGCCCGCGAAAAGAATCCCGCCGATCTGGTGCGCGCCGCCATCGAGGAAAACGTCCGCCGTCAGGTGCAACGGCTTTCGACCATCTCGCCCATCATCGACGAAGCCCAGGCCGCCGGTACGACGCGGGTCGTCGGCGCGGTCTACGAGCTGGAGACCGGCCGGGTCGTGCTGGTGGATTGAAGTCCGGAGCCCAAATCCGAAAGGAGCCTGAGGCATGGCGGCATCGAACGCGAATCCGGAGGTCGATGCGTTCTTCGACAACGCGACAACCTGGCGGGCGGAGATGGAGCGCCTACGCGCCATCTGCCTCGAATGCGGCTTGGCCGAAACCCTGAAATGGGACAAACCGACCTATACCATCGAGGACAAGAACGTCGTGCAGATCCAGGGGTTCAAAGCCTATTGCGCGCTGCTCTTTTTCAAGGGCTATCTGATCGAGGATCCCGACGGCTTGCTGGTGAAGACTGGCCCGAATACCAAAGTCGGCCGCCAGGCGCGCTATACCGACCTTGGTCAGATCGACGCGACAGTACCCGCGTTGAAGCGCTGCATCGAAGCGGCTATCACGGTCGAGCAGTCCGGAACCGGGCACGGCTAGGTCCCGTACGTCGTTCCACGCTCCCTGTCATTCTGAGTACACTGACCGCGCCTTGTTGTCCGATCACTCAGCGTCGCGGCGGCACCGCCCCACCCCTGTCATTCTGAGCCGCAGCGAAGAATCTCTCGTTGCCGGCAACCCAATTCCCCGAGGAATGCATCGGACAAAAAGCACCGGTCGATGTACTGAGCCGTAGCGAAGAATCTCTCGTTGGCGTCAACACACGCCGAGCCGGAAGACTATTCGTTTACCGACCCGAAGTGAGATTCGGGAGAGCAAGAGATGCTTCCTTCGTCAGCATGACAAAGCTGGCCGGACAGGCGCAACGGCAATTGGTCTATCCAACAGGCGAAGGCGCTCAGCACGTAACGAACGCGTCGTTCAACCCAGTGTGGTACTCCAGCGATGTCGTTCCATCGGTTACGGTAATGCGGTATCCCGGCGATACGACCTGCGCGTAGACGCCGCCATCCTCAGCGCACCCCAGCGAGGCGTCGGGCCATTCGACGGTCTCGATTGCCGCGACCGAGAGACTGGATGCGTCGACGCCAAGAGTGGCAGCCGCGTCCTGCAGGACCAGATCGACCAAGGGTTGCGCCTCCGCGGGAATCGTCACGTCGCTCGGACCTCCAACGGGGATATCTCCCGGCCCGGAGCCGATCTGGTCGATCAACCACGCACCGTCCTGTTGCACGAAGAGATAGAGTCGCTGATCGCCGCCCCAGGCATTGCTGCTGACA
>DASTFJ010000257.1:0-3902 GCA_035708745.1 Thermomicrobiales bacterium | reverse complement strand
AATTCCTGATCGAGTTAGCGGTTTCAGCCATCAATCCCTAGAAGACTCGTGGTCGATGGCTCCGCCGAGACCCAAAAGTAGCTCGAAAAGAGATCAAACACGTCTCCGTTTTCCAGTTACCCCCTGCGCCTTCTTCACCGCACCGGCAACAGCTTGCCACCCACGATCGGCCATCCCACCACCAAGAGCAACCACAGAGGGATTGCCCCTACCCGACCCCGTCGTCCGCAGCCTCGGAGAGGCTTCGCTCTGTGAGCCCCTGGTTTCAACCTGGGGAAACGCACCCGCAAAGTCCCAGGGTCGGAGACCCTTGGCTTCTCATAGCCGTATTTATCACGGTAGGCCCACCTGGTTCCCTCAATTCAGCACATCTGCCGAGGCGCCCAACCGCACGAAGAAGGCGTTCGCCAGCTTGGCAAGTACGGTCACGCACGCGATCACGATCATGATCGCAACGAAGCCGCTGACCGCGAAATTGCTGCCGAACGCCCAGTCGAGCGCCCACAGAAAAACGAATTTCGAGAAGAACATGATCGGCCACATGGCAAGCAGCTTGTGCGCCCGGGGAAGCTCGCCGCGTCGCCGGGTCCACCAGCCAATCCACCAATCCTTGAAGAGAAAGGTCAGAAAGGTCAGCGCTTCCAGCACGACCGAGGCGAAAACGATGGTCGAAAAGCTGGTCGCGCTGACCCAATCGGTATAGTCGTCGAACAGCCCCAGCACCAGCACATAGATCAGGAAGCCGGTCAGGACCTCGGCGAAGACGAGCTGGTTGCGCGAGAGCACCGATCGACTTGCTTCCATCACATGTACTCCGCCGAACAGGCAGAATCGCCCTCGACCACGATTATCTCCGGACCCCGGACCGTCGATGCACCGCATCCGCCGGAGCGCCCACAGGAACGCGAATGTCGACAAGAATATGACCGGCCAGATGGCGATCAGCTTAAAGCGCATTTCAGAACGGTTGGCAATTTCCTCGGAGCGGGGCCTTCTGGTGCGACTCGCTGCGGCGAGGAGATGCTTCCTTCGTCAGCATGACAGGTCAGGTTCGCCTGTCGCGATTTTTCTGCAATTCGCTTCAGGCGTCCGGGAACCGAGTGGTTCTGGCTCGCGCGAACCAGTTACACTCGTCGCTATGACGACACAGGTTATTTCTGGCGGAACAGTTCACGACATGCCGGCCGATCTGCGCGATGGGTTGCTCGCCGATCCAACGGTACTGGCGATATGGGAAGACCTGACGCCGCTGGCGCGCAACGAGTTCATTTGTTGGGTCGAGGAAGCCAAGCAACCGAAAACCAGGCAGCGCCGCATTCAACGAACGTCCGAAGAACTCCTCGAGGGCAAGCGGCGGCCGTGTTGCTGGATCGGCTGCATTCACCGCACCGATAAAGCGATCAGCCCGTCGGTGCAGGGCATTCTCGACACGAGATCGAAGAAGGCATCGTAACCAGACGCATTCATCTGCTTACCGCGCCGCCGCCAGATTGTTCGCGATCTGCGCCAGGTGGTTCGTATCGTGCCAGCACATATGGCAGGTAATCGCGGTCAGCGGCGTCGCCCCGCGCCCAGCTGAAATACCGGTGCGCAGCCATTGTTCCTCGGTGAGTGCAGAAAGCACCTCCAGCCGCTCGGCCCGCAGCTCCAGCAGGCGATCGACCACCGCTCGCAGCGGCCGCCGCTGATAGCCATGCTCGCGCACCAGCGCATTCTGGTCGTAGCCCGGCAGCTCCGGATTGTCCTCCTGCAGCACGCGGTCGATCCGTTGCAGCGCCCGCTCTTCAGCGTCGATCAGATGCCCGATGACCTCGACCGTCGACCATTCGTTTTCGCCCGGCCGCGCCCGGGCGAGCTCGTCATCGACGCCCACCAGCAACGCCGCCAGCAGCACCGGCGTCTTGCGCAGCGAATCGATCAGCTCCTCGGTGGTCCAGATTCCTTCCATGGCTAGACGTCCTCCGCCCGCTCGGCCGGCACGTCCGCAACCGGCTCGCCACCCCGCACCGAGGCCGCATCCAGCCGCGCGATCCGTTCTTCCTCGGATTCCGCGGCCGCCGCCTCATCGTCGTCATCCTCTTTGGCATTCGACTCCGTGGCGGATGCAACATTCTCATCCGCAATACTGAGCGCCTCGCGTAGCTGGTCGAGGAATGCCGCCTCCGCCGGGCTCACCCGCTTGCCCCCGAACCCCAGGAACCCACCCGCCTTGGAGGCCAGCGTCACCTGGTCGGCGATCGAATAGAGCCAGTATTTGAATTCGATGGCTTCCTGCCGGGTGGCATTCGCCTCCATGATGGCGAGCGATTCGGACGCCAGCTGCAACGCCAGCGGCCGCGAGGCGGTGGGGTTGCGCTCTTCCACCAGATCCTCCGGCTTCTTCGCATTCGATGCGCGCCGCCGCACCTCGTCCATCTCGCCGGGATCGAGCGAGTTCATCTCCAGCGCCAGCCGCTGGATGATCTGATTCTCCGGAAAGGCGGTGGCGCCGTCGATGGCCGCCTGCAATCCGGCTTTCAGCTCCTTACGGATGCTGAACACCCCATCCTGCTCGGCATAGGCCGTCGCCATCACCAGCGCATTCGGGACACGCGCCAGAATGATCTGATCGTCGGTGCTGAGATCTTCGAGTACGGTCAAGCTCGTTCCTCATTTTCTTGGTGGCTCGCCAAGTCGGGCGTGCCTGGCTGAACAGTTTGCTGAAGAAGGGATGCCGGCTCGACACACATGCCGGGAAGGACACGGTCGTAATCTCGGTCGAAACTGACAATCGCGTCGTCCGGTCCATTCACGGATTCGATCAGGATGCAGTCTACGTAGTCGAGATTGGAGACGCCGAATCGATCGAGCGCGCGCAGATGAACATCGAGATTGTCCAGCCGCAATCCTCGGAAGTCCAGGAATTTCCTGAGCTCCTGGCTGATGAGCGCGCGTGGGTACGCGAGACCCTTCTTGGAGACGAGCACTTGCGTAACCTCGACCAAGACGCCCTCGGTCGTTGTCGCAACGACAGCTCCCACGGCCAGTTCCCGGAAGAGGGCGCGCACTTGGCTTCCTTGATGCGAAGGCGTATTGGTCAAATACACAATGAAGATGTTCGAGTCGAGGTACAGCACCCCCTACTCGGTCTCCACACTGGTGGAAAGCCATTTGGAGGCGTTCTGTTCCGCAACATCATCGAACACATCGCGTTCCATATCGTTCCAGCTCGTCCAGGACGCTGGTACGGGAACGACCCCAAATCCGCTCAGAAGACGGGTTTCGGCCTTTTCGATTTGAATATGACCATCTTCCAGCGCGATCACCACGATGTCTTTCGGTTCGATCTCGAGTTCTTCGCGCAGCTGCTTGGGCAGGGTGATCTGTCCCTTGGGACTCACACTGCTCGTGTAGTAGGTTTTCTCCAGCTTTTCCATGGTTCAACTGCTTTCTGGCGGTACAACATTACACCGTTCAGTTGTACTGGATACCGTCGCCCTGGTCAAATCCCTCCAGCAGCACGGTGGAACCCCACTATTTTCCATTGCCTTTTGCCCATTGCCCCGCTCCCGCCTTCACCCCCGTATGAATCGCCACCGTGCCGAACCCCAGCATCGTCACATGCGTATTGGTCAACCCGGCGCGGCGCATGAGCATCACCAGCTCGGTGCTGCTCGGAAACGCCGCCACCGATTTGGGCAGATAGCGATAGGCCGTGGTATCTCCGGTGAGGATGCCGCCGATCAGTGGCACGATCTTTTCGAAATAGAAGGAAAAGAGTTGGCGCAGCACCGGCGTGCGGTACGGCGTCATCTCCAGGCAAACGAACCGCCCGCCGGGACGCAGCACCCGTGTCATCTCGGTAACAGCAGCCGCATAGTCGGGCATATTGCGCAACCCGAACGCCACCGTGCAGGCATCGA
>DASTFJ010000256.1:0-8868 GCA_035708745.1 Thermomicrobiales bacterium | reverse complement strand
AAAGAGAATTTGCATTTGAAAGAGCCCGCGTTCGGCGTTGCGCACCTTCAGGTCGCTCTTTTCGCCGATCAGGCAATAGTCCGGCTTGATGAGCCGCCCGGCAGCGATCTCGTCCATCAGGAAGACGGTGCCTTTGGAACCACCGGTCTCCTCGTCGGAGACGACATGCGCCTGCAATTTGCCTTTGAGCGGCGCGTCCTTGAAGCGCTTGCACATCAGCATCATGATGCCAGTGGAGGACTTCATGTCCGAGGCGCCCCGGCCGAAAATCTTCGTGCCGTCCTCGCTGATGCGCGGTTCGTAGGGACCGGAAATCCAGGCGTCCGCGTCCGACACCGGCACGGTATCGAGGTGACCGTTCATGACGACGGTGGGACCGTCACCCTTGCCGACGGTGATGACTACATTGGGCTGTGAGGGGTCCTTGGTGAAGATCTCGTAGAGGAGCCCGTGTTCGTCGCACCAGTCGGTCACCCAACTCATGATGGTGATCTCGGTGCCGGTCGGCGATGGAATGGCAATCAGATCGCTCGCCAGCTCCACGATCTCATCCCGACTCACCCGCCGCTTGCTCGAATCCTCGGTCACCCCATGTTCCTTTCCACGTCGATCGCTCGTCATGGAAGGATTCTATGTCAGTAGGAGTCACAGTCGTAGCGCAGGCAGCCGTGGCGTAGTGCAGATCTCCGTGCCCTGCTGGTGCTGATTTGCGGGCCACAGCAGGACAGGGACGTCCTGCACCACGCGGTTTTCTCAGGACCCGGCCAGCGGCTGATCGTGCGTGATCCGCTCGTAGCGGGAGACGTTTGCGACGAAGACGATCGCTCCGCCGACCTCGACTTCGAAGTTTTCCGGCATGTAGAGCAACCCCGGCTCGAGCGCGGGGGAATACGGCACCGCGATCTGCGTGCGCCGTTTGCAGGTGCGCTTGAGGATATTCATGACCTCGGGCACCATCGCATCCTCGATGCCGATCAAGAGGCTCGTATTCCCCATGCGAAGAAACGAGCCGGAGGTGCTGACTTTGGTAAAGCGAATGTTCTGATCGATGAGCTCGGTCGTCAGCGCTTCGATATCTTCGTCCTGGACAACGGCAATGATGAGCTTCACCGCCTTGCTCCTTTCTCCGTTGCAGGGAATTCGATGGAGCGACCAGCCTCGCGCTGCCAGATCGATTCCCGCCCTGTCATGATGCTCGATGCTGTACGGCGATTTTCAGTCTAGCAGGTGATGGCGTTTCAGCCGATGGAGAAGAGGGTCACCGTCGTAAGCACCCCGTCGAGATGCTGGATACGGCCCATCACGATATCGCCGATTTCCCTGGGCCCCTCCGCCTCGACCACGGCCACCACATCGTAACTTCCGGCCACGGCGTCCACCTCGTGAATGCCGCCCTCCACCCCCCAACGCCGAAGCTCTTCCTGGATCTCAGGAGACGCGCCGACTCTGGTCGTCATCAGCACATACGCCTTCATTCCCTCGATCTCCTTCGATACGCCCAACCTGAGTCCCGAGTCGACGGTCAAGAGTCCAGTGTCAAGAGTCAAGTGCTGGCTGCCGGCTGCCAAATTCTGCCTGGCGCCTGCTCGGCTTACCGGCGCTCCCAGATCGTTTCCATGCCAGCGCCGGTGACAATATCGCGCAGAATCTTCCGCTCCTCGGCCAGCATTTTCAAATAGGCGGTTCGCGCCATGGCGATCAGCTCGCCGCCTCCCACTTCGTCGCATCGCTCCAGCAGCCGGGCGAGCACGCCCTCGCGCTCGAAATCGGCCACCCGTTCGGCCCATGGGGCCAGGGTGATCTCATCTGGAATCGGCAGCTGCGGCCGCAAATGGCGGAAGGAGAGCAGGCGCTCGCGCGGGGATGGCGTCATGCTATCGATCAGGACCGCCGGGGAAATCCCCTCGGCGGTGCGCAGGTCGAGGATGAGCGAGCTTCCGACACGCATAAAGAAGATGCTCATCACCATCGCATCGGCCAGCGCGACCTTGAGCTGGTCGGGATAGAACTCGTCTTCGTCGAAATTCAGACGGAAGCCGTCACTCCAGAAATCATCCATCGGCGTTGCTCAATTGGTTCACCAAGGCCGCCAGCTCATCATAAAGGGCCGGATTGGCGGCGATCACTTCGCGCCGGTAGGGACCGAACGGACTGCCGGCGTACCCTGTCACGATACCGCCGGCTTCCTCGATGAGCAACGACCCCGCGGCCATATCCCAGGCATTGAGCGGGCGCTCCCAGAAACCATCCAGCCGCCCACAGGCCACATAGCAAAGATTCAACGCGGCCGAGCCGTCGCGCCGGACCCCCTGGGTTCTGGAAAGAAACCCATTCCAGACACGCGCATTCTCCGCCCGCCCATCGGCGTCATAAGCGAAACCGGTGCCGAGCAGCGATCGCTCCACCCGATCGATGGCGGAAACCTGGATCGGCTGCCCGTCGAGGGTCGCGCCCTCACCGCGTTCGGCCACGAAGAGCTCGTCGCGCATCGGGTCGTAGACCACCCCGAGGATGATCTGCCCGGCATGCTCCAGCCCGATCGACACCGCGAAATGCGGGTACCGGTGGGCGTAGTTAGTCGTGCCATCGAGCGGATCGACCAGCCAGGAATAGAGCTCGGTGCCGGCGGGTGTATCGCCCGAGAGAAAGGTCGCTTCTTCCCCGACAAACCGGTGCTCCGGAAATCGCTCCAGAATCGCCGTGGCGATCAATTCTTCGGAGGCGCGGTCGGAATCGGTGACGAGATCGATCGCTCCCTTGTAGTCGATCTGCCGATCGAGCGACAACCGCTCGCGCAGAATCGCGCCCGCGGCTTTCGCGGTTTCGACCGCCAGCTCGCGCGCTCCTTCGGGGACCGAATGCTTCGTCACGTGTTCTACCCTCCTGGGGTGTGTTCGATCTTCATGGTCAAGAGTCCAGTGTCCAGAGTAGATTACCGGGCTCACCAATCTTGACTCTTGACAAGCAAAATCCACTACCTGCCTACCGGCAATCGCGAGGACACATCGAGCTCCCAGCCCGATTGCGCACCGCGCCGCAATGCGTAATACCCGGCTGCCGCCACCATGGCCGCATTGTCGGTGCAATAGGACAACGCCGGCACGCGCAACATTGTGCCCGAGGTCGCCTCGATCTCGCCGGTCAATCGCTCGCGCAGCGCACGGTTCGCCGCCACGCCGCCAGCCAGCACGACCTGGGGCGTTTCGAACGTTCGCGCTGCCGTCGCAGTCTTCACCGCCAGCACGTCCACGATCGCTTCCTGGAACGACGCCGCCAGATCTGCCACTGGCATTCCCTCGGCAAAGCGAGGTGGGCGGTGCTTGCGGAATGGCGCGTCGTCTTCGGGCTCGTCGTCCTCATCGGGCAGCCGGTAGGGCTCGACCTCGCGCAATAAGGCGGTTTTCAACCCCGAAAAGCTGAAATCGTGCGAATCGCCGAGCCAGGCTCGTGGCAGCGCGAACGCGGCAGTGTCGCCCCCGGCAGCAGCTTGCTGAATCGCCGGTCCGCCGGGATAGCCCAGCCCCAGTAGCCGCGCGCCCTTGTCGAACGCTTCTCCGGCGGCGTCATCGAGCGTTCGCCCCAGTTGCTCATAGCGGCCGTGCCCGGTCATCAACAGCAGCTCGGTATGTCCCCCGGACACCAGCAGCGCCAACATGGGAAACGCTGGTTGCTCGCCGGGCTCGTCGCCCGGCGGGGAGAGCCAGTTGGCATAGAGATGCGCTTCGAGATGATTGACGCCCACCAGCGGAATGGAGCGGGCATACGCCACCGTCTTGGCGAAATTCGCGCCGACCAGCAATGACCCGGCCAACCCGGGGCCGCGCGTGACCGCAATCGCGTCGATATCCTCGAGTCCCACTTCAGCCAGCTGCAGCGCCGCTTCCACGACGGGGATGATCGCGGTGAGCTGCGCGCGGGCAGCCAGCTCGGGCACGACCCCGCCGTGCGCCCGGTGCAGCTCGATTTGCGAAGA
Source organism: Thermomicrobiales bacterium (assembly GCA_035708745.1). GTDB lineage: Bacteria > Chloroflexota > Chloroflexia > Thermomicrobiales > UBA6265 > JAMLHN01. The sequence continues at coordinate 4,895 of DASTFJ010000256.1, read as the reverse complement.
CACGACATTGGAACGGACGTCCCGCCCATCCCGCACGACCGCCGCCGACGTTTCGTCACAGGATGTTTCGATCCCCAGGACGTTCATGAGGCGTGCCGATCGTCGATCCGGCGTGAGGCCCAGACGGGCGGTTCTTGCGCAATCTTCAGAACCCCGGCCAGTCGCTCGACCAACGCGCGCCGGTGCTCCTCGAGTGTCGCAAGGTAGCTTTCGTCCCGCAGCGAGGGAGACCACATCAGGTAGGCGTCTTCGCCGTTGTCCGAGTAGTAGTGTGGCCGCACACCGTGAACGGTGAAGCCGTATTTCTCATAGAGCCGCATGGCCGGCGAATTGGAGATCCGCACTTCCAGGGTGAGTAAATTGGCGCCGCGGCGGATCGCCTCGTCGAGCAACCGGAGGAACATCGCCTCGCCGAAGCCCCGTCCCCGATGCGGGAGGTCGACCCCGATGGTTGTCACATGCGCCTCGTCGAAGAGTTGCCACATCCCGGCAAACCCAGCGATCGGCAGCGGCGTGTCAGCCGTTTGCGGTTTGTTGCGAAACGAGAGCAACCCGAGCGCGCGCAGACCGCGCCAATTGTCGACATAGTCCTCGACGAACCGCCCGCGCGATTGCATGGACTTCGCATCCGGACCGCGCAGCACGATATAGCAGTTCTGCTGAAGATTGCGTAGCTCGCGGCGGTAGGCCGATGCGGGCCACGGGTTGCTGAAACAGCGGCGCTCGACCTTGCTGACCTCGGGCACATCCTCCATCCGCATCGGTTCCATGAAGAAGGGGAGGTCGCTCATGCCGGCACCGCTTCCGTGCGCCGGCCGTGCGCGTAGACCGGTTCGAGCAATGCCGCGTCGTCCTGCTCGCCGGCCAGCAGCCGTGCCCAGCCAAGCCGTGCGATCTGCTCTACCCGCCCGCCGGCCGGCAACTGGACCGCGTCGAAGCCGTCCAACAGATCGGTTTCGCCGGCCACCAGCGCATCGCCGGCCGCTTCCCGCAGCTCAACGACGGTCGTATTGCGCGGTCCTTCGATCAGCGCCCCGTCTTCGTACCGGCTCCAGACCACGCGGCCGCGACCCGCGGTCATGACCGCGATCACCGGTCGATCTGCCCAATCGAGCTGGGCGGCGATAGCGCCGGTGGTCGAAACGCCGAGCAGCGGGATGCCCAGTGAAAAGCTCAGTCCCTTGGCCGTGCTCAGTCCGACGCGCAACGCCGAGAACGAGCCGGGACCGGTGGCAACTGCCACCGCGCGGAGGGCGCCGAGCTCGATTCCGGTCAAGTGCAGCAGATGATCGAGCTGCCCAAGCGTAGTGACCGTGTGATTACGCCGGGCATTCCAGGCGATGACGCTGGCCATCGACCCGTCATAGAGCGCAACCCCGGCCCGGTCGCTGGAGGTGTCGATCGCGGCCAGCCACAGCGGCGTTTCTGAGACTGGCGGAGCGATCTGAGGAGTTGCCATGTTTGCAATTCTGGTGTATTAGCCTTACTACGCAAGGCGTCTCATAGTTTAACGGTGACTTGACAAGGCAACGACCAGCCTTGATGAGAAATTGATTTTCGGTCACCGACCGGTTCTGGCACAAGCATCGAGGCACGGTTGCAAGGGTCAACGTCGATACCAATGGAGAACGCCCGGACATCCGCGCAAGCGGTTGCGGCGGAGGGTACCCGGCGCCGGCGGCCGCCGTTTTCCGAGTGGCTGCTTTTCCTGCTGTTCATCGCGCCCAACTTCATCCTCTTCGGCGTCTTCACCTATTGGCCGATGATCCAGACCGCCTACCTCAGCGGAGTGCGGTGGGACATGATCTCGCCCACCAAGCGGTGGGTCGGCGCGGACAACTACCGCTACCTCTGGAACGATGACACGTTCCGCCAGGTACTGATGAATTCCTTCTGGTTCGCGATCGGGGCCGTCGGCGGCTCGCTGGTGCTCGGGCTGGCCATAGCGCTCTTGTTGAACCAGAAGCTGCGTATGCGCAATTTTGCGCGCGCGGCGGTGTTCATGCCGACGTTGCTGAGCGGCGCGGCGATCGGCATCGTCTGGGTCTATATCTTCGATCCGCGCTACGGCATTCTGGCGGGGTTTCTGAAGGTGCTCAGCATCCAGTCGCCGCAGTGGCTGGGAGATCCCACCTGGGCGCTGCCGGCGGTGATCATCGTGTACATCTGGAAGAATGTCGGATTGGCGGCAATCATCTTCCTGGCCGGATTGCAAGGCATTCCGCGGGATCTCTATGAGGCGGCGACCGTGGACGGGGCCGGGCGGATGAGCAAATTCCGCAATGTCACCCTGCCGATGCTCTCGCCGATCATGTTTTTCGTGGTCGTGACCTCGATCCTCAACTCATTCCAGGCGTTCGACATCATCAATGTGATGACGCGCGGCGGCCCGGTCGATGCCACCAACATCCTCGTCTACTACATCTATCAGCAGGGATTCGTGGCATTCAACGCCGGCCGCGCCGGCGCCGCGAGCATGGTCCTCTTCGTGGTCATGCTGGCGATCACGTTGATACAGCTCCGTTTCTCGGAACGGAAGGTGCATTATGGCGGTTGAGGCACAGCAATTCAGTCAGCCGGGCAAGAAAACCCTCGGGGTCCAGCCCATCCAGATCTTCTCGTATGTCGCCATGATCCTGGTCGTGATTCTCATCATGGTGCCGATCTTCTGGATGCTGACTGGTTCGCTCAAGCAGAACTCGGAGATCATGAAGTTCCCGCCCCAGTGGCTGCCAAGCGACCCGCAGTGGCACAACTACCGGGATGCCTGGAATTCCGCTCCCTTCGGCCGCTTCTATATCAACACCATCGTCACCACCCTCGCCGGCACGACCCTGGAGCTGACCAACGCCTGCCTGACGGCCTATGCGCTGGCCTTCCTGCGCTTCCCGCTCAAGAACCTGGTCTTCATTCTGTTGCTGGCGGCGCTCATGATTCCGCAGCAAGTGACCATCATCCCGAATTACCTGACCGTGTCCAACATCCTCGGGCAGAATTGGATCAACACGTATCAAGGCATCGTGCTTCCCGGCGCCTCGGTAGCCGTCGGCACCTTCTTGCTCAGGCAGGCCTTCATGTCCTTACCGAGGGAGGTGATGGACGCCGCCCGGGTGGATGGCGCCAATCATCTGCAACAGCTCTGGCAGATCGTGATTCCGATGTCCAAACCGGTGCTGGTGACCTTCGGTCTGATCTCGCTGGTGGCCAAGTGGAACGACTATCTCTGGCCGCTGATCGTCACCAATCAGGACCGCATGCGGACGCTGTCTGTCGGCATTACGTATCTCTACAATCCGGAGTCGATCGTCCGGTGGGGACCGCTGCTGGCGGGTACGTTCTTCGTAATCGCGCCGTTGCTGGTCATCTACATCTGGGCGCAGAAGCACATCATCGAAGGCATTACTGCCGGCGCCACCAAGAGCTAGGCGCCCTAAAACCGCTCGAACGCGAAGGCACGGAAGGAGGGCTCACGGACCGCGCGTAGCAGAGATCGACAACGAGGTCGACCATCGAACCGTAGTGCGAAAGGGAAGAAATGAGCACACTAAATCGACGAACCATGCTAAAAGGAACGGCAGCCGCAGCCGCCGGTCTGACCGTCGCCAGCAAAGCCTCGAAAACGTTTGCCGCGCCGGCAGTCATCCAGGGCGGTCCCACGAAGATCGTCTACTGGGGTTCCTTTGCGGATCAGCTCGGCGAAGCCGAGAAGCAGCTCACCGACAATTTCAACGCCGCGCAAACCGACGTCCAGCTCGAATACCAATACCAGGGCACCTACGAGGAAACTGCCCAGAAGCTGACCGCCGCAGTGGCCGCCAAGCAGACCCCGGACGTCTCGCTCCTCTCCGATGTCTGGTGGTTCAAGTTCTATCTGAACAAGACCCTGGCGCCGCTCAATGACCTGATCGCGTCGAACAATGTCGACACCACCGACTATGTCGATTCGCTCTACAACGAGGGTGTGCGCGACGGTGTCTCCTACTGGATCCCGATGGCGCGCTCGACCCCGCTGTTCTACTTCAACAAGGAGCTCTACACCGGTGTCGGACTACCCGATGGACCGGCCAAATGGGACGATCTGACCGCGGTCGCACAGGACCTGGTGACCATGGACGGCGACACCATGACACGTTCGGCGTTCGCCCATCAGCGGGGCGCATCCTACGCGGCGTGGGTCTTCCAGGCAATCATCTGGCAGTTCGATGGCGCCTATTCGGATCCGGAGTTCAATATCCTGATCAACCAGGAAAACGGCGTCAACGCCGGCAACTTCGTCCGCAGCTCAGTGGAGGACGGCTGGGCCAACACTCCGGAAGACGCCGAAACCGACTTCGTCAATGGCTTTACCGCTTCGGTCATCGGATCGACGGGCAGTCTCGGCGGGTTCAGCCGGGATGCGACCTTCGAATTCGGTACGGCCTTCCTGCCAGAGGCGCTTTCGTTCGGTTGTTGCACCGGTGGTTCCGGCCTGGCGATTCTGGCCGACAAATCGGCCGAGCAGCAGCAGGCCGCCTTCCAGTTCGTCAAGTGGGCGACCGAACCCGAGCAGACGGCCTGGTGGTCGCAGACCACCGGCTATATGCCGGTGCGCAAATCCGCCGTCGACAGCATGACCGACTTCTTCGCGGAAAACCCGAATTTCAAGACCGCGGTCGATCAGCTCCCGAAGACGAAGGCGCAGGATGCCGCGCGCGTCTTCATCCCGAACGGCGACCAGATCATCGGCAAGGGGCTCGAGCAGATTACGATCAACCTCGACGAGGTGCAGCCGGCCTTCGACGATGTGGCCGAAACCCTCACCGAAGAGGCCCAGCCGGTCATCGAGGCAATTGCCGCGCTGCAGTCGTAGGCAAGCGGGCAACGAACGCGAACGTGGCGGCCAATGTGGCCGCCAC
>DASTFJ010000255.1:0-17615 GCA_035708745.1 Thermomicrobiales bacterium | reverse complement strand
GCGCGTGGCCAGACCGTACGACGAGATGACGATCTTCGGCGGAAACTCGAATCCCGCGCTTACCGACGCCATCTGCAATTATCTCAGCCTGCCACGCGGCCGGGCCGAGGTCTTCAAGTTTTCCAACGACAACAGCTTCGTGCGGATCGAGGAGAGCGTGCGCGACAACGATGTCTATGTCGTGCAGTCGTTCGCGACCCCGGTCAACGATTCGATCATGGAATTGCTGATCATGATCGATACGCTACGTCGCGCTTCGGCCGGGCGCATCACGGCGGTGATTCCGTATTTCGGCTATGGCCGCACCGATAAAAAAGACCAGCCGCGGGTGCCCATTACCGCCCGGCTGGTGGCGAAGCTGGTCGGCAATGCCGGGGCGGACCGGGTGCTTTCGATCGACTTGCATGCCGGCCAGATCCAGGGCTTTTTCGATATTCCGGTCGACGAGATGACCGCCATGCCGCTGCTGGCCCGCTATTTCATGCGCAAGAATTTGGACAACCCGGTGGTGGTTTCGCCCGATCTCGGCAATACCAAGCGCGCCCGCAACTTCGCCGAGTTTCTGGATGCCCCGCTGGCCATCATCGAAAAGCGCCGCGTGGGTAATAACGACAAGTCCGAAGTGCTGAATCTGATCGGTTCGGTGGGTGGTTGCCAGGCGGTGCTGATCGACGATGAGATCGATACGGCCGGTTCGATCACTCAGGCGGCGCAGGTCTGCCTCGATAACGGCGCCACCGAGGTCTATGCCACCAGCACCCACGCCGTTCTCTCCGGGCCGGCCATCCAGCGGCTGCGCGATTCGTGTATCAAGGAAGTGGTCGTCACCGACACCATCGCCCACCCGCCGGGCGTGCTCGACAAGCTGATCACCATCTCGACCGCGCCCATCCTGGCCGAAACCATCCAGCGCATTCACGCCGGCGCCAGTGTCTCCGCCGCTTTCCGCTCTCCGGATCTCTTGCCGGCCTAAGCACCTGGGACCATACGCGAATTCGAGGCCCGGGCACACGATTCCCATACACTTGTCATGCACTGACCGGTGCCCCTCACGTAGACACCACGCGCTGCACCAATCAGGGACGTCCCCATTTGTCCCGCCACAGAGGCTCACATGATCCCGTACCGCTACGTTCTCTGTTTTCTTCTTTTTGTCATGATCCTTCCTACGGCTGACGCTCGAGCGGGCGGTACCCCTGTCGCCATCTCCCAGCTACCCACATGCGGCGCCCCGCAATCAGCTGCGAACGCTACGCCGCTTCCCAACCATCCAGATGCAACGCCGGGGGCCACATTGCAACCGGTTACCGATATCGCGCTCCCCGGAGGTCCGACCCGTTTCGACTATCAGAGCCTAGACCCGGCTGCGAGCCGGCTTTATATCGCGCACATGGGCGACGGTGAGCTGGTGGTGGTCGACACCAGCACGCAATCCGTCGTTGGCACAGTTCCCGATCTTCCTGCGGTTACTGGCGTACTGGCTGTTCCGAGCCTGCATCGGGTCTACGCCTCGGTATCCGGCGACCACAACGTCGCGGTGATCGATGATCGATCGTTGCAGGTCGTCGCTCGCCTCGGGAAGATCGGCTTCCCCGATGGGCTTGCCTATGCGCCGCAAACCAACCAAATCTTCGTCTCCGACGAATCCGGTGGTGGTGAGGTCGTCCTCGATGGGGAGGCTGACACTGTTGTCACGACGATCGATCTTGGTGGGGAGGCCGGCAATACTCAATACGACCCCGGATCGGGTTGCATGCTGGTAGCGCTGCACGAGCCTGCTCAGCTCGTAGTGCTCGACCCCACAACGGATTCTGTGGTCGGCAACGTCGACCTCGGTTCCGACTGTGCGGCTCCTCACGGCTTCCAGATCGACGCCGTGGCGCGACTGGCCTTCGTCACATGCGAGAAGAATGCGCGGTTGCTGGTGTTGAATCTGCGCACGATGCAGATCACCGACACGCACTCAGTGGGTAACGATCCCGACGTGGTGGCGTGGGATGCGGATTTGGGGCGTCTCTATGTCGCCTCGGAATCTGGGACTGTCTCGATCTTTCAGGAACACGGCGAAACGCTGCAGCCAGTGGATGAGCTCACCATTCCCCATGCTCATTCCGTAGCCGTCGATCCTGACACCCATCTGGTCTATTTGCCGCTGGAGAATGTCGACGGGCACCCGGTCCTCCGGGTAATGACCCCATAGCGGGGCCGTTACGCTGGGCAGGGCAAATTCGGTACGCCGCGGTGACGGCCATTCGCATCCTTGGCCGGTTGGTAGTTATTTGCCAAGGCACGATTGCGCATTTCCCGATAGAATCCCCTGCGTCGCCGATGGATTGGTACATCGGTGACGGGTAATGGTTTGTAGTGGTTTACGCAGTAAGAGGAGTAATGGAATGCTCAGTCGTCGTCGTTTTTTGTCTGCCGCGCTTGCCCTGCCGTCGCTGGCGCTCGTACCTCCCTCGCTCACCCGAGCGCAAGCCAGCCCATCCGGGGCGCTGGTCGATCCCGATCTCTGGCATTACCTGACGCTCAGCCCCACGTCGATCGCCAGTCCCATGCAGGCCATGCCGCTGCTGGCCGGCAATCAGCTCTTGCAGGCGGAAACGCTCGATATCGCGCTGCCGTTCGATATGAACGATGACGAGCAGATGCATGCCTGGATTCAGGGGATGCACAGCGTCACCACCCCGGTATTCATTCTCCAGCATGTGATGCGCCCGGAATGGGACGAGCTGACCGGATTCGACATCAGCCAGATCACCACCGGCGCCGAGATCGGCGAGCCGCCGGCCCAGGTCACGTTCCTGCGCGGCACCTTTGACCCGGCGTTCGTGCAGGCAGCGCAGCTGTTGGGTGGCTATACCCCGCTGGAGGTCGGGGGGCGGGTCGTCATGTCGCTGAACGAGACGGACGATGTCGACCTGACCAATACTCTGCAGTCGATGGTGCTGGCCCGGATGAACAACTCGACCATGCTCGACGATGGCACCCTGGTCTATGCGCCCACGCTCGAACTGATCGAGCAGGTGCTGGCGCCGGAATCGACCCTGTCCGACTTGCCGGAGGTCGTCCGCGCCATCAATACCCTCGATGAGCCTCTCATCTCCGGCGCGGTGCTCGGGCCCGGGAATTTCCTGCCCGGCATTCCGGTGGAGATGTTCGTTCCGCAATCGCAGGATGAGATCGCGGCGGCGATCCTGGCGATGCGCGAGCAAGAACCGGCGCCGGTCGTGCTGGCCGCGATTGCCGGTTCGACCCCCGGGGGACCGATCTCGCTCGACGAGGTCGCGATCGACGCGACTCCCGACCCCTTCGGTCTCACGACTCAGCCGAAATCGGTGACGAAGCTTGCGCTGGCCTACGCCACGCCCGAGGAAGCCGAGATTGCGGCCGGACAGATCCAGGAACGGCTCGCCACCGGCAGCTCCATGGTCGATCAACAGCCCTGGACCGAGCTTTTCAGCACCTGGTCGGCGGTGGCGAATCCGGAGACTTCGTCCGTGTTGCTGACTATCGAGTGGCGCGACCGCCCGGCCAACACCCTCGCGCTCATCTACAACCGCGATCTTGGGTTCGTTACTGGGTAGCACGGGGCAAGAGGCAAAGGGCAAGAGGCAATAGTGAGCGGAAATAGGAGATAGGAAATAGGAAATGGAACGGTTGACATGTGGTGGAGCCGCTCCGACACTCTCACAGCCTATTTCCTATCTATTCCGTTCGCCAGCAGCCGGCGATGTGGTCGTCGATCATGCCGACGGCTTGCATGAAGGCATAGACGATCGTGCTGCCGACGAAGGTGAAGCCGCGTTTTTGCAGGGCTTTGGACAGTGCGTCCGATTCCGGGCTGGTGGCGCGGAAGTCTTCCGCGCCCCGCGGGCGCATGACGATGGTGTCACCCCCGACGAACGACCAGAGATAGTCGGAAAAGGAGCCTTCTTCTTCCACGAGCTGTACATAGGCGCGGGCGTTCTTCACCGCGCCGTTGACCTTCAGCTTGTTGCGCACGATGCCCGGGTCGGCCAGCAGTCGGTCGATATCGTCCTGGGTGTAGGCGGCGATCCGTTCCGGGTCCCAACCGTCGAAGGCGCGGTCGAAGTTGTCGCGCTTGTAGAGGATGGTGCTCCAGGAGAGGCCGGCCTGGAAGCCGTCGAGCATCAGCTTGGCGAAGAGCTGCCGGTCATCCCGGACCGGAACGCCCCATTCGTCGTCGTGATACGCCTCGTAGATGGTGGTTCCCAGACACCAGGCGCATTTCGGGCGGCCGTCCGCGCCGATACCAATGGCTGCCGGCATTGTGTCGTACTCCCTCTCCCTACGTATATCTGCCGATGCCCCGCTACCGGCAAATACGACATCCTGCGGATAGTTTCCCGGGCGGTCCGGGGATAGGATTCTCATCGTGGAAAGAACGTTCCACACCGGACGATGTAAGAGGCAGTCCGGGGAGCGGACAGACCACCTAATGGAATCGGCCGGATGGTCCGGCATTTGGAAAACGCAGTGCCCGCTAATGGTCCGGGCGATAAGGAGAAACGTCATGCAGGTTGCTGGTACGGAAGTTACGCGCTACACGGTTTCGCCGGCGGAGACCGGTCTGGGCTATCCCTTGCAGGTCATCGTCTATCAGCCGCGCAACGAAGAGATTCTCAAGGCAAAGGTGATTTCCTGCGAGCTGGCCGAGGCGTATGCCATGTCCGACGAGGCAGTTACCTGGGAAGACGCCGCCTGGCAATAGGCTACTCCAACACAATCGAAGACTTCGCATGAACACGCCAGGGCAATTGCCCTGGCGTGTTGCATCGGATTCGCCAGCAGCGCGAACGGCTTTGCCCTCAAGCGGTGCGGCCGTCCCAGTCCTTGTGCGCTTGGGTTTCCATCGTTTCCAGACGATCGTAGTAGTCTGGAAACTCCTTGAGATGTGCCCACGCGATCTTGCCGGTCAGGATCGGATCGTCGCTGGTGACGTCTGTTTGGGGATCATGGGAGCCATGCTCGAGCTCGACGACCATGCCGCGCCGGAATTGCTCGACATCGAAGAGGGAGGTCCCCCAATCGATGCCGATCGTCTGCCCGGTCTCTCTTGCCTGTTCGGTCGTCACCGATTGGGTGGCCATTTCAGCACCTCATCACTATCGAAGCGTTACAACGAGACACGAAATCGAAGGAGAACAACCGGGGCGGTAGGAACCCCGGTTGTTCGCTTTGTGGGAGACGAGCGAGATAGCCGCTCGAGCCGTCTCCAGGTTAGTTCGTCCGCAGGGTTCCCCCCATGACCGGCTTGGTCGGGGGAGCGCCGGTTCCGCTCTCGAAGACCGTGCCGCGGCGCCAGGGGGTGCCCAGGAGCGGGAGCAGGTATCGGTCGAGTCCCCAGAATCCGGCAACCTTCCAGGCGAGGATCAGGAAAACACTCAGGCCGAAGAGGACTGGGTTGCTGCTAGCCGAGCCAGCGAGCTGGAAGCTGAAGTTCATGACCGTTCCAAAGAAGGCGGCGATACCGACCAGCGCACCGACCAGGATGCCAATTCCCACCAGCACCTCGCCCCACATGATCACATCGGCGAACCACGTGTACCACTTGTGGTCGAGCATGTACTGCAGGACATTGCGATACCAACCGTAGGTGATCGCCGGGCGCCCCTGTTCGGGAACGGCCACCGCATTGGTCCAATACCCGGCCAGTCCTTCGCCAGTCTTCCAGGTGCCGCCGCGAACTTTTTCTTCACCCGCCACCAGCCACTCGCGTCCGACGAAGAAGCGCAGCGGCAGCCAGATCAGCGAGACGTAGACATTGCCAAGCAGGAGCTTCCACCAGACCGGGTCGTCGACCTGCCCCGGGGTGTTCGTCACACCGTCGCTGGCCGGATCGATGACGATGCCGCTGTCGGGGAGCTTACGGGCCTGATAGGCGCCGGCGATCACGATCAGCGCCAGCAGCACATACGTCCAGATCGCGCCTTCACTGATGACATCGGCATTCCAGAGGTGCCCGGTGAAGAGCCCGTCCGCGAACGCCCAGTTGAGGAGAACGAAGATCGCTGCCGATATAGCAGTGAGGATGTAGGTCTTTTGCCGTGTCATCTCGCACCTCCACGCCTTGCGATTATTCCGGCGGAAGTCTGCAAACCGCTCGACTTCATCGATACCATCTTAGGCTGGAGATGTTGCGGCCATTGTGATTTTCGACGGATCGCCATTACAAAAACATGCCAAGTTCGCGGGTCCAGCAATCGCGACTTTGCACAGACCCCGCATTACGCCCGATCGGGACTCAGGACTGCCCTACGATCGGGTTGGGCTCCGCTTGGCCAGATCGTCGACCAGCGCGAGCGCGTCCTCGTGCAACAGGCCGCGCACCCGCAGGCGGCTATCGCCCCGCGCTACTAGCCCATACCCCAGCAGCCGCGCCTTGATGCCGGGGCGCGATCCGGCGCCCGCCACACTGGCGACAAAGGTCACATTCCGGCCGGAGACGATGCGCAGCTTCGAGACTCTGGTCCAGACCAGACGATCCTGACGCGTCATGCGGGTGGTGCGGCTTAGCGAGCGCTCGCGCACGACCAGCCGCCCGCGCCGATCCAATCGCCAACCAGCATCCTCGAAGCGGATATTGCCGAGCCATGCGCCGATCGGCCCGAAGATGGCCCAGGGCAGCAAGCCCCACAGTGGATTGATGCCGCCGGGTACGAGGTAGAGCACCAGCATGATGACGAGACTGAGCGGAAGCAATCGCCAGGTCCAGCGCAGCAGATAGGAGCGCCGGGCCGACGGCGGCAACCGCTCCAATTTCATTTCGTCGGCCCGCAGCGCATCGCCGGTCTGCGGATTGAGCTCGGCGAAGAGCCGGTTGAGCACATCGATCGTCACCGTCCGGTCGACCGCCGGCAGGAGCATGGTGCGCGCCAGCTCGTCGCGGGTCGTGCCCGGCAGGGTCATGCGCAGCGAGCCATCGTTGACCAATTGTTGCGCGGGCGATTCGACAAAGGTCAAGGCCTGGATCCGCGGCAAGAGCACCGTGCGCCAGCGGCGGGTGAGCAAACCGTGCTCGATGAGCGCCAGCTTGCCATTGCGCCGCAAGCGAAAACGGGCAAAGGTGGCGATATAGATGAGGATCGAGAAGATCCAGAAAAAGAGGAGCGCGCCGATCAGGATCACCAGAAGATTGGCAAGATCGTGATGTTGCTCGGCGTATTTGGTGACACTGTGAATCGCCTGATCGCGCCAGCGTTTCAGGTCCTTCACCTGTCCCAGCGCCCGATAGAAGACGTAGAGCGAAAAGACGCTCAACCGCACTTCGAAGCTATTGGCGGCCGCGACGATGAGCTGCTTCCAGCCGACCGATGCGATTGGCACCGAGCCGCTGTCTTCGGCTTCCGGGGTCGCGATCGTTGCGCCGAACGCGGTCTGGATGGTGTTTGCCAGCTCGGTGGCCACGCCGCGGCGGATTGCCAGCAGCTCGATGGTGGCGTTCTTCCCTTCCGGCGCGGCCGAGGAGACCGCTACCCCGCGCAAGGTCAGGATGCGTTGCAGCAGGGTGCTGCGGAATTCCACCGATTGCACGTGCACGATCGGCAGGCGCCTGGTCCAGCTCGTGAAGAGACCGCCGCTCGTCCAGATCACGCCGTCTTCGATGCCGAAGCGAATCCGGCGCCATTGCAAGGTGCGCATCACGAACCAGCCGACGATCAGCCCAACCGCCACCAGCACCGGCACGACGAATACCCAGATCGACAGACCGGAAATCCAATCGGCCAACTGGGGACTCTCGATCCATTCCTGGAGTTTTGCGTCGTCGATCGATTCGAAATCGTAGTTGAGCGCTTCTTCGATCTGCGTCTGGGAAAACGCGCGGCGAATCCCCCAATCGATGAGCAGAATCAAGGAAAGGACCGCCCCGACCGCCAGCGGAATGATGGTCAGGACGGTGCCGACGGTCAGCTCCGGGAGCGCCTTGAGATACCAATAGAGGGAGAGTTTGCTCAGCCGCCGTGGGGTGACATCGAGCGCGTCGATGATCTGGCCGTCCACCAGGGTAGAGGGCTGTGCCTGGCTCATAGGACGGTGGCCCGCAGCATGGCGACGCGCACGCGTTCCTCGATCGTGTCGATGTCGGCGAGCTCGGCGGCGGGCACGATGGCGCGGCCGGCGGCGGTATCGAAGATGAGCGATGCCAGCCCGGACGGCCGCATGATCGGGCCGGAGCGCCGCTCCAGGTATTGCACCCGGTCGAACGCCAGGTGATCGCGCGCTTTGATGATGAGCCCGTGTTCCACGATGAGCTCATGCTCGGTATAGGCGAACCACCAGGTGCGCGGCACCAGGATGCCTTTGATCAGCAAGACGATCAGCAGCAGCATGCCGATGGTGAAAAAGATGGTTGGCCAGAGCTGGTCGCCATCCGGTCCCGATGCCCGCCGCCAGACGAGGGCGATCGCCACGAACGGAAAAGCCCAGACCAGCCCATGCGCCAGCCCGTTCAGGGCTGACCAGCGGCGCGCCTGGGTCGAGGGGAGCCGCACGGTCCAACCTTCGAGCGTTTCCGGGTCAAACGTCGAGCTGTGCCGCGGCGGACGGCTGATGTCGTGCTCGTCGAAATCGCCCATGCCCCAGTCCTGGCAACCATTGGTGCCGGTGATCGTCGATCGGTTTGGGGCATTTTCTCACGAGTGTTCCGGTTACGAAACCGGGGCCGGCACAGGTTCGAACATCGTATCGAGGGGAGCGCGCTCCCGTCACGCTCCCGGCAGCTCCATGCGGTAGCCGACACCGGGGAAGGTGGTGATCAGCTCGCCGCGGTCGTCGGGGTCGAGCTTGGCGCGCAGGCGGCTGACCCAGGTGCGCAGATACTGCACTTCAGTGCTGAACTCCGGGCCCCAGATACGGCTCAGCAACTCCCGGTGCAGCATCACCCGGCCGGCATTGCTGGCGAGCTGGTAGAGCAGCTCCCATTCGGTGCGGCTCAGCTTGACTTCCTGCCCGTCCACCGTCACCTGGCGGCGGTCGAGATCGATTCGCACCCACGGATATTCCAACAGGGTCGTGCCCCCAGCGGGCGCGGCGCCCTCGGTGCGGCGCAGCACCGCCGTCACCCGCGCCGAGAGCTCATCCGGATTGAATGGCTTGGTGATGTAGTCATCGGCGCCGGATTGCAACCCACGCAGCTTGTCGACATCGCCAGCGCGAGCGGTGAGAAAGATGACCGGCACCCGGCTGCGCTCGCGAATATGGCGCAGGGTTTCGAATCCGTCCATCCCCGGCATCATCAGATCGAGGATGACCAGATCGGGACGGTCGCGCTCGACGATCGGCAGCGCTTCTTCCCCACGGCCAGCGGTGACGACCGCAAAGCCATCGAGCAGCAGCTTGGTTTTCACAAGGCGCGCGATGGGCGGCTCGTCGTCCACCACCAGGATCAGGCGCTTTCTCATGCGTGCCCTTCCGCTCCCCCGGCCGAATCTCGTATGACCGGTAAGGCAATGGTAAAGGTGGAGCCCTTGCCGGATCCGGCCGAGCTGGCCGAGATGGCGCCGCCCTGGGCTTCGACCAGCATTCGGCTCAGATAGAGGCCCAGCCCCATTCCACGGATCGAGGGATCGCCGCCGGGACGGCGGAAACGCTGGAAGAGATCGGGCAGCGCGTGCTCGGCGATGCCGATGCCATTGTCGTGCACATGCACCCAGACCCACCGATCGTCGGCTTCGGCAGTGGTGAGTACCGTTCCCCCTTGAGGAGCATACTTTACGGCATTCTCATAGAGATTGCGCATCACCTGGCTCAGAAACTCCGGATCGCCCTCCGCGGCGGAAAGCCCGGGCGGGATCTGGATGACGAAGCGGTGGTTGGGAGCAGTGGCGGCCACCTCGGCCGAGATACGCCGCGCGATCGGCTCGATCAATACCGGCTCGTCGAGCGGAGTGAGCCGCCCGGCCATGAACGCGGCCACCCCGAGCAAATTGGACATCATCTGATCGAGCTTCTGGCTCTCGGTGACGATGTCATTCAGCAGCTCGGCGCGTGTTTCGCTGTCGATGGCGTCGCCCGCATCGGCCAGTAGCCGCGCGCCGCCGTTGATCGACGTTAGCGGCGTGCGGAACTCGTGCGACAGGAGTGAGAGAAAATCGTCCTTGAGCTGCTCGGATTCACGCATGCGGGTGATGTCCTGGAACACTACCACCGCCCGCGCGACCTGCCGGCCGCCGCCGGCTTCGTGGAGGGGCGCCGCCTGCACGAAAATGGGAAAGCGGGTGCCGTCCAGCCGCTCCATGATGACCTGGGCGTTGCGGACCGTCTCCCCCCGGAGCGCCCGCCGGGAGGGATAGCGCTCTGGCTCCAGCTGCTCGCCCTCGAGGGTGAGCAGCCGGTAGGGCAGGGCGGCCTGCGGCACTGTTTCGACCTGGCTGCCGTGGATGAACGCGCGCGCGGTCTGGTTCGACATCTCCACGCGAACCTCGGGCAGGGCCGCGTAGATGAGAATGCCGGAGGGAAGATTGTCGAGGATGGTCTGCAGTTGGTCGCGCTGGGCTTCGGCCCGCTGCTGCCCGTGCTCGACCGCGGAATAGAGCTGCGCTCGCTCGATGGCCCGAGCGGCATGCGTGGCCAATACCTGCACGATCTCGAGATCGGCCTCGGTATAGGGTCCGCCGATCCGCTCGGTGAGATAGAGATCGCCCAATGTTCGCTCGCCGAGGGTGATCGGCACCCCGAGCATGGAATGCATCGGCGGGTGATTGGGTGGGAATCCGACCGAGCGCGGATCGGAGGCGATATCGGGCACGATTAGCGGCTGACCCTCATGGATGAGCGCTCCCAGCAGCCCATCCCCATGCGGCAGCGGTCCGATGGCGGCGCGGGTTGCGGCATCGATCCCCGACGTGATGAATTGCTGGATCACTCCTGCGTCGTTGCAGACGCCCAGCGCCGCGTAGTTGGAGGGGACCACCGTGCGCGCCAGATCGACCACGCGCTGCAGCACGATATCGATATCGAGCTCGGCGCCGATATCGAGCGCGGCCTCGTAGGCGGCCAGCAGCGTGGTATTCGGTCCTGCAGTGTCGATCATGGGTGAACGATAACAGGAGGAATACCGTTCTGGTTCCGTAAGCCGCCGGCCTGGTTCGCCACGGTGCGCACTGGGGCCGAAACTGCATCTCCATTCGCCTGCCCGTGCGGAATCGAAGCGAACCTATTGTTGTCAGAGGGGCGGGTCGTACGCGACGCTGGTCACGCGAAGTCGGATGTACTCGTACGCATCCGAACCGGCGCCCCAGACCCCGGAGCCGGCGGTAGGGACCGTGAAACCTTCGAAGGTTCCCCAGGCGGTGAGCGGCGTAGACCAGGAACGCACCGCCTGCTCGGTGTCATTCCAGCGGTTGGCGGTCATGTTCACCAGCCGGTCTTGCGCATCGAATTCGAAGATGGCCGACACGGATTGCCCGGCATCGGTCAGGGTCGCGCGGGCAGAGGAGTCGTCGACGGTCTCCCATGCGACATTGGGGAGCACCAGCGCCGCCGGGAACCACATAGCTTCATTGAGATAGCGCAGGAGCGCTCCAGTATTTAGATTGCCACCCGATTTGCGCGCGACTGGATAGAGCGAGGCGATACGCATCTCGATGTCACCGGTACCTTCGACATAGCGGTCGCGCCCATCGATGTGCACCAGCGGGAACATATCCATCGATACTCGCCAGAGGAATCCTGGCCGGTCGGTGGTGACGTACTCCGTCGCCTCCATTGGCATCCAGGGTTTGTCGGCGCCGAGCCGGAACTCGCCGTTCTGACGCAGACGAACCACCGCGGGAACCGGCGTGCCGACTATGCCCGATCCTCGTAGCCACCGCTGTACCGGCGCTGGCAGCGGGTCCAGATCGGATTCATGGACGATTTGGATCACCGGCGTATGCGCGCTTGCCAGCAGTGCGGCGATTTCCCGATCGATCTGGCTGTGAAAGGCGCGCTGCCTGATGCCGGCGGCGAGAGCGGCCGCGGCTCCGACTGCCGCGATGGAAACGATCAAAAGACGCCGCCGGCTGATCACGCCGGCGGCCCGAAAACGGCTCGTTCCCGGGGCTCCGGTAGCCGCTCCGGCAAACCAGGCCCGGTATTGGCCGCATGCTCGGCAAGGTAGTCCTCCAGCGGTTGGCCGGGCAGAAGGCGATACCAGACCGATCCCTCGATCGAGAGGGGTTTCAGCACGCATACCAGCGCATCGACATAACGCTGAGCGTTGGCCTCGCCGCGCCAGTCGTAGATGCCGAGATAGTTCTTCGTTTCGGGGTCGACCATCCAGAGCTTGACCGCGAAACCGGGGAATCCACTCCAGAACGGGGTGGTGAGCAGGCAGCCGCGTTGAAACAGCCAGTGCGGCAGCGCCAGCGAACGGATGACCTTGAGCCGGAAGCCGACCACCAGCACGGTCGGGTCGGCCGGCGGCGCGGCGTCCGAGATCGTCTCCCGGAAGATCTGGTACGTGCCGCCGTCATCGACCCAGTAGGCTCGCCCAAGTCGACCGGAGATCCGATGGAGTGCGCCTCCAGCCGCGAGGCGAAGAAAATGCCGGCACGACGTGCCGGCCAGACGGGCGATGCCCGGCGCGGCCTCCGTCTCGGTTGCGTTTACCTGAGATTCCTTCGAGGGGCTCGCGTTCATGACATGCTCGATTCACTCATGCCGACTGCGCGGCGGCTTGCTGGCCGGCGAGGTGATTGTCGGAGACAGGCGCGCGGACGATCAGGACCGGGACGGTGGCGTGCCGCAGCACATCCTCGGCGATGCTGCCGATGAACCAGCGCTTCATGCCGGTGCGGCCGTGGGTGGCCATGACGATGGCGTCGCCCGGTTGGGCCTGCGCGACGATGGCCTTGGCGGCGATGCCGTCGACCAGGGTGGTCGAGACGGTGTAGCCCTCGTTCTGGAGGCGGCGGGCGGTGTCGGCCAGGTAGGCAGTGGCCAGCTCGCGCTCCTCCACCAGCGCCTGGGCCATCGCTTCGTATTCATAGAGCAACCCGAAATCGCCGAAGGTATCCCGGGCCGAATAGTCGACCACGCGCATCAGCACCAGCTCGGCGCCGGTCAACTTCGCGAGCTGCTCGGCCTCGGGCAACGCGCTTTCAGCCAGCTTCGAGCCGTCGAGCGGAACGATGATGCGGGTGTAGAGTGCCATAGTGGAGTCCTTTCTCCTTGGGTCCGGAGCTCGGAGTCCGGAGCGATTTCGATTTCACGGTATGGGACTCGCATTGGGGGCGGTCACATCCGGTACACCGATTCTCCAGACTCCGAGCTCCGGATCCCGCCCTTACAACTGCAACACGACGCGGCCGTTGATGTCGCCGGATTCAAGGCGGACGAAGATGTCGTTGATGGCGTCGAGCGGGTGGGTTTCGAAGGTGGCGCGCACCTTGCCGCGGGCGGCGAAATCGAGCGCGGCGGCCAGATCGGCGCGGGTGCCGACGATGGAGCCGCGGATCGTGAGCCGTTTCAGCACCACATCGAAAATGGGCGTTTGGAATGAGCCCGGCGGCAGGCCGACCAGTGAGACCGTACCGCCCCGGCGCAGCATCCCGATTGCCTGGGAGAAAGCGATGGGAGAGACCGCGGTCACCAACGCGCCGTGCGCGCCGCCGATGAGCCGCTGCACCTCGTCTGCTGGATCGATCCGGTTGGGATTCAGCGTGATCTCGGCGCCGAGGGCACGGGCGAGATCGAGCTTGTCGTTGGAGATGTCGACCGCGATCACCCGGTAGCCCATGGCGGTTGCGTATTGCACGGCCACATGCCCGAGACCGCCGACCCCGGAGATGACCACCCAGTCGCCCGGTTGGGCGTCGGTTTCTTTCAGACCCTTGTAGGTCGTCACCCCGGCGCAGAGGATGGGCGCGGCATCGTCGAAGCCGAGCCGATCGGGCAGCAGCGCGGTGAACGCCGCCGGGGCGACCAGATATTCGGCGAAACCGCCGTCGACCGAATAGCCGGTATTGGATTGGTTGGGGCAGAGCGTCTCCCAACCGCTCAGGCAGTATTCGCAGTGCCCGCAGGCGGAATGGAGCCAGGGGACGCCGACCCGGTCACCTTCCTTGAGTGTGGTGACGCCGGGTCCGACCGCGGCCACAGAGCCGGTGGCTTCATGCCCCGGGATGAAGGGAAGCGTTGGCTTGATCGGCCAATCGCCGTGGGCAGCGTGCAGGTCGGTATGGCAGACCCCGCACGAGGCGATCTTGACCAGCACTTCGTTATATGCGGGTTCCGGAACCGGGACCTCGCGCAACTCGAGCGGCGCGTCGAAATGGGTAACAACCGCAGCCCGCATTGTTTGTGCCATGGCCGGCATCCTTTACCTGGGGCCGGCTCTCCGCCGGCTTCGAACCGTGGGCGCCGGCACAGGGCCGGCACCTACAAACGTGTGGGGAACAATCTCCGCTAAACAGCCTGCAGGAGCGCGATCGCTCCGTGGGCCGCGTGGCCGAAGGCGTGGTTGACCGCCGGGTAAATCCCCGGCTCGTGCAGCGTCAGCTCGACGCACATGCCATCGCCAGGGCCGATCGACATCGACTGTTGTCCAACAATTTTGTTCTTCGGATTGGCGTTGAAATACGCGGCATCGAAGATGGCGCCGACCACATGGAAGGTGCAAAAGACATTCGGACCGGCATTGACCACGAAGATGCGAATTGGCTCGCCGGCTTTGACGATGATCGGCTCGTCGACATATTGCGTGCTGTGTCCGTTGAAGCCCATATAGTCCATCGTCTGGGCCATCATGCGGCTGTAATCCGGCAGGCGTACGGTTTCGCCCTCTCCCTGCGGGGCGAGATAGAACTCACTCTGCACCAGGCAGATCTCCTGCGCGGGTGACCACCCTTCTTTCGGGTCGACAATGATGCCGCCGTACATGCCCGCGCCGATATGCATGAGCACCGGCGGCGTGCCGCAGTGGTACATGAACGCGCCCGGATAGTTGGCCGTGTAGCTGTACTCCAGCTCTTCGCCCGGACCGATCGACCGGTAGTTCACATCCGGCGCGGTCTGCGCGGCGTGGAAATCGAGCGAGTGCCAGTTGGCGCCCTCGCTGACCTTGAATTCAACGTTGACGGTGTCGCCTTCGACCACGCGCAACATCGGGCCGGGAATCGTGCCGTTGAAGGTCCAGCCAGCAAACTGCACGCCGGACGCAATCTCCTGGACGATGTTGTCGACGACGGTCAGCTCGATTTCTTTCTCGCCCGGTTTCACCGAGGGCAGCATGGGGTCGTAGCGTTTGAATGGCACGACGGTCAGGGGAGCGGGTGTGGCTGCTCCAGTGCCGCCGCTGGTGTCGCCCTGCGAGCCGACGTATCCGTCGCCGTGGCCCTCATGCGGGGTGGGCGTTCCATCATCCTGGGCCAGGGAGTTACGCACGCCCAGCGCCGCCGGCAGGGTCAAGCCCAACCCGGCCGCGCCGCGCAGGAAGGTTCGGCGGCCGGTGCGTGGGCCGTGGGTCGATGCGCCTGTCTGTCGATCGACGATCGTTTCGTTCTGTTCCATGGTCCTCGGCTCCTTTCTCGAGTCGATGCAAACGGGTTGTCGCGAGGCTCTGATTCAAGAGTATCGGTCGTCATCCTTCGAGACGGTTTCCGCCAGCGTGGCTCACCCCGGGGCCGGGGCGACGACGTGCCGCGTCGCCCTGAGCCCCGGAATGAACGGAAGCGCCGGTTTAGCCCCCGGGCTTCCAGAGCGGCGCGCGGGCTGGTGTGTGGCAACCACCGCGCCGAGACCGTTGTCTCTCCTATGAGGCCGGCGTGGCCTCGTCGTCCTGGACGATGAGGGCCGTCACCATGCCGAACATGCCGTGCTCGCTTTCCGCGTGGCTCAGGATGTGGCAGTGGTAGGCCCAGACGCCCGGCTCGGTCGCCTCGACCAGCGCTTCGAAGCGCTGTCCGGGGGCGATATTGAGGGTGTCGCAGTAGTAGGGCTGCGGCAGCAGCCAGCCGTCCTGCGCGATCACCTGCTGGCGCATGCCGTGCAGATGCATCGGGTGGATCATCAGTCCTTCGTTCATATACCGGATCAGCACGGTCTGGCCCTTCTCGACCACGATCGGCTCGGTGGCGGGGAAGGTCTTGCCGTTGAGGCTGTAGGCGCCGATGGGGCCGTCGTTCAGGATCATCGTGTATTCGACATCGAAGGCCGGCCGGGTGGAGGGGTCTTTCGGCTCGACGATGAAGGGGCCGAGCAAGCCGCTGGTCACCTGAAAGGCCGAGTTGCTATGCGAGTGATACATATGCGAACCGGCGTTGCCATCCTTGATCGTGAACTCGTAGGTGTAGGTCTCCCCCGGTTTGATTGGCGGTTGGGTCATGAAGGGCACGCCGTCCTGGTCGTTCGGGACATAGAGACCGTGCCAGTGGATCGCGGTGCTCTGTGGCAGCTTGTTGGTGACATGAAAACGACATTTGTCGCCTTCGGTCACGCGGATCTCGGGACCGGGGACCACGCCGTTGTAGGTCCACGCCTCGACCGTTTGGCCGACGTTGTATTCCCATTCGACCACTTCGCAGGTGAGCTCGAACACCTTGACATCGCCATCCATGGTGTAGTCGAGCGGTTGGCCGCCCTTTCCTTTGGTGGCTGCCGGGAAGGATTTCACGCCAGCCTCGTGCATGGCGTCCATCTCATCGGAGGAGGGGGTTTCGCTTTGCAGGTTGGAGGTCATCACCATATCGTCGTGATCGGCATGGCTGACCACATCGGCAGCCACTACCGCGCCGTTCTGCTGCGTCGACGGCGCCAGCGCCACGCCGACGCCGGTGAGTCCGAGGGCTCCCAGCCCACCCAGCATTTCGCGGCGGTTCAATCGTTCGATAACTCGGGACATCGGTTCGATCCTTCCCAGACGGTCGCATTTCTTCTGGTTGGATGATGCAATCGGGGCCGTGGAGCGCTCGTTGCAGCGGCTGACCGGGCATTACAAAACCGTGTCAATGTGGCGACGGGGCAATGGGCAAGAGGCAATAGGCAATGGGAAGGGAACCGAACAGAGCATGTAGCCTTACATAGAAGAAGCACCTGCTGTTGCCTTTTGCCTATTGCCCCAGGAGGCGTCCCATGTTCCCCATTCTCGATCCGCGTATCGATGCCTATTTGCGTGGCCTTGCCGCCAAATATGACGATCCGGTGCTGTTGGAGATGGAGCGGTTGGCCGAGAAGAATCATTTCCCGATCGTTGGGCGGCTTTCCGGAGCTTTTCTGGAGGCGATGGCGCTCACGCTTGGAGCGCGTACAGTGTTCGAGCTAGGGAGTGGGTTCGGCTATTCGGCCTGGTGGTTCACTCGCGCGGTCGGCCCGAAGGGGACGGTCTATTGCACCGACGGCGATCCGGAGAACCGCGCTCTGGCTGAGGATTTTCTGACGCGGGCCGGGCGCTGGGACCGGGTCGATTACCGCACCGGCAACGCGCAGGATCTCCTGGCCGATACGCTGGGGGCGTTCGATATCGTCTACAACGATGTGCTGAAACCGCAATATCCGGAAACCTGGTTGCAGGCGAAGGACCGCGTGCGCCCCGGCGGGTTGTATATCTGCGACAACGTGCTCTGGTCCGGCCGGGTCACTCCCGAGGGCAGCAAGGGCGACACCCGCAGGGA
>DASTFJ010000254.1:0-8697 GCA_035708745.1 Thermomicrobiales bacterium | reverse complement strand
CTCCACTACGATCGACAATGTCTCAGGGTTCAGAACCCAGGACCCTCCCTCGCCCTCGAATTACACCCCCCTCTACACCCTTCGGCTGATCCGGCCGTGAGCCTGCCTGCCTAGATTGTCTCTATGGCGAAAACGTCTTCGCCCCAGGGACGACAGGCACGAGGTCAGGCAATGGACACAGGGTATCGATTTCATATTCGCGGTCATCTCGACGATCGCTGGTCCGACTGGCTCGGCGGTCTCTCGATCGAGCGCAAGGACGACGGGACCTCTGTCATCAGCGGACCGGTCCCCGACCAGGCGGCACTGCATGGGGTGATCGCCCGCATCCGCGATCTCGGGCTGCCGCTGCTGGCGGTGGAGTGCGTCGGCGATGAATGCGCCGAGGTTCCACGGAGCGCCCAGCCCGGAGCGCGGGGAAGTCCCTCCGGGGTCAGCACCACCCGAGTCCCTCTGCAACTCGATGACCACACCGAACGACCAACACACGACCACAAAGGAGACCGATCATGCGACTAGCCATTTCACCCGGATCGCTCGCCCGCGCCGGCGCACTGCATCCCTGGCGCACCATCGCCGCCTGGCTGCTCATGCTGGCCGCGGCGATTGCCCTCATCATCACCTTTCTCGGTGGCGCCCTGACCTCGGATGCCACCGGAACCCTGACCAACAATCCCGAATCGATGCAGGCCGACCAGCTGCTGCGCGATCGGCTGGGAAGCGCCGACGCCACCTTCGGCGAGGTCGTGGTCGTCCAATCGTCGTCCCTGACCGTGGACGATCCCGCCTACCGCCAGTTCGTGGACCAGCTCTACGGCGAGCTCACCGGTCTGGGCGACGAAATCGTGCTCGGGGGCTCGACCTATTACCGCTCAGGAGACGAATCGCTCGTGTCCGCGGATCGCCACACCACGCTGATTCCCCTCACCTTGCCGACGGGTTTGACGACCGAGATCGTGCAGGTGCACGAGGTGCTCGAAGCAGCGCAAGGCGCCGGGGACTTCGACGTTGCCATCTCCGGGCCGGCCACCCTCGATGCCGAGATCAAGGAAGTTTCGGAGCGCGATCTGGCCCGCGGCGAAGCGATCGGCATTTCCGTGGCGCTGGTGGTGCTCACCATCGCCTTCGGGGCAATCGCGGCCGCGTTTCTGCCGATCGTGCTGGCCGTCGTCGCCATCATGCTCGGTCTCGGCGCCACGGCGGTAGTGGGTCAGGCTTTCGAGATTCCCTTTGTCGTCCTCAATGTGATGACTATGATGGGACTCGCCGTGGGCATCGACTACTCATTGCTGATGGTCTCCCGCTACCGCGAGGAACGCGCGAAGGGCGCCGAAAAAATCGATGCCATCGCGGCCACCGGCGCGACCGCCGGCCGCACGGTGATGCTGAGCGGGATCACCGTGGCCCTGGCGCTGGCCGGCCTCCTGATCATCCCCGATTCGAGCAGCCGGGCCATCGGCGCGGGCTCGATATTGGTGATCTTTGCGGCGGTGCTGAGCACGATGGTGCTGCTGCCGGCCTTCCTGAGTTTGCTGGGCGATCGGGTCGATGCGCTCCGCATTCCCTTCCTCCAGCGCCGCGCAAACCGGACTTCGTCCAGCCGCTTCTGGGAACGGTTGACTGGCGCCGTGATGGGTAAGCCGGTGCTCAGTCTGGTGCTGGCTATGGGTCTGCTGCTGGCGGCCGCCAGCTCGATCGTCGATCTGAATCAGGGCGAGGTGGGGATCCAGGCACTGCCCGATGGGTTGATGTCCAAAAACGCATACATCGTGCTCCAGGACGAATTCGGGTTCGGTCAGGACCTGCCGGCCCTGGTCGTCATCGACGGGCAAACCGAATCGCCGGAAGTCCAGAACGCGATCTCACGCCTCGAAACTGCCATCGCAGCCGATCCGGCATTCGCCGATGCCACCCTCAGCACCCATCCGGAGGACGATCTGGCGGTCCTGCAAATCCAGCTCTCGGGTGATGCGATGAGCGGGGACGCCATGGACGCGATCAGCCGGTTGCGCGATGACTACATCCCGGCCGCGTTCGCCGCCACCCCGGCCACGGCGCTCGTCACCGGCGAGACGGCGCAGCTCCTCGATTCCAACAACGTCAGCAAAACCTACATGCCGATCGTGATCGCCTTCGTGCTGGGTCTCAGCTTTCTCTTCCTGACGGTTGCCTTCCGCTCGATCGTAGTGCCGATCAAGGCCATTCTGATGAATCTGCTGTCGGTCGGGGCCGCGTACGGGCTCCTGGTGCTGGTCTTTCAGAAGGGCGTGGGCGCCGGCCTGCTCGGATTCCAGCAGGTGCCGGTCATCCAGACCGGGCTGCCGCTCTTCGTCTTCGCCATCCTCTTCGGTCTCTCGATGGACTATCACGTCTTCCTGCTGAGCCGCATCCGGGAGCGGTTCGACGAAACCGGCGACAACACCGAAGCGGTTGCCTATGGCTTGCGTTCCACCGGACGCCTGATCACCGGCGCGTCGCTGATCATGGTCGCGGTCTTCAGCGGGTTCGCTCTGGGCGAGCTGGTGCCGCTGCAGCAGCTCGGCTTCGGATTGGCGGTCGCGGTGCTGGTGGATGCCACCATCGTCCGCTGCATCCTGGTGCCGGCCAGCATGCGCCTGCTCGGCACATGGAACTGGTATCTGCCCAGCTTCCTGCGCTGGTTGCCGGAAATCCGCCTGGAGCGGTCCGCGTCGATCGAGCCCGCCCCTGCCGGCGACTAGCGCCGAAGACCGAAGTCAGCGAAATCTGAGGCAGCGGGTCGAAACGACCCGCTGCCTCTTGTCATACCGGGCTGGCCGTTCGGACGACCGCGGTGTGTAGTGATCCGCGCTGCGATGGTTCCCGTATCGCTGGGAACAGGCTATCGTCAATCGTTCCCGGGCCCACGCGTTCTCATCCACTGCTACCTGCCCAGTTCGTCGTCGAGGCCCAGCGTACGACCGGCGTCGTTCCTGACCAGACCGCTCACAGGCGTGAGCGGCGTCGAATTGGCACGCATGTGGCGCCTCGCACGTCGATGTGGCGAGGCCGCACGTTCATGTGTGTATGGGGGGAACAGTACGATGATGGACTCAGTTGCGGAACGACTCGCTGGTACTCGTTCGCGGCGACAGCTATTGCGCGCGGTTGGCAAGGGGGTGGCCGCAGGAGCCGGCGCGGCCCTTGTCGCGCGACCGCTCGGCATCATTGGCGATCCACGCACCGCGATGGCTCAGGGAGGGGCTTCGGTCGCCATCGTCGACTTCGCGTTCGATCCCGGCTCGGTCTCCGTCGCTGCCGGCGGCACCGTCACCTGGACCAATCAAGGCGCGACGGTACACACGGTATCGGCTGACGACGGGAGTTTCGAATCCGGCTCATTGGATCCCGGCGCAACGTTCAGCTTCACCTTCAATTCACCCGGCACGGTGTCGTATCACTGCAACTTCCATTCGAATATGGTGGGCAGTGTCACCGTCAGTGGCGGGGAAACGCCCGAAACACCGCCGGCTACGGTCCTCCCGGACACCGGCTCCGATCCGGCCCCGGTCGATGCGGCGCCCTGGCTCGGAGTCGCGGCGGCGGGTGGCGCCGCTGCCTGGCTGGCCGCGCGGGCATTGCGCAAGAGCGCTCCGGCCTCTGAGGAATAGCAGCCGCACGGCGACATTCCCAGCGGTTCGATGCAACGAGCCGGGATGCAACGCTGCATCCCGGCTCGTTGTTCAGAGGCGATGGAGATCGATCAGCGCTCGATCGGCGCGCCGATCAGCGAACCCCATTCGGTCCAGGAACCATCGTAGTTGCGGGCGTCTTCGACTCCCAGCAGCTCGGTGAGCACGAACCAGGTGTGGGCGCTGCGCTCACCGATACGGCAATACGCGATAGCGGGTTTATTCACCTCGACGCCCTTGCCGCCGTAGATGGCGAGCAGCTCTTCGACCGGCTTGAAGGTGCTGTCTTCGGCAACCGAGCTCGCCCAGGGGACATTCTGCGCGCCGGGAACGTGACCGCCGCGCTGAGCGCCTTCCTGCGGCAGGTTCTCGGGAGCCAGCAGCTCACCGGAGAATTCCTTGGGCGAGCGCACATCGATCAACACGGCGCCGTCGTTGCCGATGGTGCCCCTGACATCGTCCCGATATGCGCGCAGCGCTTCACGGGTGCCGCTCACCTTGTAGGTGGTGGCGTCGACCGTCGTAGCATCGGTGGTCGTCTCGCCGCCGGACGCGAGCCATTTGGCCCGGCCGCCATCGAGCAGCACGACCTTGTCATGCCCGTAGTACTTGAACAGCCAGTAGGCGAAGGCGGCAAACCAGTTGTGATTGTCGCCGTACAGCACCACGGTGGTGTCCGGCGTGATACCGGAGCGGGAAAGCAGCGCTTCCCATTCACGCTTGGTGGGGATATCGCGAGCCGGGCGCTGCTGCAGGTCGACCTGCCAGTTCCAGCCAACCGAGCCCGGGATATGCCCGCTGTCGTAGGCGGTGGTGTCGACATCCACCTCGACGAGGCGGACATTCGGATCGCCGGCATGCTCTTTCACCCAGGCAACATCGACGAGGGCATCGGGATTCGCGTAGCTAGCCATGATCACTCCATTCGAGAAACGCAACGATAGTTCCTGAGTTGTCTATCGAAATAAGCATAACAAAGTTCAGAAACGGCGCAACCGGGGTCCTGAGCCCTGAGACACGGCCGGTCGTAGCGGAGTGTGTCTCTGCCCACTCGTGCCCAAGCTCGACCGCCCACTATCTCCTGCTGACTGCTGACTGCTGACTGCTGACTGCTGACTGCGAATATCGTCTCAGGACTCAGGGCCCAGGCCTCAGTTCCTAATCCCGCGCCGCGGTGTCTTGCAAATTGAACAGCCGATCCGTCCGGGCCGCCATGATGAAATCGTTGTGATGCAGACCGTGGATCTTGTGCGTCGTCCACGTCACCTGCACCTTGCCCCATTCGGTGCAGATGGTTGGATGATGCTGCGCGCGTTCCGCCAGGCGGCCGACCCGCTTGGTAAAGGCGAGGGCTTCCATGAAGTTGCCGAAGCGGTAGGTCCGTTCGAGCCGGTCGCCGTTTTCGGACTCCACCAGAGTCCATTCGGGGATTTGCGGTTGGAGGAGCTCGATCTCCTCTGCAGTCACGCGAGGGGCGCCCTTTTTGCAGGCGACACAATGTTCGGCGGCGAGTGTGGTCACAGCGTCGACTCCGGCTGAGTTCGAATGTAGCTCTGTCGAGTGTAGCGGCTTTCGGCGAAGAAACGAAAACGCGCCGGAGCGAACTATCCGCTCCGGCGCGCCGATCGCTCTTCGAGCGAGGAGGATTTAGCTGCCGGCTTGCGCGTCGAGCTGGTTCACCTCGTTCGGGCACGCAGTGGTGAGCGCCTCGGTGGCGATGTCGTAGACGCCGCCCTCGTCGAAGACCTTGGTCACCGCCTGAGCGGCCATCTGGCCGGC
Organism: Thermomicrobiales bacterium; assembly: GCA_035708745.1. Classification (GTDB taxonomy): domain Bacteria; phylum Chloroflexota; class Chloroflexia; order Thermomicrobiales; family UBA6265; genus JAMLHN01. Next base: position 3,268 of record DASTFJ010000254.1, on the reverse strand, counting down.
CAGGGCGGACGCGGCATTGTTCTGCTCCAGCGCGTTGGCGATCGTATCGACCGCGTCGGCCAGCGCGTAGTAGAACTGCTCGGTCATGATGGTGTTCAGCTCGGCAGCGGCGGCCGGCGGATTGCTGGCAGCCTGCTCGTCGCCCATGGCGCGCAGCTGGCCGGCGACATCACGCACCGTGGCGGCATCCAGGGTCGAGGCATCCTGGGTCTGGAACGGCGCGGTCAGGTCCGCGGCCCGGCCGATGCGGTCGACCAGATCGAGCCCCCATTCGACCAGCCCTTCGCAATCGGAGGTGCTGGCGGTCGTGGAACCAGATTCAACGGTCGCCTCGGCCAAACCCACTGTTGCGGTCGCCGCCGGTACAGCGGCGCCGATGGCCGGCGCCGAGGCCGTGGTGGACGAGGCATCGACATCGGCCACGACCTGGATCGAGGTATAGCCGTCGCCATAGGCAATCTTGTCGATGGGAACGCCCTCGTAGATCTGGTAGATCAGCATTCCGTGCTGCGAATCGCCGGGATTGAGATCGAGATAGTCGTAGTCCGGCACGGTGGTGTCGGTGCGGCCGACGTAGCTCGAGCTCAGCACGAAGCCGTCGGCGTCGATCACCCAGAAATCCGATGGGCTGACACTGAGGACCCCGGAGCCGGTGTTGGTGACCGTCACTTCGACAGCCACATAGGAGCTGCCCCGCGGCGGAGCCGACGAGGCGTCGTAGCCCTCGAAGGGAGCGGCGATGCTATCGACGGTCACCTGGGCAGCCTCGGCCCCGGAGGTGTTCAGGATCGACACCGGTGTGCCCACGGCAACCGGCTGGGTGCGCAGGTCGAGCACGGTGACGATCCGGTCGTAGGTCGGGCTGTACAGGATGCCCTGGATGGTGGAATCCCCGAAGAGGGAATATGCGACCGCACCGGTGGCCGAATCGCCGGGCGCGAGCGCATCGGAATATTCCAGCGCAGTGATCGAGGGATCGGTGAAGGTGATATACGGCTGCTGCGCGATGAAGCCATCGGAATCGACCGCCATGAACGAACCCGGATCGACTTCGAACGGCCGGTTGCTGGTGTTGGTGATGGTGATGTCGGCGATCCCGTAGTGGTAACCACGCTGGGGAGCGCTGGACTGATCGAATCCTTCGAACTGATCGGTGACGCTGTTGACCGTGATGGTGCCCACCTCGGCGCCGTCCGAGCCGATATACGGCACGGCAGTCCCCACCGGGACGCCGAAGCTGCCGGTCGATCCGGTGGCAGGGGTGCCCGTCTGCGCACTCGTGAGACTCGGGGCCAGCAGGCTCAGGGTCAGGGCGACGAGTGCCGCCAGCGCGTAGATTCGCCTCATGTTCGAACTCCTCAGTAACGTGTAAACCATTACCACTCGCCGGGGACCTCCCGGCGAGTTTGCGTTCTATTTGTACACCGAATGGCCGAGAAGCGCGTGCCCCGTTGACTCCATCGTCAGGGCGACCGGGCAGGTCCAGATGTGAAGATTTGCCCAGATTTGTCCACATCGTGCCGCATTTTGCTGTCTCTGTTTCCGCAATCGAGAAAAGGAGGTGACGATGACGCACACCCATCACCATGGGAACCATCGCCGCGAGGAGGCAGCAGAGCGGCGCGAAGAGGAAGCAGAGCGGCGCGCGGAGCTACGGAAGCGCTTTCAGGAGCGTCTTGCCCAGGGCGGGTACGACGGGTTGATCGACGGGCCGGTACAGACGGTCATCGAGGAAGCCGCCGCCATTCAGGGGATCGATCAGGAATTGGGAGCGGTCCGCTTTGCGCTCGCCAAGGTCCTGAATGATGTCGAGGACGCGAACCAGCTCGCCAGCAGTGTCGCGCGCCTGGCCGCATGCACGGCACAGCTGCTGAGAGTCGTTCGCCCCACCGCGAGAGAGTCGGAGGGGGAATTGATCGCAACCCTCAATCAGATGATGGTCGATCTGGAAAAAGAGGCGCGCGCCGCGCGTGCCGCTGGCCGGCCCGCCCCGTCCATCGTGGCCCCGAAAAAACCGTACCTCACCCGTTTCAAGTGATCGATCCCCGTTGCGGCGGGCCAACCCCGCAACAACCGTGTCGGAGCGTCCCTGTGGCCGCCCTTGTTAGCAACACGAATCTCCAGGGGGAGAACGTTTCGATCGACTGCGATGGAACGAACCAGCAAGGAGAAAACATGAACGAAACCATCGAAGACGGGAACGTATTGCCGTTCCCTGGAGTGGCCGCGCGCGATCCGGTCGATTTGACGCCGGGCACCGCCTACGAGGTCGTCACCCGCGCCAAAGTCGAAGAGCTCGCCACCGACGTGAAGGAGATCCGGGACCGGATCGACGGCATCTTCTGGCTCATTGCCGCCTCGATCGTCGTGCAGATCGCCTTGCGCGCGATGGGAATCGGTCACTGACGGCCGGTCCTGGGGCAATGCTCGAGCAGCTGAGCCAACTCCACCCCGATCAGTTCCCGCTGGCCCGGATCGATCGGTTCTCCGGTACCCTCGAAGCCGCCTTTGCCCTCAGACCGTATCAATGGGACCCAGCCGGAGAGATCCTCCAGAGTGTGCTCGACGGCCGGGGCGAGCAATTCGCGGTCATGTTCAGCCGGCAATCGGGCAAGGACGAAATGCTCGCCCAGGTGGTTGCCTTTCTGCTGATGGTGCATCGCGAGGCAGGAGGATCGGTCGTGCTGGCGGCGCCCACGTTTCACCCGCAAGCGGCGCTGATGCGCGACCGGCTCTACGACCGCCTGCGCTCTCGCTTCGCGCCCCCCGTGCTGCAGCTGCGCCAGGGATATGTGGTGCAGCTGGGGGAAGCGTCGGCCCGCTTTCTCTCCGCATCCCCGCGGGCCAGCCAGCGCGGGCAAACCGCCAGTCTCTTGCTGGTGGCCAACGAGGCGCAGGATATCGATCCCCTGCTGTGGGACACCGTCTTTACCCCGATGGGCGCCTCCACCAATGCCACTACCCTCTTCCTCGGCACCGCCTGGCGGCGGGATACGCTGCTCGCGCGGCAGATCGCGCATCTCTCGCCGCAACAGCGGGAAGACGGTCGAACCCGAGTCTGGAAAGTCGGCTGGGAAGAGGTCGCGAAAATAATTCCGGCCTATGGCCGCCATGTGCGACGCCAGATCGAGCAATTCGGGCGCGATCATCCGTCGATCCGCACGGAATATTTCCTCGAGGAGCTGGACGACGCGGGCAGTCTCTTTCCGGCGCAACGGCTGGCGCATCTGCGCGGCGATCATCCCCGCCGGCATGCCGCCGAACCGGG